>JAIPDD010000084.1 GCA_021737875.1 Sulfuritalea sp.
GTTGGATTTTGGGATTGTGGGCACCTTGACTGCGGTGGATAAAGAGTATTTGGCCCAAAACTTCGTAGCTTTTTTTCGCCGAGATTACAAACGGGTTGCTGAATTGCACATTGAGTCCGGATGGGTGCCCGCTGCGACCCGGGTGGATGAACTCGAAGCCGCTGTGCGCGCTGTCTGTGAGCCCTATTTCGACCGCCCCTTGAAAGAAATTTCACTGGGGCTGGTGTTGCTTCGTTTGTTTCAAACTTCGCGGCGTTTCCACGTAGAAATTCAGCCACAGTTGGTTTTATTGCAAAAAACGCTGCTCAACGTCGAAGGGCTTGGACGCCAATTGGACCCCGATCTCGACCTTTGGGCAACTGCCAAGCCCTTTTTAGAACAATGGATGCTCAAACAAGTGGGGCCCCAAAGGCTGTGGTCGGAGCTCAAAGCCCAGGCCCCGCGCTACGCCAAACTCCTGCCAGAGTTGCCCCTGCTTTTGCATGCGTATTTGAAGGGCGCAGGCTCAGATGCACAGACCAAGGACTTGTTGGCCAAGCTATTGGCTGAGCAGCAAAAAACCAACCGGGTGCTACGCGCTGTGATTTACACGGTTATCGGTTTTGCGATTGGGGTGCTCGTGGCGCAGTTGCTAATGCCAGCGCATTACTTCTAGTTTGGGGCGGCAACTTATAATCGTAGGCTTTGCCATCTGACCCTTAGGGATTCTTTAGACATGCCTATATACGCCTACAAATGTGAGTCCTGCGGATTCGCCAAAGACGTGTTGCAGAAAATCTCCGACCCCCACCTCTCGGACTGCCCCAAATGCGGGAAAGCGTCGTTTCAAAAGCAAGTCACTGCGGCGGGTTTTCAGCTCAAGGGCTCGGGATGGTACGTGACAGATTTTCGCGGGGGAGACGCTGCCAAGGCGCCCGCTGCTGGCGCTGAATCCAGCGCATCAGCCCCTGCGTCGGACGCGCCGCCTGCGAGCGCGGGTTCTACTGAGACAAGTGCGAGCGCTTCAGCAAGTGTTACTCCAAGTACTTCTCCAAGTGCCTCGGCTGCTGCTCCTGCACCTGCTTCGACGCCAGCGAGCACGCCTTCGGCTAGCCCCTAGCATTGCCTCCACCTATTCCAAAGACTGGACTTACCGTGCCTATCAAAAAATACCTGCTTACCGGCCTCATGGTGTGGTTGCCTTTGGCCATCACGATCTGGGTTTTGCTGTGGTTGGTTGGGATCTTGGATGGTCTCTTTGGCAGCCTGTTGTCGGCTTTGGCAGCCGTGAGTTCGGACGCGGCTGGCGTGTCGATTGCGCGTTTGCAGCACATTCCAGGGCTGGGCGTGGTCTTGGTTTTGGGCTTTATGTTGCTCACGGGCGCTTTGGTCTCTAACGTAGCGGGGCGCTGGTGGCTCAAGCAATGGGACCGGATGTTTACCACTATTCCATTTGTCCGGTCGATTTACAACGGCGTCAAAAAAGTCTCTGACACCTTGTTCTCGAGCAACGGCAATGCCTTTCGTACCGCCTTGTTGGTGCAGTTTCCTTACCCTGGTGCTTGGACCATCGCATTTCAAACCGGTGTCCCTAGCGGTGAAGTGGCCGATCACCTTCCAGGTGCGTTGGTCAGCGTGTATGTCCCCACCACCCCCAACCCCACGGGCGGCTATTTTCTGATGCTGCCTCGCTCTGAAGTGATTGAGCTCAATATGAGCGTGGATGAAGCCCTCACCTATGTGATTTCCATGGGATCTGTGCCGCCTTCGGTACATCCGCAGGCCGCCAGTGCGGTTCCTGTGAACTCCCTTCCTACCCCTTAACTGTTGGCCCACCAGGGCACATGAAAGAGCAAGCTATGGCAATGCGCACCCACTACTGCGGTCTTGTGACCGAAGCCCTCATGGGCCAAACCGTCTCCTTGTGCGGTTGGGTCAACCGCAGGCGCGACCATGGCGGCGTCATTTTTGTGGACGTGCGTGACCGCGAAGGCTATGTCCAAGTGGTTTGCGACCCTGACCGTGCCGACATGTTCAAAGTCGCCGAAGGGCTGCGCAATGAGTTTTGTGTGCAGATCAAAGGCTTGGTCCGCGCGCGCCCAGAAGGTACCGTCAATGAGGGGCTGAAAAGCGGCAAGATTGAAATCTTGTGCCATGAACTCATTGTGCTCAACCCGTCAGTCACGCCCCCGTTTCAGATTGACGAAGAAAACCTGTCGGAGACCACGCGCCTGACCCACCGGGTTTTGGACTTGCGTCGCCCCTACATGCAAAACAACCTGATGCTGCGCTACCGCGTATCCATGGAAGTGCGCAAGTTTTTAGACGCCAGCGGGTTTGTTGACATTGAAACCCCGATGCTGACCAAAAGCACCCCCGAAGGTGCGCGTGATTACTTGGTGCCTAGCCGCGTGCACGACGGGCAGTTTTTTGCCCTACCCCAGTCACCCCAGTTGTTCAAACAACTGTTGATGGTGGCCGGCTTTGACCGCTACTACCAAATCACCAAGTGCTTCCGAGACGAAGACTTGCGTGCCGACCGCCAACCTGAATTCACCCAGATCGATATCGAAACGTCGTTTCTCGGTGAAGAAGAAATTCGCGACATGTTCCAAGGGATGATCACGACCGTGTTTAAAAACACGATTGGAGTGGACTTGGGCGAGTTCCCCGTGATGACGTATTTTGATGCGATGCATTTGTATGGCTCAGACAAGCCGGACCTGCGCGTGAAGTTGGAATTCACAGAGGTGACGGACGTCATGGCCGATGTGGATTTCAAAGTGTTTTCTGGCGCGGCCACCATGAAAGGGGGCCGGGTTGTGGCTTTGCGTATCCCCCACGGCTCGGACGAAGGCGGCGGTATCAGCCGGGGTGAGATTGATGCTTACACCGAGTTTGTCAAAATTTACGGAGCCAAAGGCTTGGCCTATATCCGCGTCAACGACCTCTCTAAAGGCCGCGATGGCTTGCAGTCACCGATTGTGAAAAATATCCACGACAAAGCTTTGAACGCAGTGCTTGAGCGCAGTGGCGCACAAAACGGCGATCTGATTTTCTTTGGCGCTGACAAAGCCAAAATCGTCAACGACGCCATAGGCGCATTGCGCATCAAAATTGGCCACAGCGAATTCGGTAAAAAGAACGGCCTGTTTGAAACCGGTTGGCGTCCTATGTGGGTGGTCGACTTCCCCATGTTCGAGTTTGACGAGGAAGCCCAGCGCTATACCGCAACCCACCACCCCTTTACCGCGCCCAAAGACGGCCACGAAGACTGGATGGTCACCGCACCCGAGAAGTGCATCTCTAAAGGCTACGACATGGTCTTGAACGGTTGGGAAATGGGTGGCGGCTCGGTGCGTATCCACCGCGCGGATGTCCAGCAAAAAGTCTTTGATGCCCTGAAAATCAGCCCTGAAGAAGCCCAGCTCAAATTTGGCTTCCTGCTCGACGCATTGCAGTACGGCGCGCCTCCGCACGGCGGCTTGGCCTTTGGTCTAGACCGCATCGTGACGCTGATGACCGGCGCCGAGTCGATTCGCGACGTGATTGCTTTTCCCAAAACCCAACGCGCCCAGTGCTTGCTCACGCAAGCGCCCAGCCCGGTGGATGAAAAGCAGTTGCGTGAGTTGCATATCCGTTTGCGCACCACAGACGCGGCCAAAGCCGCTTAACCCCTTTCTAGACCCGCATCAAACGGGCATAAGCCTGTCGGGTTTGTGGGCGCACCGAGTTGAGCAATTGGGCGTAGTGTGTTTTATGGCGCGATAGCATGCGCGCTGAAGCGACAAGTTTGGATTTACAAAACCAGTGGCAGCTGTGTTGCATCAAAAACAACTCCGCTGACAGTCGAAATGCCTTGTCGCGGTGCGACAGTCCTTCGGCGTTGGTCAGTGTCGCATCGATGCCTTGGGCATGTACCTTGAGCAATTGCCGCATATCAAAGGTGGCGCTTGGGGCGAAAACCAGTGCAAAAGGCAGGGCTAAGGGGAGCGTGCTGCCCTGGCTGGCTTGGGCATCGGCCTGCGCAAAAGCATCCACAAATCGATGGAATTGATCGTTTAAGTTCTGTTCGGTTTGCTCGAGCATGTTCCAAATTTGCATTCGGCGATCTGCATCATCTTCTCCGAGTGCGCGCAAGTAGCCTTCGGTTAGGCTTTCCATGAGCTTTTCAATGTCGAAATTGCGAAGGTAATGCCCCAGGTGCAGCAAACGTTTGCGCTGTTCCCAAGAATTGCGCATTTGAAGAACAAAGGCCAATACGGCGAATAAAACCACAGTACTCATAGTGAACGGTCCAATTGAAAAATATCGGCAGATGTCCATGGGGCTGGCGCATCGTAGTCGGCCACCACCCATATGCCTTGGCGTTGGGCATGGACCGCTTGCAGCTGTTGGTTTACAAAGGCGATCGAGGCGCGGTCTAAAGCTGCGAAGGGCTCATCTAAAAGCGTCACTGCGCAGCCCGCTGCAAAGGCAGCCGTCAGCCACACTTTGCGTTTGGTACCAGTAGAAAGCATGTAGAGCGCTTTGTGGAGGTGCTCTGTGATACCAAGGCCGTCAGTGAGATAGGCCAGTCGATTTGCATTCCATAGCCCTAATCGCGCCTGCATGGACGCAAAGTAGGCCAGGGCGCTTGCACCCTCATGTGCATCGGAGTGCGGGTCAGCCCAAAAAACAGATCCTGGGGCTGTGATGCTTCCATTGTGGGCTTGCACCTCACCTGCCAAAAGTCGCAGCAAACTTGTTTTGCCACAACCTTCGCCGCCACACACCCAGGTGACGCCCAGCGGGAAATCCAGGCTCAAATGGGCAAAGAGGCTTGACCCGCCAGGGCTCCAAGTCAGATCACAGACCTGGAGTCCTTGGGCTGGTGAAGAATGGAGCTTCGAAGTCGCAGGCATTTCCCGATGTTAGCTGTTGTTAAAGCGCTCCTAGCACCACGTTGGCCACCATTTCTGCCGTGACTGCAGACAAGGTCCAACCCAGGTGGCCGTGCCCCGTGTTGTAGAACACATTGGGCGCTTTTCCTCGGCCCACCCGGGGCATGAGGTCAGGCATCATCGGCCGCAGCCCAGCCCATGGGATGACGTTTTCGGTGCTCACCCCCGGAAAGCATTGCGCCACCCAATCGGTCAAAGGGCGAATGCGGTCAGCGCGAATGTCTTGGTTAAAGCCATTGAACTCGGCCGTTCCTGCAACCCGCAAGCGGTCTACCCCTAAGCGACTGGTCACCAGTTTGGTTTCGTCGTCAAGCAGGCTCACGCTCGGGGCGCTGGCTTGACTGCGTGCATCGGGCAAATTCACCGTGATGGAATAACCTTTCACGGGGTAGATGTTGACGCGGTCGCCCAGTTGGGCCGCAATCGCACGGCTGGCGGTGCCTGCGCACACGACGACCCCATCAAAAAGCAAGGTCTGCAGGCTATCCATGTGTTGGGTTTCTACTTGAATTTCTAGGCCGTGTTGACGCACTCTTTTGACGTCTTGCTCATACAGGCACACCACGCCCAAACGGGCAGCGGCAGCGGCCATGGCTGTGGTGAATTTATGGATGTCGCCCGTGGAATCGCTGGCCGTGAAATAGCCACCGTAATAGTTTCCTGCCAAAGCCGGTTCAATTGACTTCATCTCCGAAGGACTCACAGCGCGGCGCTCTAAGCCGCCTTGGGCCAAGAGCTTAGAGACTTGAGCGGCGTGGTCAAACCCTGCTTTGTCGCGGTAGATGTGCAAGATGCCTTGTTGTTTGAGGTCAAAATCAATATTCTCTTGCGCTGCCCACGCAAACATATGCTCCCGCGCTGCAATCGCCAACTTGGTGGTGGCAATCGTGTTGCGCTCGTAATGGGGAATATTGCAAACAAACTGTGCAAACCACGATAGTTTGTGCCAACTGGGTTTGGGGTTGACCAGCAAAGGCGCATCGGCTTTGAGCATCCATTTAATGCCCTTGACGATGGTGGAGAGATGTGTCCACACCTCGGCGTTGGAGGCAGACAGTTGCCCGCCATTGGCAAACGATGTTTCCATCGCCGCATAGCGGTGCTTTTCGATGAGGGTCACTTTAAAGCCGCGTTTGGCCAAGGCATAGGCGGTGGTGACGCCGGTGATTCCGCCGCCAATGATTGCAATTGATTTCATGGGAGTGTGTCCAAAAAACGCCAAGAGGGTCAAACCCGCCTACAAATGAATGCAGGTCAGGCGCCCCCTCTGTTTTGGACCTGAGAGATTCATCGGCCGAGCCTTTGGGCATGGGCAGACTTGCTCCTTCGGTGCACCGAGCGACGTGAGGCTCGGAAGCTCTTCAGAGATCAAAGCAGCATCGGTCCTTTTGCCTGAGAGTTTCCGGGGCGGTTGCTCCTTCGGCGCTTCTAAGGCCTCTTTGCAGAGGTTGGGAAGTCTCTCCCGATGCCACTGGCAGATTGCCAGTTATATTCGAGCCATTACTGTGTGACGCACAAATAACAACTGTCTGCATTGTGCCAGTGATTTTTTGATTCCATTTTTATAACCGCCCCTCCCTTGTTGCGACTCACTTGCATAGGTAGCCCCACTTGACCCACACCATTCGGGTGGTGACCTACAACATTCACAAAGGGGTCCAAGGCATGGGCCCGGGCAGGCGCTTGGAAATTCACAATCTAGGCCACGCGGTTGAGCAACTTGACGCAGATGTGGTCTGTCTGCAAGAGGTTCGCAAGTTACACCGGCGAGAAGAAAAGTACTTTCGCCATTGGCCTGCGATGGGTCAGGCAGAATTTTTAGCCCCTGAAGGGTACGCAGCGGTTTACCAAACTAATGCCGTCACCCGACACGGCGAGCATGGAAACGCCATGTTGTCGCGTTGGCCCGTGTTAACGCACCAGCATGAAGACATGTCAGACCACCGGTTTGAGCAGCGGGGCCTTTTGCACTCTGAAGTTTTGATCCATGGACAAAGTGTCCATGTGTTGGTGGTGCATCTGGGGCTTATCCGCTCTAGCCGTATTCGACAAATGGCGCAGTTGTGCCGTTTTATTGCACGTGAAATCCCGTCCGATGCCCCCTTGCTTGTGGCCGGCGACTTCAACGATTGGAGTAGCAGAGTTCAATCCCAGTTTCACGCCGCAGGCCTGATTGCTTGTCATGACAAACGGGCCGCTACCTTTCCCTCGCGCTTGCCTTTGGTGCAGTTGGATCATGTGTTTGCGCGGGGTTTGCAACCTTTGCGGGTAGAGGTTCGCAAGGGAGCCATTTGGGCGAAGATGTCAGACCATCTTCCTTTGATCGCAGAGTTTGACTTATGAAAACGGTGCATTTATCGCCTGGCCACGCGGTTCGTTTGTTGCGTGGAGGCGCCGATTTTTTCCCCGCATTGATTGAGGCAATCGATGCCAGCCAAACCGAAATACGGTTGGAAACCTATATTTTTAATTTTGATGCCACGGGTGAGTCTGTGGCACATGCTTTGATTCGGGCTGCGCAAAGAAGGGTGTCGGTCTTGGTGATGGTGGACGGTATCGGCACACCGCCATTAACTGAGCTTTGGTCACGGCGTTTCGAAGAAGCAGGAGTCCAGTGGCACCGATTTTTGCCGCTGGGGTGGATCGGGGTGGTGCTGCCCTTGCGCTGGCGCCGTCTGCACCGGAAGTTGTGCGTGGTCGATGGCGTTCACGTTTTTTGTGGCGGTATCAATGTGATTGATGACTGTGTGGACCTGAACCATGGCGCGCTGAGCAGTCCACGCTTTGACTTTGCTGTCAAAGTCACCGGGCCGCTGGTGAAGGAGGCGCACAGCACATTGGAGCAATTTTGGTTGCACGTCAAAGTGGGCCAACAAATGGAGCATTTGCAATGGAAAAAGCTAGGTCAAACTTTCAAACAGGTCCTGAGCCAACGTTCTGCTGCATCGACACTGAGCAAAGTCGATCATTCACAAGACGCTGTTTGGGCTGCTTTGGCACTGCGCGATAACCTGTTTCACCGCAGCAGCATTGAGCGTACCTACCGAAAAGCCATTGGAGAAGCGCGTGAGGAGGTGCTGATTGCCAGTGCCTACTTCTTACCAGGCCGAAAATTACGCCATGCACTGATTCATGCGGCCAAGCGGGGGGTGCGTGTGCGCTTGCTCTTGCAAGGGCGTTACGAGTATTTCATTCAACTCCATGGTGCGCGCATGGTGTACGGCGCCTTGCTGGATGCAGGGGTTGAAATTTATGAATACACCGCTGGGTATTTGCACGCCAAAGTGGCCGTCGTGGATGGCCACTGGGCTACCGTGGGCTCCTCCAACCTCGACCCTTTAAGCATGCTGTTGGCCCATGAAGCCAACGTCGTTGTCGAAGACACCACGTTTGCCTTGGCCCTTCAAGCGGGCGTATTGCGCGCCTTGGATCAGCAATCGGTTCGGGTGGACCCCCAAGGCTACAAACAGCGTGCTTGGCATGCGCGATTGTTAGACCGGGTGGCTTTGGGCTTGGTGCGATTGGTCTTGTTTTTAATGGGCTCACGCTATTGAAGCAGGAACTTGGTCGCCAGTCAGGACAATTGGTGCCTGCCAAACCTTGGTTTTTCAAAGGCTGGTACCATTCTTTGGTCATTTTGCAAAATTAATTAATTCATGAATTCAACCGAAGACGACGCTGGAACCCCTGTTTCCGTCAAAATTCGCGAACGCATCACCGCGGCTCGCAAGCGTTTTAACGCCAACGACAATATTTCAGAATTTATTCACCCCGGCGAGCTAGAAACTTTGCTTGACGAAGTAGAAGAAAAAATGCGCGGCGTTTTGACCAGTTTGGTGATCGACACAGAGCGCGATCACAACACGGGCAACACCGCGCGGCGCGTGGCCAAGATGTACCTCAACGAAGTCTTTCGCGGACGCTATGTCGCAGCCCCTGCGATCACTGAATTCCCCAACGCGGAACACCTCAACGAGCTCATGATCGTCGGGCCCATTACCGTGCGCAGCGCTTGCAGCCACCATTTTTGCCCTGTGATTGGAAAAATTTGGATTGGTGTGTTGCCCAATGAACACACCAACGTCATCGGTTTGAGTAAATACGCCCGTTTGGCCGAATGGGTCATGGGCCGTCCCCAAATTCAAGAAGAGGCGGTGGTTCAACTGGCCGATCTGATTCAAGAAAAAACCCAGCCCGATGGCTTGGCCATTGTGATGGAGGCCAGCCACTACTGCATGTCTTGGCGTGGTGTGAAAGACATGGACAGCAAGATGATCAACTCAGTCATGCGTGGCGTCTTTTTGAAAGACCCCAACTTGCGCCGCGAAT
>JAIPDD010000085.1 GCA_021737875.1 Sulfuritalea sp.
CGCATCACAGAAGACAACGTGGCAGATATGTTGCGCGAAGTCCGCATGGCGCTTCTGGAGGCTGACGTTGCCTTGCCCGTGGTGCGTGATTTCATTGCCCGGGTCAAAGAAAAAGCACTTGGACAAGAAGTATTAGGCTCCTTGCAGCCGGGTCAATTGATGGTGAGCATCGTCAATCAAGAGCTTGCCGCCACCATGGGTGAAGGAGTGAGCGACATCAATTTGGCGGCCCAACCTCCTGCTGTCATCTTGATGGCGGGTTTACAAGGGGCGGGTAAAACGACCACAACGGCCAAACTGGCCAAGCACTTGATTGAAAAGCGCAAGAAAAAAGTACTTACTGTGTCTGCGGACGTGTATCGACCTGCCGCCATCGAACAACTCAAGACTGTGACGGCCCAGGCCGGTGCGCAATGGTTTGAAAGCACGCCCGAGCAAAAGCCAGTCGATATTGGTTTGGCTGCATTGGACTACGCTAAGAAGCATTTTTTTGATGTGCTTCTTGTTGACACTGCGGGCCGATTGGCAATAGACGATGTGTTGATGGCGGAGATCAAAGACCTGCATGCGGCACTTCTTCCCGTTGAGACTTTGTTTGTTGTGGATGCGATGCAAGGCCAAGATGCCATCAATACCGCCAAAGCCTTTAAAGATGCTTTGCCACTTACTGGCATTATTCTTACCAAAACCGATGGCGATTCACGCGGCGGTGCAGCTTTGTCGGTGCGTCAAATTACAGGCGCACCCATCAAATTTGCCGGTACCAGTGAAAAGTTAGACGGCCTAGAGGTGTTTGATGCCCAACGCCACGCTGGCCGTATTTTGGGTATGGGCGATATCGTGGCCTTGGTTGAGCAGGTCACGGCCGGTGTGAACGTAGAGGCGGCACAAAAACTGGCGGCCAAAGTAAAAAGCGGTGCTGGTTTTGACCTCAATGATTTTTTAGGTCAGATTCAGCAAATGAAACAAATGGGGAGCTTATCCAGCCTGATGGATAAATTGCCAGCGGCCATGGCTGCCAAAGCAGGTCAGGTCGACATGGAAAAAGCTGAAAAAGATATTCGCCGCAAAGAAGGAATCATCCACAGCATGACGCCCTTAGAACGGCGCAAGCCTGATTTGATTAAGGCCACACGCAAACGCCGCATTGCTGCGGGCTCTGGAGTTCAAGTTCAAGAAGTTAACCGTATGCTCAAGGAATTTGAGCAAATGCAGGGCATGATGAAAAAAATGAGCGGCGGGGGAATGATGAAAATGATGAAACGCATGGGGGGCATGAAGGGCATGCCGAAGATGCCATTTTAAATCGCGTTCGTGAGCACTTCACCCCGCAAAGAGTAGGTCCGCGTCTCGGTAATTTTCACATCCACAAGCTGTCCAACCAAGCGGCTGTGACCGGCAAAGTTGACGACCCGATTGCACTCGGTGCGTCCCATGAGCTCAGTTGCGTCGCGTTTGGAGGGGCCTTCAACCAACAGGCGCTGAATGGTTCCCAAGCGGCTGTCACTGATTCGTGTGATGCTCTCGTTGATCACGCCTTGCAAATGCTGCAAGCGGCGTAATTTGACGTCGTGCGGCGTTGAATCGGCCAAATTGGCAGCTGGAGTGCCTGGGCGGGGGCTGAAAATAAAGCTAAATGAATTGTCAAAGCCGACATCGTCAATGAGCCGCATCATTTTGTCGAAGTCTTCTTGTGTCTCGCCTGGAAATCCAACAATGAAGTCGCTGCTCATGGACATATCAGGACGGATAGCACGAAGTTTGCGCACTGTACTTTTGTACTCCATGGCGGTATATCCGCGCTTCATCGCCATCAGTATGCGGTCAGATCCATGTTGCACAGGTAAATGCAAGTGGCTGACCAATTTAGGAAGTTTGTCATAGGCTGCGATCAACGCAGGCGTGAACTCGTTGGGATGGCTGGTGGTATAGCGCAAGCGTTCAATCCCAGGAATGTCTGACACGTATTCCAGTAGCGTGGCAAAGTCTGCCATGTCGCTGCCAAGCCCTTGGGCTTCACCCACCATTTTTGCGCGGTAAGCGTTGACGTTCTGTCCTAAAAGCGTGATTTCTTTTACACCTTGATCTGCCAGTCCAGCCACTTCCACCAAGACGTCCTCAAATGGGCGGCTGACCTCCTCACCCCGGGTGTAGGGAACGACGCAGTAGCTGCAATACTTGGAGCAGCCTTCCATGATGCTCACAAATGCGGAGGCACCTTCCACCTTGGCAGGGGGGAGGTGGTCAAATTTCTCAATTTCTGGAAAGCTGATATCAACTTGAGGTTGATTTTTTAGTCGGCGCTGGTTGAGTAATTCAGGCAAGCGGTGGAGTGTTTGCGGACCAAAAACGACGTCCACATAAGGCGCTCGCGCAATGATCGCTGCCCCTTCTTGGCTGGCAACGCAGCCGCCAACGCCAATTTGCACGCCTTTTTTGGCCAGGTGTTTGACACGACCCAAGTCAGAAAAAACTTTTTCTTGTGCTTTTTCGCGTACCGAACAGGTGTTGAACAAAATCAGATCGGCTTGTTCTACATCGTCTGTTTTTTCATAGCCTTGGGCGGCACGCAGCACGTCTGCCATCTTGTCCGAGTCGTACTCGTTCATTTGGCAGCCGAATGTTTTGATAAAGACTTTTTTGGCCATAGGGTGCTCTTTATCGTTATGTTGAATGTAGGAAGCAATTGCAGCGGATCATGGTATTTTTCCAGAGGCTGTGGGTGATAAAAAAAGGGCGCTACGTTTGCAGCGCCCTTTATTGGCATATTTGGTGGTGATAGGTGGATTTGAACCACCGACATCAGCATTATGAATGCTGCGCTCTAACCAACTGAGCTATATCACCAGAGGACGAAATTATAGCTAAAAAAATCTTCCAAGCCTTGCGCTGGACTGGGTTCTGTCACAGGTTGGAGAAGCGGGCAGGGCGTTTATTGACAAACGCATCCATGCCCTCTTTTTGGTCTGTGGTTGCAAACAAAGCATGAAAGAGACGGCGCTCGAACATCACCCCATCCGACAAACTGCTTTCAAAGGCGCGGTTGACACTTTCTTTGGCCGCCATGGTTGCCAATTGTGAATAGCTTGCAATCATGAGTGCGGCTGCCAGTGTTTCTTCCATGAGATTAGCCAATGGGACCACGCGGCTCACCAGGCCAGCGCGCTCGGCTTCAGCGGCATCCATCATCCGTCCTGTCAGCACCATGTCCATGGCTTTGGATTTACTGATAGCACGTGGAAGGCGTTGGGTGCCACCGGCGCCTGGGATGACACCAATTTTTATCTCGGGTTGGCCAAACCGGGCGTTATCGGCTGCGATGATGAAATCGCACATCATGGCCAGCTCGCAGCCGCCACCCAAAGCAAAGCCACTGACCGCAGCAATCACCGGTTTTCGAATGGTACGAATCGTCTCCCAGTTGCGTGAAATGTAGTCAGATTTGTACACATCGACAAAACTGTAATTCGCCATCGCACTGATATCCGCACCTGCGGCGAAGGCTTTTTCGCTGCCAGTGATGACCATGCAGCCAATATTGGCGTTGGCATCGAAATGTTTCAAGGCATCACCGAGTTCATCCATCAATGCGTCATTCAAGGCGTTCAGTTGCTTGGGACGATTGAGGGTGATAACGGCCACTTTTTCGCCTTCAATGCGCGTGGTGATGAGTTCGTAGTTCATAGTGTGTAGGTGGGTTTGAAAACGGCGATGCCCTATAGCCAAGGGGCTTGGCTTGGGCTTGTTTTGCGGTTGGCACTGTGGATGCGCAAGGTGTTTGTAGTGGGTGGTACCGTCAACGCCAAGCGCATCAACCGTTTGTCCCGTGCGACGATGGCAGTCATTTTCCGCTGGTCGGCCCAAAGAGACTGAAGGTCTTCGATCTTGGTGATGCGCCATGCGCTCGCCTGCGCACGATCGCCCACTTCAACACCCAACCATTCATCGCCTGCGCAAAACCCAGCCGCTTCAGCTGCTCCACCGCGCAGAACCACTTTAATATGCACTGCGCCGTTGGAGTCAACCGTTCGCAAGCCCAGGCATTGCGCTATCTGCGCCGGTTCTTCTAGGACTTGGAGTTGCTGAGGTATCAGCAATGCTTTGATGGGCAAGTCTTTGGTCGTGTGAACCCAAGACTTTATTTCTTTGCGCCAGGACCGGCCTGTTTTTTCAAGTAACACTGCCAAAAGGTCCTCTTCTGTCATGGGCCCGGCTTTGCACCGCACCCACAGCCCTCGCATGATGTGGTCCAGTGTCACTGGCGTGTTGTGCCGTAGGCTGAGATCCAAGCACGCTGCGATCAACGCACCCTTGGTGTAGTAGCTGACTGTCGCATTGGGCGTGTTTTCGTCTTGGCGGTAATACTTCACCCAAGCATCCATGCTGGCTTGGGCCACCGACTGCACCAACCGACCTGGTGTCTGAAAAACTTGGTTCATCGTTTTGGTCAGCAGTTTGAAATAGCCAACATCGTCGATCAAGCCCGAGCGCCTTAGCAATACATCATCGTAATAGCTGGTAAAGCCTTCAAAAAACCACAGCAATTGGGTGTAGTTTTCTTGTGTGTAGTCATACCGTGTAAATTCAACTGGGCGTAAGCGTTTCACGTTCCAGGTGTGAAAGTACTCGTGGCTGATCAAGCCCAAAAGCGTGGTGTAACCCTCGCTGGTTTTGGTGTCGCCTTGCCTTGGAAGGTCTTTTCTGGAAGCGATCAATGCCGTAGAGTTTCGGTGTTCTAGCCCGCCATAGCTGTCATCAACAGCATTGAGTAAAAAAACGTAACTAGAAAAGGGCGCTTTAGAGACCAAGGATTTGGTAGAAGAGAGCCCCTCTTGGTGCCAAAACTGCAGTTGTATTTCGCATATTTTTTGCGTATCTTTGAGTAATCGTGCGCTGTCAAAAGAGGGCAGTGCGCCTGCGACTACCAAGCGGTGCTTGACTCCACAGGCTAAAAATTCACCACTCCAAAATTCGCCCATTTCAATTGGACAATCGGCAAGCGCATCGTAGTCTGGGGCGCTGTAGAGACCAAAGCCTTGCTTGTCGGTTTTAACCGACGATAAGCCGGTGGCAACACGCCAATGTTGGGTGGTGGGTTGCTTGCGTATCTCCAAGGTGTGCGGTTCATTTGTCAGGTCTTGCGCCATCAGGCACAGACTGGTTGGGTTGAAAAATCCGCGTGAACTGTCAAGCCAAGCGCTTCGCACGGAGTTGTCTAAGGCATAGACCTCGTAGCTCACTTCCAAGGCGACTGGGCCTTCACACTCCACTTCCCAACTCGCCTTGTCCCGTTGTTGGATCTGGAGTTTGCGCTGGCTTTGCCTGCATTCGAGCCTTTGCAAATGCTTAGAAAACTCGCGCACCATATAACTTCCCGGTATCCATACAGGCAAGGAAAGGATTTGTGTGGCTGCTGGAAGTTCAATCGTCATTTTCACGCGCCAAAGGTGGGCGTGCAGGTCTGCTGCTTCAATGCAGTAATGAACGACCGCCATGGTCAACCTCCTTTGCCAGCTTCGGTGAGTAGTTGCTCTATTTTTTTACTGTCAATGGCGCCGGGTACCCGTGAGCCGTCCACAAACACCAAAGTGGGTGTACCGCTGATTTTGTACTTTCGCCCCAGTTCAACATTTCGGTTGAGGGCGGTGACATCACACATCGCAGAGGCGCTGGGCGGTATTTGATCGCGCAGCATCCAATCTTGCCAAGCCGCGCCGCGGTCCTTTGCGCACCACAGCGCTTTGGACTTTTCCATAGAGTCAGGCCCCAAAATGGGATACAAAAACAGGTAGACCGTGACGTTGTCTACTTTTTGCAGGTCTTTTTCAAAACGTTTGCAGTAACCACAATTGGGATCCTCAAAAACAACCAATTTGCGTTGGCCATTACCGCGCACGATCGTAAATGCATCCTTCATTGGAAGCGTGTCAAATTTAACGGTGCTTAGTTTTTCAATGCGCGCTTCGGTGAGGTTGCGGCGCTGCCGTGTGTTGATCAAATGACCCTCAATCAAATAATTGGCCTGGGCGTCGGTGTAATAAATTTCAGTTCCATTGACACGAATTTCAAAAATTCCAGGAATCGGTGTTTTGTTGACCTCATCAATGGCTTTGAGCTGAGGAATACGCTCGGCAATGTTTTTACGTATTGCGGACTCTTGCGCAAACGCGCAAAAACACAGCGTTGTGATCAGCGCAGTAAATAAGACTTTGTTCAGACTTGGCATAGGTAATGTTTGAAGAAGAGAATTCAGGACAATGGATTCAATGGCGATGCCCCATGGCGCGCTTGGCAATCCATGATTTCAACGGACCGCTATTCTCGAAGGCTTGTAGACCCCAATTGCGCAGGGCCTGTATCGCAGGATGGTTCGGATAAAAAATCTGCTGAATCGCATCCCCGGTCGATCCTATAAGCGCAAATTCTGCCTTGCGTGCCCGCTCATAGGGACGAAGGAGCCGCATGTCATCCACACTGCGCCAAAAAGCCCGCGTGTCAATCCGACTGGCAAGGTCTGCCACGTCACCCAAACCCAAATTCAAACCTTGCCCAGCCAAAGGGTGAACCGCGTGGGCGGCATCGCCGGCCAGAACCCAGGTCCCATGCGTGTCCGTACCGCACCAATGGTCCGCGCATGCGTGCATCAGCGGCCACACATTGCGTTCGCTGGTTAACTGCATCTCACCCAAGCTGCTGTGACTTGCAAGCCCCAACTGCTGCAAAAATTCTGAAGGCGCGAGCGTTTGTAAAGTCCGGGCACGTTCAGGACTGACAGACCACACCAAAGCGCAGGTGTTTCCTGTGGCTCCTCCCATAGGGAGCAGGGCCAGAATTTCACCAAGTCCTTCGTGTTGGTTAAACCATTGGCGCGCGGTTTGTGCATGCGGTTTTTCGCATTGAACGCGAGCGGCCAGTGCCCATTGCGGGTAGTGGGTTGTGGTGTATTCGACTCCAAATTCTTCGCGTGTTCGGCTGGTTTTGCCTTCACACACCACCGTCAACGTCGCAGGCTGGGGTGATTGAACGACCTCAATCCGACTTTGAAACCCCACGGCTTCACGCAAATTTTTCTCTAGAGTTGGAACGTCAACAATCCAATTCAGGGCGGAGGTGGATGGATCAGCCGCATCAAACCTGGTCGAGCCTTCACCATCACCAAAAATTGCCATTTGCAACACGGCTGTTGCATGCGTATCGTCTGGCCAGCAGCGCAATCCTTCTAACAAGTCGCGCGAGGCTTGGTTCAGCGCATAAGCCCGAACATCGCTGTGGCTGTCGGCGATAGCTTCACCCGTTGTATTGGCCAGCGTTCCCTCGGATTGCGTTTCAACCAGTGCTACACGCAAGCGCTTAGAAGCGAGTTGCAGTGCCAAACTGCGACCCACGATGCCTGCACCGCGTATACAAATATCAAAAGTTTGTGCCATGCGGGCCATTGTAGGAGGCGATGGCGTGTTGTATGTTTTTAGAGGTAGCGAACACCTTGCTTTGCTAACTCCTTTTGGATGTGGGCCATATTGACCGCGTCCAGCCCCACCTGCGCCTTGACGGACAAAGCCGCAGCAATTCCTGCGCCTTGGCCCGCAACAGCACAGCAAGCCATATTACGAGTCGCTGCGTGTGCAATACGATCGCCCCCAATGGCGCGGCCTGCAACAAGGAGGTTCTTTACTTTTTTAGGTAGCATGCTTCGGTAAGGAATGTGCATGTACCGGCCGGTGGTCGGCAAAATGAGAACGCCATACCCGTCAATGAACTCTGGGTAAATACCGATGGTGTCATCAAACCTGGCTTGTTCTCTCACATCGTGCTCTGTCATGTTGTACAGGGCATCAATTTTTCGGGTGTCTCGAATCCCGATGGTCATGGCAAAGTTGCGCAGGCGAACTTGGCTGCAGCCTGGGGTGTAGCGTCGCAGCGCTTCAATAGCCAGCATCGCTTGCCGACGCCCATCGATTTCGTGGTGGGTCATGCTGTCTGGGTCGGTGCCATCGCATCCTGCAAGATGCACTAAATTCATGTAGGTGAGCTCGCCTGTGTCATGAATAGCACCCCAGGTGCCCCCAATCGTATTCAAATGTGCTGGAATGACCCCGTCGCGAATAGCTTGCGCAAAAGGTTTCGCCAAAAAAGGAGAAAACATCGCATCCTCTTTGCCCGATGTTTCTATTTCCCATTCGCCCGTAGACCAGTCCTTGTAGGTTTGCGGATCGGCACGCACACCAGCTAAAAACTCTTTTTTATCCACCCCAGCAAGGTGAAACATGACGGAAGCCGCTTGCACATGCTCAAGCGGTGTTTGAAATGTGGGTGCACCTGCTCTGTGGGCGATATCTGCATCACCTGTGGCGTCAATCACGCGCTGCGCCAAAATGGCTTCACGGCCTGCTTTAGACTCAACCACAATACCAATAATGGTGTCGCCTTCCATGAGTGGCGCGACGAACATGCGGTGCAGCATGGCGTGAATCCCTGCTTCTTCGACCAATCGGTCAGCGACCAGTTTGAAACCTTCTGAATCAATTTCATAGGAGAGTGATTGCACTTCAGGTACGGCCGCTCCCATGGCCTTGGCCCGTTCCTCAAACTCACGCCCAATGCCATTGGCTTCCACAGTTTGTTCATGGCGGTACCACGCAAAGCCTTCAACGCCTACCGCAGTTAAATTGCCACCAAAGCAGCCAAACCGCTCTACCAAAGTCACCTGCACGCCCGTTCGTGCAGCGGCTAAAGCAGCAGCCAGTCCGCCAGGACCTGAGCCTACGACCAAAACATCCGTGCGATGTACAACGTCTATTGTTCGCGCGGGTTCATGAATGGTTCCAAAAGTTTTTTTGGCTAGAGGCTGTAGGGACATAGGCGCTTTCTTTAACGGGTTGATGTAGCAACAGGTAGTCAAAGGCGTGGCGACCAACAGCCTTGCTCAATGAAATGGTTCACGCAGCGTTCAAAATTGTAGAGTCCCAAGTGTGTTTTCTGCGGAGCAAAACATCACTCTCTTGGGATATTTCGCCTGTGTGTATAAAAAGGTCGCAAACACCTTCAGTAATTTTCTTTTTTCAACTTGCGTGTATGAATAAAACCGGTTTATACTGGCAGGCTTCCCTGATGATTAGGCTTTGGTTTTTGAGTTGGGGGAGTAGAGCAAGAGAAATGACAAGAAAAAATCATATTTTTCTAAAGCGCCTCAAAAGTGTGTCATAATCGAAGGCT
>JAIPDD010000086.1 GCA_021737875.1 Sulfuritalea sp.
CCGAGCTCTTTAGTGACGGCATCCACCAAGGCCTCTACTGCAGCTCCATCGGTGACATCAAGTATCCGGCCAGGGCAATCTGCATGTCCGGCGAGCGCAGTATTGACCTTGCTTGCGCCCTCTGGCGTCGTTGCAGTCCCTACGACCTTGAGGCCTTGCTTGGCCAACTCCAAAGCAATCGCAGCGCCGATGCCACGCGATGCACCGGTGACTAAAGCCACTTGGCCTGCAAATTGAAGGGTATTCATGACAATGCTTTCTTGATTTCCAGGAGACTGGCTGGGTCCAACAAGGCAAAACTGTTTAGCGCTGGCGCAATACGTTTGACCATACCTGTCAGAACCTTACCAGGGCCACACTCCACCAACTCGGACACGCCAAGCGCCTCGAGCGCTTGTATACATTGCACCCAGCGAACCGGACCAAAGGCTTGCCGGTAGAGTGCATCGCGAATGCGATCCGGATCAGTCTCGACAGCAACGTCAATATTGTTAACCAATGTGATTTGTGGCGCAGCAATTTGAATTTCCAACAAGCGGCTGCGTAATTTCTCGGCCGCAGGTTGCATTAAACGGGAATGAAACGGTGCTGAAACAGGCAAAATCAAAGCGCGTTTTGCACCCTTGGCTTTGAGGACTTCACATGCTTTTTCAACTGCCGCCTTGCTTCCAGCAATTACTGTCTGCGCTGGGTCATTGAAGTTCACCGCTTCCACAATTTCGGCAGCGCCTTCGCCAAAAGAATGCGTAACCTCAGCGCAGCCTTCGATAACATGCTGTGCCTCCATCCCCAAAATGGCTGCCATCGCGCCAACACCCACAGGCACGGCATCTTGCATGGCTTGGGCACGCAAGCGCACCAAAGGCGCTGCTTGGCTTAGTGTCAGAACACCCGCAGCCACCAAAGCCGAATACTCACCCAGCGAATGCCCAGCCACTGCAATAGGCGCCACACCCACTTCCGCCATCCACACCCGATAGGCCGCAACACCTGCGACCAACATCACCGGTTGGGTATTGGTCGTTAAGGCCAAGGATTCTTTGGGACCCTCATGGATGAGTTTGGCTACATCTTCGCCTAGCGCCTGTGAAGCCTCTTGCAAGACCTCCGCAACCACGGGGTGATCACCCCACGCATCGAGCATGCCAACAGACTGTGAGCCTTGCCCAGGAAAAATAAATGCAAACGGTTTCATGCGACGTCCATCAAAGATTCAGAATAACCGCGCCCCAGGTGAATCCACCCCCAACGCCTTCAAGCAGCAAAGTTTGACCTGGCTTGATTTTTCCGCTTCGAACGCCGTAATCTAATGCCAGTGGAATAGAAGCGGCAGAGGTGTTACCGTGCTGGTCCACCGTCACAATCACTTTATCCATCGGTAGCTTGAGTTTTTTTGCGGTACTTTGCATGATTCGGATATTGGCTTGGTGAGGAATCATCCAATCAATATCGTTCTCAGTTTTGCCGGCTTTGCTTAAAGCGGCGCGGGCTGCATCTTCTAACACCCCAACAGCCAGCTTAAAGACCGCCTGTCCATCCATTTTTAAAACGGGATCGCCAGCGACAGCGCCGCCTGCGACATGGCCTGGAACACACAGGATTCCCACATGCTTACCGTCTGCGTGAAGATCACTTGCCAAAATTCCCGGGGCATCTGAGGCCTCTAAAACAACAGCGCCTGCGCCATCACCAAAAAGCACGCAAGTCGTTCTGTCTTTGAAGTCAAGGATGCGCGAGAAGACTTCAGCGCCGACGACCAAGGCACGTTGGGCTGCCCCCGTTTTAATCATTGCATCAGCTACGCTTAAGGCATAGACAAAACCCGTACACACCGCCTGCAAATCAAAAGCAATGCCGCCGTTGGCTCCTAATTTATTCTGCAAAATACACGCCGTAGACGGGAAAACCATATCTGGTGTTGACGTGGCCACAATGATGAGGTCTATGTCTTTTGCCGACCGGTTGGCGGCTTGCAATGCATTTTTTGCAGCTTCAAAAGCCAGGTCGCTGCTAAAAATACCATCTGCCACAAAATGGCGGGCACGAATACCGGTGCGCTCCACGATCCAATCGTCAGAGGTTTCAAGGCCTGTCGCAGCAAGTTCAGCGACCAGATCAGCGTTGCTTAATTTTCTCGGGGGGAGGTAACTACCGGTGCCGGTAATGCGTGAATAAAGACTCATGAATGGAATGAATAAACCTTCAGATTATGGAGCAATTTCAGCCACCGTCAGAAGCGGTTCTGCATGTGCAATACGCACACGAACGCGCTCCAGCAAATCGTTTTTTACAGCATCATACGCTCGGCTTAAGGCGTTGGAAAAGGCCATTTCGTCTGCCGAGCCATGGCTTTTAAACACCAATCCGCGCAAGCCTAAAAGTGCAGCACCGTTGTAGCGGCGGTGGTCCACCCGGTTTTTAAGTGCGGTTAAAACGGAGTAAGACGCAACGGCCGCTAGCTTGGTAAAAAGATTTTTAGAAAATTCCGCCTTCAAAAATCCGCCAATCATGCTCGCCAAACCTTCGCTCGTTTTTAAAGCCACATTTCCAACAAAACCATCGCATACGACCAAATCGACGGTTCCCTTGAAAATGTCATTGCCTTCCACATTCCCGTAAAAGTTTAAATCTCCCGATTGGGCCGCTTGGCGCAAAAGTTCGCCTGCTTTTTTGATGGCCTCGTTGCCTTTAATGGCCTCTTCTCCGATGTTGAGAAGGCCCACCGTCGGTGAAGCCTCGTTTTTCAAAACCGAGACCAACGCGGAACCCATGACTGCAAATTGAAGCAAATGCGCGGCCGAGCAATCCACATTGGCACCGAGATCTAGCATGGTGGTTGCGCCCCCGAGCGCATTAGGAATTTGTCCTGCAATCGCCGGACGCTCTATTCCGTCTATCGTTTTGAGAACGTAACGAGAAATTGCCATCAAAGCACCAGTGTTGCCTGCTGAAACGGCTGCTTGCGCTTTGGCTTCTTTCACTTGCTCCACTGCAATCCGCATGGAGGAGTCCTTTTTCTTTCGCAAGGCCACTTCTAAGGGGTCGTCCATTTCAACGACTTCACTGGCTGTCACGATGGTCGCGCGTGGGTGCGAAAAATGCTGCAACGCGGCAGGCAACCCGACCAAAATTAAGCTCACGTCCGGGTAGGCATCTAAAAACTGTCGGCAAGCCGGCAAGGTGACCTTGGGCCCATGATCTCCCCCCATACAGTCCACTGCAATTGTGATCATGGCGTCTTGCGCTCTAATTCAGTTGAAAACAGCGTTCGATAATGCGAAAAGCCCGACGCTACAGTCACTGCAGCTTCGGGCTTTTTGCGAAATCGGCGGCTTACGCTTCAGATTTTGTCTTCAAGACCTTGCGACCGCGGTAAAAACCCGTAGGGCTGATGTGGTGACGCAAATGGATTTCGCCAGTGGTGGGTTCTACAGCAATACCTGGCACGACCAAGGCGTTGTGTGAACGGTGCATTCCACGCTTGGAAGGCGACTTTTTGTTTTGTTGAACTGCCATGATGGGCTCCTGAGCAAGGGTGCTGCACAGGTTGCAACACTAAATGGGTTGGTAAAAGGCGTTGTAAATCACGCGGTAAGCCTTCAATTATAGCCCAACACCAGCCCCATTCCTATCCCTCTCCCAGTGATCAATCCACAGCACCTTTTTTAAGTTGCCCTAGCACCGCAAAGGGGTTGGGCTTATCGGCTTCTTCTGCAATGAAATCAGTGTCTGCCACACTCAGTTTTACAGGGTGCGGGCAGGTGGGGTGCTTGGGGGCTGCAGGTAACGCCATGAGGAGTTCGTCCTCGACCAAAGACAGCAAATCAAAGTGCTTGCTGATCACCAAGACATCTTCTTCTGAGGTTTCATCCTCCACTTCGGCCAACGCCTCTGTCGCCACAAAACGAAACGTGCGGTCACATTGGACCTCCATTTCCACCGGCCCCATGCAGCGCTGACACACCATCGGCAAGCGGGTCTGCGCCTGTAATCGCACCCAGGCCGAAAAACCGCCAGCGCTATCGGGCCGCATCTCGCCTTGTGCTTGGAAATGCACCTCTGCATTCAAAGAAGTGGCGTCCGACTCTTCCATTAAACGACTGAAGTTACTGAGTTTTTCAGCACCGCTCAACGCAGCCGCTGCTTTAGCAAAGGCAGAAATGGAAAGACTTTTGGCCGAAAATTCTGGGTTCATGCCCGCAGTGTAAGAGAATCGCGTCATGCGGCACCTTCACCAAAGAAACATTGTTCTAGGCTCTACTTCGGCTTACCGGCGCGAATTGTTGGCCCGTTTGCGGCTGCCATTCGCCGTTGTGCCGTCACACGTCGATGAATCACCCCTGGCTGGCGAATCTCCCGCTGCGCTTGCTGCACGCTTGGCACTTAGCAAAGCCCAGGCCGTAGCAAAACTGCACCCGCAAAGCGTCGTGATTGGCTGTGACCAGGTTGCAGATCTGCATGGCACGGCGCTTGGGAAACCTGGGAATTTTGACCGTGCAATGCAGCAACTGCAAGCGATGCGGGGGCAGACGGTGCTATTTCAAACAGCTGTGGCAGTGGTCTGTCTAGAAAACAGGTTTTGTGAGCATGTGCTGGTCCCTGTTGCCGTGAAATTTAGAACGCTCAGCGACCTCGAGATCACCAACTATCTGCTTTTGGAAGAGCCCTATGACTGTGCTGGAAGCGCAAAAAGCGAGGGGCTTGGCATTGCTTTGCTCGAAAGCATTGAAAGCGATGACCCCACAACCCTGATCGGACTGCCATTGATTCGCACCAGTGCCATGCTTCGCGCTGCAGGTATTTCTTTGCTGGGTGCACCATGAACCCCCATCCCATCTCAAGGTTTGGAAAACTGTACCTGGTGCCGGCTCCTCTGGACTTTGGATGTGCGCAACAGAGCCCTCTTGACCAATCCATGCCCATGGCCACCCTGAGCGTAGCCGCCGGACTGCAACACTGGATTTGTGAAAACGCCAAATCGACTCGGGCTTATTTAAAACGGATTGCAGAAATCACGCCATTGGCGGCTCCGTTGCAAAGCCTCGATCTTCAAGAGCTGCCCCGCGAGGTCCATAAAAAAGGGGACCACCAGGGTGAATTTGACGCACGCTATTTACTTCAAACCGCACTAGCGGGTCATGATATGGGCTTGGTCAGCGAAGCCGGTATGCCCGCGGTGGCTGACCCGGGGTCTTCCGTCGTGCGAGCCGCGCATGATTTGGGTATCGATGTAGTGGCCTTGGTGGGACCGGTGTCCATGCTTTTGGCGCTGGCTGGAAGTGGGCTCAATGGGCAGAATTTTGCTTTTGTCGGCTATGTGCCCGCCACCCCAAGCGAACGTGCCCAACGCATCAAGGAACTCGAGAATCACGCTCTCAAAACGGGACAAACCCAAATACTGATTGAAACACCCTACCGCAACCAAGCCTTGCTACAAACCTTGCTGCAAACCCTGCAACCCACGACCCGCTTAGCTAGCGCAAGTGGATTAACCCTGTCAAACGCTTGCCACCACAGTGGTTCAGTGAAACTCTGGCAGCAACGTCAATGGACAGTCGATAACAAAATACCTTGCGTTTTTTGTATTGGCCGTTAGCGTAAAGCGGGGGCGGTTGTCATGGTGCGGCCAATCGATTCGCCCATTGATGCACCAAAACGCTTAACCAAGCGCTCAGCCACGTTGTCGCGGCGGGTGTAGTCAATAATTTCAGGCGCTTTGGCTACTTCGCGTGCCACAAAATCCAAATTGCCCAATTGGTCTGCCAAGCCCATCTCCACGGCTTGCTGTCCGGTCCAAAACAATCCACTGAAAGTTTCAGGCGTTTCTTTTAACCGGGCACCTCGGCCTGACTTCACAGCGCCTATAAATTGCTGGTGAATTTGGTCCAACATCGACTGCGCAAACAGACGCTGCTTGTCCGTTTGGGGGCTAAACGGATCCATAAAACCCTTGTTTTGTCCCGCAGTCATCAACCGACGCTCGACGCCGAGCTTGTCCATCAAACCGGTGAATCCAAACCCATCCATCAAAACCCCAATGCTGCCCACAATGCTGGCCTTATCGACAAAAATCTCGTCTGCAGAGACCGCAATGTAATACGCCGCAGAGGCGCAGGTTTCCTCGACCACGGCGTAAATCGGCTTTTTGTGGAGCTTCTTCAGACGCCAAATTTCATCATTGATGATGCCGGCTTGAACCGGGCTGCCGCCTGGCGAATTAATTAATATGACCACCGCTTTGGCGCCCTCGTCTTCAAAAGCGCTGCGTAAGGACGAAATTACCAGCTCTGCGCTGGCTTCAGAACCCGAGGCAATTTCACCTTTGATCTCTACCACGGCCGTATGCGGACGGGAGATATCCGCATTGCTGGTGCCTCGCTCCATCCCCAACCACACCAGTGCGGCTAAGAAAAACAACCACGCCAAACGGATTCCATTGCGCCAGCGCCGAGCGGCCCGTTGCTCATCCAAAGTGGCCATCATGAGGCGCTCTAGGCTCTGCCGCTCCCAATGGGGTTCAGGCACTTTGTCAGGTTCAGATGCTGGCGTATGAGGGGAATTTATGTCGGACATATCAAAAATGAACGGGTTTGAGATGGTGGGCAGTATGCCAGTGGACCACACTGCCTTGTTCAGACACAGGTATTTTGATCAAGCCGCCGCGGCAAGGGCCTCCCACACATTGGCCCGTAGCAGGCTCATACATAGCCCCGTGTGTGGCACACATCAGGTATTGGCCCGATTCATCAAAAAACCGATTGGGCTGGTAGTCCATCTCCATAGCTACATGGGAACACCGGTTTAAATAGGCATGGACTTCGCCTTCAAAGCGAATCGCAAAGGCAAAACACGTTTGGCCCTGGTACTCCACATCAAAAGGGACTGCGAGGCCGCTGTCTGCCAAATCCGCTGAATTGCACAGCGCGATGGGTTGGTTATTTGTTTGCATGGTTCACCGTCTCTTTTAGGCGTAGGTTTGCATCCACTGGTGGAGTTCTTCTACAGAGTGGGCAATATGCAAGGGCTGACAGGCTTCAAGCGCATCCGTCGCATGAGCGCCATAGCTCACACCCACACTGGCACACCCTGCATGAATGGCCATTTGTAAATCATGGCTGGTATCCCCCACCATCAAGGTTTTCTCCGGCGCTACACCCATCTCCGCCATGAGTTCGTGCAGCATGAGTGGATGGGGTTTTCCTCGCGTTTCATCCGCTGTGCGGGATGCGTGAAACAGCGTTCTCAGTTCTACGGCATGCAAAGCCTCATCCAAACCCCAACGGCTTTTGCCCGTGGCAACACACAGAAAATGTTGGCGCTGTTTCAAGTCATGGAGCATCTCCAAAACGCCTGGGAAAAGGCTAATGGCGTTTTGTTGCAGCGTGTAGTGGTGCTTGTAACGCTCCCCTAAAAGAGGGTATTTTTCTTTGGGGACATCCGGAGCGGCATGCGCCAAAGCCTGCATCAGCCCTAAGCCAATGACGTACGAGGCCTGCTCCTGCGTAGGCACCGTCCCGCCCACATCTTCGACCGCCCGTTGAATGCAACGGGCAATGATGGCTGTGGAGTCAAAGAGCGTCCCATCCCAATCAAAAGCGATCAAGTCAAACTGGCGTGGGCGAGGATCGGAGGGTTTGATGTTCATTTCAAAATTCTAGGGGCATGTGAATAGCCCTCAAGAACACTTGTAAATCAGGGGCCAGTTCTGCCCGTATTTCTTGGTCTTGTTGGGTGGCGGGGTGTTTGAACTGAATCCGCCATGCATGCAAAAACATCCGCTTCAAAACCGCAGTGTGGTCCGCTTTGGCTAAGTTTTTATTGCGCTCGAAATCACCATATTTATCGTCCCCCGCAATGGGCAAGCCTTCGGATGACAAATGCACTCTGATTTGGTGTGTTCGCCCCGTTTTGATCGTCACCTCTAGCAAGGAATATGGAAAACGCTCCGACTCCGGGGACCTTGCCAACACCTTCACCAAAGAAAGCGAAGGCATGCCGTTGGGGTCGTCTTTCGCTACGACTTTTACGCGGCGCTCCCCCAAACCTTCCGCGCTATCCGTTAAAAACTTGTGCAGGGGTTTATCGAGTACTTTTTTATTCTCAGGCCAAAGTCCTAAAACCACCGCAAGGTAAGTTTTTCCGGTGGACCGGTCGCGAAACTGATCTTGCAAGTTTTTCAGGGCGCTGCGCTTTTTAGCGATTAACAAAATTCCACTGGTTTCTCGGTCAATGCGGTGAACCAATTCCAAGAACTTGGCCTGCGGTCTTGCCATGCGAAGTTGCTCGATGACACCAAAGCTCACCCCAGAGCCACCATGCACCGCGACCCCAGCGGGCTTATTCACTGCTAAAAAATAGTCATCCTCAAACAACACAGGAAAGTCCTTGGCAGGGACAAATCGCGCGGCGTGCTCCGCCATGGTTTGGGCTTTTTCGGTCGCCCTCTCCGACACGCGAACGGGCGGAAGTCGCACCACATCACCCAACTGCAATCGTGTATCGGCGTTGGCGCGCCCCTTGTTCACCCGCACCTCACCACTGCGAATAATGCGATAAATATGCGTCTTGGGAACCCCTTTGAGGTGGCGCATGAGGTAGTTGTCTAGCCTTTGGTCTGCACCATCTTCCTCGACGGTTCGCCATTGCGCCACGGGTCCAGATGCCGCCGATTCGTCGGCTTTTGCTGGAGTGCGATTGGACCCTATAATGTGTTTCACTAGCGTTTTGCCGTAAGTGGTTGATTTAGTTGGAGTTTAGTCCACACCCCACCCAAAGCCCGCTAGCCGGTCGATGCCGCCACGTTGTTTTGTTCGCCAATCACTCGCCAAATGTGAGTGGAGGCCCTCACGCAATGCGGTCAAGCCGACGAATTGAACCAATGATACGGAATACCCAAAGTCTCCAGACCCCCGGTCTGGGGGCGGAATGAAACGAGATGTTTGTGTTGATGCAACTGATAAACCTATGCCTGCGGAGCGTGTTCGTTCCGTTTTCCGGCATCTATCAGCTATCGGTCGCTTTGACCCCAACGCAAACCCATCCCCTCGTCACCATCCCTGCGCCTACGCTTCGACACCTCGTGTAAGTCGAAGTTCTCCGGCAATTCCTCCTCACATCAGTTCGTCAGTCAAGGCATCGTTTGCTCGTAT
>JAIPDD010000087.1 GCA_021737875.1 Sulfuritalea sp.
GGGTTGAGTTTGGCTGCGGTCACTGCGCCGTCGGGTACCAAGTACCAGTAAAAGCCGGTGACGCCTAAAAGGCCCAAACCGACCACCAACATGCCGGTGATAGCGCCGCCGCGAAACGCGACGTCAAGTGCAGGGCCAATGCCGCGGGTTGCGGCTTGGGCGGTTCGCACGTTAGCGCGGACTGAAACGTTCATGCCAATAAAGCCACATGCGCCTGAAAGTACCGCACCCACGACAAAGCCAACAGCGCTCAAGGGGTCAAGAAATAGGGCGATCAAGATAGCCAAAACCACACCTACCATGGCAATGGTTTTGTATTGGCGTGAAAGGTAAGCGGCGGCTCCGGTTTGAATGGCGGCCGCAATCTCTTGCATCCGGGCGTTACCCGCGTCTTGGGAAAGAATCCAGCTGCGTGCCCAAACACCGTAAATCACGGCGATCAAGCCACAGCCCAGCGCGAGAATCAATGCTGAGTTGCCTGTCATAGAAAAATCTCTCTTATGGTTGTTTGACGAAGAAGGGGGCAACGCTAGCGACGCCCCCGCTGCGTTGCTTCCTCAGTGCCCCGAACCTCAAAACTACCCGGAGTTGATTGGCCAACAGTCGAAATGTAGCCGCAAAAGCGCGTGATTCAGGTCTAACGCAAGTACCAAGTCAGTAAAATCAGGGTTAATCCTATGTTCCCACCTTACTTTTAGCAAAGAGTTTTTCATGTCCCTAGACAAAGTCACCCCCGGCAGCAAAGTTCCACACGCCTTCAACGTCATCATTGAGATACCCATGAACGCCGATCCGGTGAAATATGAAGTCGATAAAGCCACCGGCGCTATTTTTGTGGACCGTTTCATGAGTACGGCCATGCACTACCCGACCAATTACGGTTATGTACCCAAAACCATTTCTGGTGATGGAGACCCGGTGGATGTCTTGGTGATCACCCCGGTTCCCTTGATCCCTGGTGTGGTCGTGACGTGCCGTGCGATTGGAATTTTGAAAATGGAAGACGAAGCGGGCCAAGACGGAAAAGTATTGGCCGTTCCGGTAGAAAAAATTCTTTCGATCTACACCCAGTGGCAAAAGCCCGAAGACTTAAACCCACTGCGCCTGAAAACCATTTCCCATTTCTTTGAACACTACAAAGACCTGGAAGAAGGTAAATGGGTCAAGATTTTGGGATGGGAAGGCCCTGAGGCGGCTCAAAAAGAAATCATGGACGGCATTGCCAATTACCAAAAGGAAAATTCCTAAGGGGGATTGGCAGCCTTGAAGGGCGTTCTTTGGGCTAAGTCTTCAAGGTAGTTCCCAACGCCTTCTTGCTCGCGTTCTAAAAAGCGAGCCACCGCGTCTGAAAACGCCGGGTGCGCCAGCCAATGGGCACTCTGTGTTTTGACCGGAAGCAGGGCGCGAGCCATTTTGTGCTCGCCTTGCGCCCCGCCTTCAAAGCGCTGGTAGCCCTGCGCGATACACCATTGCAAGGGCTGGTAATAGCAGGCTTCAAAGTGCAAGCAATCGACCCGCTCGAGTGCGCCCCAATAACGACCATAGGCGACCTTGGGGTTGCCTTGCACTCCCGCATTGTCCCCATCGGACAAGGCAATCAAGCTGCAGGCAATGGCCTGCTGATTGCGCTCGGCGATAAAGAGCAACCAGTTGGAGGGCATCTGGGTTTGCATCTGCTCAAAGAAGTCACGGCTTAAATACGGGGCGTTGCCATGCTCTAGGTAGGTGCGCTCATAGCAGCGGTAAAAAAAGTCCCAGTCTGCGCTGCGGATATCGTTTCCTCGAAGCCAGCGAAACTGAACCCCTGCGTCTGCGACTTTGCGTCTTTCTTGGCGAATTTTCTTTCGCTTCTCCTGCGTCAATGTCATCAAAAACGAATCAAAGTCAGGGTAGGGGGTAAGGCTATTGTCCCAATGGAACTGAACGGTATCGCGCAGCATCAGCCCCGCCTCTGCGCAGGCATTGGCATCGGTTGGTGATAAGAATAACAGGTGCAAGGACGACAGCTGCCGGTCTTGGCACCAAACCAAGAGCTCTTGAATTAAAGCCGCCCGAGCGGCCGCATGCTTTGCAAGAAGTCGAGCCCCAGGCACGGGCGTAAAAGGCACGGCGACCAAGGCCTTGGGGTAATACGCCAAGCCATGTTGCTGGTAGGCGTTGGCCCAGGCCCAGTCAAAAACGTATTCCCCGTAGGAATGGTCTTTCAGATACACAGGGCACGCTGCGACGAGCTCACCTGCGTTTTCTAGCAGCAGAAAATGGGGTGTCCAACCGGTGGCTTGGCACGCACTGCCACTGGTCTGCATGGCTGCAAGGTAGGCGTATTGGAGAAAGGGGCTGGGATCGGGCAGCGCAAAAACCAAGGCATCCCAGGCCTGCGGGTTCACCTCGTGGATCGATTCGACGACCCGAGTGACATAATCAATTGCAGGCATGGCTTGGGGGTATGACCTTTGCGGTGTTTTCCAGGGCGCTTAACTTTTTTTTATCCATTGTTCTCGGTTCATGACTCTTAAAATTTGTGTAGCGCAGCTTAACTTCATCGTTGGCGATTTGGCTGGCAACGTCCAAAAGATTCGGGATGCTGCCTACCAATCCTATGCCCAAGGTGCGCGTTTACTGCTGACCCCAGAATTGTCAATTTGCGGCTATGCCGCTGAAGATTTGTACTTGCGACCTGCTTTTATGCAGGCCTGTGATGATGCACTTAAAGCGCTCACCGAGCAGCTCGCAGGGTTAAAAGGAATGACGGTGGTAGTGGGTCATCCGCAAGGCGGTGACAGCCGCACAGCCTCGGTCTCGGTCACTGCGCGGTTTAATTGCGCCAGCGTCCTGCGAGAAGGACAGGTGCTAGCCACCTACGCCAAACAGGAACTTCCCAACTACCAAGTGTTCGATGAAAGGCGGTATTTCAGCCCTGGCAATGGCGTTTGTGTTTTTGAAGCCGGTGAGGCTGGTTCATCAATCCAAGTGGGTTTGCTCATTTGTGAAGACGCATGGTTTGAAGCGCCGGCCCGATTGGCCAAAGAAGCGGGTGCCCATGTCTTGGCGGTCATCAATGCGTCTCCGTTTCATATGGGGAAAGGCTATGAGCGCGAAGCCATGATGGCCGAGCGCTGCACTACCACTGGATTGCCATTGGTCTATGCCCATTTGGTGGGGGGGCAAGACGAATTGGTTTTTGAGGGCCATTCTTTTGCGCTATCAGCTGATGGCGCAGTGGCGGCCCGTGCGCCTAGTTTTAAAGAGTCGCTGTTTGAGGTGGAGTTCGATTCCAGCGCCCAAAGCATGCGCGGGAAAATAGAGCCGGTGCGAAGCCATGAGGCCGATGTCTGGGACGCGTTGGTTTTAGGCGTACGGGACTACATTGGAAAAAACGGATTCCCGGGCGCACTTTTAGGGCTCTCGGGGGGGATTGATTCTGCGGTGGTTTTGGCTGTTGCTGTGGACGCGCTCGGTGCTGACAAGGTGCGTACGGTCATGATGCCTTCGCCCTATACCGCAGACATCAGTTGGATCGATGCGCGAGAGATGGCGAAGCGTATGGGTGTGCGTTACGACGAAATTTCTATCAAACCTGAATTTGAAGCCTTTAAAGCGTCTTTGGCTGCAGATTTTGCAGGACGCTCTGAGGACACCACCGAAGAAAATATTCAAGCCCGTATTCGCGGAACCTTGCTGATGGCCTTGAGCAATAAATTTGGCAGCATTGTCTTAACCACGGGCAATAAATCCGAGATGGCAACGGGGTATTGCACACTGTACGGTGACATGGCTGGTGGTTTTGCGGTGATCAAAGATCTTTTGAAAACTAGGGTTTTTGCGCTGGCGCGTTGGCGCAATGCCAACAATCCTTATGCCACGTGTGACAACCCCATTCCGGAGCGCATCATCACCCGCGCGCCCAGCGCGGAATTGCGTGCCGATCAGACCGACCAAGACAGCTTGCCGCAATACCCGGTACTCGATGCGATTGTGGAGCGCTACATGGAAAACGATGAAAGCATCGAAGCCATCGTGGCCTCGGGATTTTCGCCAGCCGATGTGGATAAAGTCACCCGACTCATCAAACTCAATGAGTACAAGCGCAGACAATCGCCCGTTGGAATTCGCTTAAGCCCGCGAAGTTTTGGCAAAGATTGGCGTTATCCTATAACCAACCGTTTTCGGGCTTAAATTTTTTGTCTTTTCTTTGGATATCTCATGAAACAAATCACTGCCATCATTAAGCCCTTCAAACTTGAAGAAGTCCGAGAAGCACTTGCGGAGTGCGGCGCCTCCGGCTTGACTGTCACCGAAGTCAAAGGCTTTGGCCGGCAAAAAGGCCATACCGAGTTGTACCGCGGCGCGGAATACGTGGTCGATTTTTTGCCCAAAGTCAAAGTTGAAGTGGTCGTCAAAGCCGTGGATGTGGATCGCTGCGTCGATGCCATTGTGAAAGCAGCGTACACCGGAAAAATCGGTGACGGCAAGATTTTTGTCACGGCGGTAGAGCGTGTGGTACGAATCCGCACCGGCGAACTCGACGACACTGCGATTTAAAAACGCGGTTAAATCAAGCGCTTACATAACGCGGTGGTAAAGGGCGGCGAGCCAAATTCCTGCGCACAGGGTTAAACAAAGAAACACTGCTGCGCTGCCCATATCTTTAGCCCGCTTGGAAAGGTCGTGCCACTCCGGGCCAATCCGGTCGATGGCGGACTCCACCGCGGTGTTGAGTAATTCGACCACCATTAACAAAATAATGGAGCCGATCAGCAGCGCCACTTCAATCCAGTGGGTGCCGACCCAAAACGCCAGTGGAATCAGCACGATGGCTGCAATGCATTCCTGGCGAAACGCGGGTTCGTCCCATCCAGCACGCAATCCTGCAAATGAATACAGCATGGCGTGAAAAAGCCGACTGAGGCCTTTCCGGTCTTTCTGGGGGTTGGCCGATGGCGCTTTTGAATCGGTGGTGTTCTCTTGCATACCTTTGATTATCGGCTGAGTGGCGTCGACGTTACCAACCGTGTTTTGGCGGCCGCATCATGCCAAAACTGACCCTCTGGGTGAAAGCGGCTCAGAATGGCCCACACCAAAACCCATCCCACCACGATGACGATGGTCTCCATGGCATTCATCTCCCATGGCGCCAGTACCAGCAAGGGAGGCAAAAACCACGCCCACGCAAAAACATAACGCAACAAGGCACGCTTTTGTGAGACCGCCTCGCCTTGCAGATCGACCAGGCGAATATTCCACGTCTTCATCGCCAAGGTTTGGCCTTTTGACCAAAACCATACAAAGTAAATGCCGAAAACCAAAAAGATGAAAGCCTGCAGCGCATGGCGGTTATCCAGGGCATTGCGTGTTTGGCTGAGTGTGCCAAACAGGTATCCGGCGATAAAAACGACGCCAAACAAGAGCATCCCCTCGTACAGCCAGCAAGCCATCCGTCGCCAAAGTCCAGGCGTCTTCATTTCAATGGGATTCACAGGAAAATCTCGTCTTCGCCAAGGCGGTTAATTTGAAGGCGCTGAGGCCGCTGACCTTGGCTTTTGTACTTGAGGCAGCAAGGTATTGCGGTTAAGTAAGGGCGTTGAACTTTTGGCGTCAGGCACAGGCGCAGGCGTTTTGCGGGTCACAGGAACTTCGGCGAGCTTTTGGACGGGAACCGGTTTCGCGGCGACGGCTGCACCTGCGGGCTTTTTGGGAGCGGATTGGGCAAAGGCTTTCTTTTCTTCATCGCTCAAGGCTTGGTAGGTCTCCCACGTGGCGGCGCGTCCATCGGCTGGGATTTTTTTGGTGTGCGCAAAATTCAAACGCGCTTGTTCACGCTGTTTGGGGCTTAGGGTTGCCCACTGAACCATCCTGGCTTGCAGCTTGTCTTTTTCATCCGCAGTCATTTGGGGATGGTTGGCAGACAGCGCGATCCACTTTCGCTGGTGCCCTGCTGACAATTGCGACCAAGTGGTTTCTAGCGGCGCTAAAGCCATTTTTTGGTCAGCACTGAGCGTATTCCAGGCAATAGCGGGAGAAATTGCGGGTGGCAAGGGCAAGGCTTTCGCTGCTGCCTTCGGGGTTAACGGGGCAACGGAAGCGGCGTCTGCCGACTGCGCTTGAGAATAACAGGGTGCCATAAGCGCCATGAGCAAGGCACAAAGCGCATTCGAAGAACAAAGACGGAGCATAAAGGTGAAGATCAGCAAAAAAACGAGCGGTCTAGTCCCGTGATGCCGCTTTGAGAAACTGGGCAAATCCCGCATCGGTGTAAGCACTTGGTGGGAGTTCGTCCGTCAGGATGGCGGTATCTACTTCAGCCAACTCCTGGGCCCGCTGGTCTTCTTGAAGTACGCCGATCCCGAGCAGGCCAACTAGCAAAGCGATCAAAGGGAGCACGCTAGCGGCTCGGCCCCAAAAGCTGAACGGGGCTCCGCCACCCAGCGTTGCTGACGAAGGGTTTGCAAAAACAGCTGTTGCGGTTTCGATTTTTAAAATACGGCGTTTTGCAATAGCTTGCATGCGCGACGCGCGCAAGCGCTCCATTACGTCGGCAGGGACGTCTTGGGCCGATTGGTCGAGCCAAGCCGAAAGCCGTGCACCAAAAGCATCCATTTGTAGTTCTGTATTTCGATTTTGCATAGGTAAGTGATTGTTCATAAATGGATTCCCTTGGCAATCAGTGCCTTCCCTAGTGCGGCCACTGCCCTGGAGCAGTGCGTTTTGACACTCCCTTGCGAGCAACCCATGGCTGTAGCGGTTTCGGCAACATCCATTTCCTCCCAGTAACGCATCAGGAAGGCTTCTCGTTGACGCGCTGGGAGTTCCTGAATTGCCATTTCTATTTGATGCAAGGTTTGGGCCCGATCTGCTTGCTTCTCCGCACTTTCATTCTGCTCACGGTGGGCAGATTGGGACAATACTTCCAAAATATTAAAGTTGTCGTCTTCATTGCCAGATTCAAAATCGCTCATCCGGGAGAAAAGGGCATTTTGGGTCTTTTGCCGCCGAAACCAGTCCATGGTGCAGTTGACCAAAATACGCTGAAACAGCATGGGAAGCTCTTCGGGAGATTTGTGACCGTAATGCTCGGCCAGCTTCATCATGCTGTCTTGGACGATGTCCAAGGCGGACTCCTCGTTGCGAACGTGGTACATCGAGCGCTTGAAGGCGCGTTTTTCCACGCTTTTTAAAAAATCGGAGAGCTCTTGTTCGGTGGCCAAAAGACTTAAACCTCAATCTGAGAAATAAAGTGACGCACTGACCAAGTATTCCTGATTTGTTTGCTGAGTGATCGATTATTCCATTCTTACGCAGCATTTCCCCGTGATTTTCTTAAAATCGCATGTTGCAGTGCGATAATCCGCCTTGCAGTAAAAAAGCAAACGGGTCATGGTTCGGTGCAACATTCAATGCGCTTATGGCTTTGACCTCAAGTTCCGACGCGGCTTCATAAGAGTTTGCGAAGGGGCACCCAAGGTCTTTCGTTAGAGAAATTCACAAAGGTTCATCATGGAAATATCAAAAGCAGAAATGGCTTCGGCCGGTGCCGCGTTGGAAAACGCTGGCGCAAATTCGACCCAAGAGCTGCGTGGCGCAGAAATTTTGGTCAAAGCGCTCCAAGCAGAGAACGTTAAATATATTTGGGGTTACCCCGGCGGCGCTGTGCTGCATATTTACGACGCTTTCTACAAACAAGACACGATTCAGCATGTCCTCGTACGCCATGAGCAGGCGGCAGTGCATGCGGCCGATGGCTATGCGCGTGCAACAGGTGACGTAGGCGTAGCGCTGGTCACCTCAGGTCCTGGTGTAACCAATGCGGTCACTGGCATTGCCACGGCTTACATGGACAGCATTCCGATGGTGATCATTACGGGCCAAGTACCGACCCATGCCATTGGCTTAGATGCCTTCCAAGAGTGCGATACCGTGGGGATTACCCGGCCGATTGTGAAGCACAACTTCTTGGTGAAAGACGCCCGCGATATGGCCGAAACCATGAAAAAAGCCTTCCACATTGCGCGCAGTGGGCGTCCTGGGCCAGTCGTTGTCGACATTCCAAAGGACGTTTCTTTTAAGAAGGTGCCTTATGCGGGCTACCCGGCTGCCGTAGAAATGCGCTCTTACAACCCTGTCCGCAAAGGCCACGGTGGACAGATTCGCAAGGCTTTGCAGCTTTTGCTCGCAGCCAAACGACCCTATATTTACACCGGCGGCGGCGTTTTATTGAGCAATGCTTCTGCGGAGTTGCGTACCTTGGTGGATATGTTGGGCTACCCCTGCACCAACACCTTGATGGGGCTGGGTGCATACCCTGCCAGCGATAGAAAGTTCTTGGGCATGCTTGGCATGCATGGAACCGTAGAAGCCAACAATGCCATGCAGCATTGCGATGTCTTGTTGGCCGTGGGTGCGCGTTTTGATGACCGTGTGATTGGTAACCCCAAACACTTTGCGCAAAACGAGAGAAAGATCATCCATATTGACATTGACCCTTCAAGTATTTCCAAGCGTGTGAAAGTCGATATTCCTATCGTGGGCGATGTCAAAGACGTGCTGCTCGAGATGATTGCCATGATCAAAGAAGGCACGGTCAAACCGGACAGCAGCACTTTGGGTGCATGGTGGGACACGATTGAAGGATGGCGCAAACGCGACTGCATGAAGTACAACCCAGGCAAAGGGGATGTGATCAAGCCGCAGTACGTGGTGGAAACGCTGTGGAATATGACCAAAGATGTAGAAACCTACATTACGTCAGATGTCGGCCAGCACCAAATGTGGGCGGCGCAATACTATAAATTCGATGAGCCTCGGCGCTGGATCAACTCCGGGGGCTTGGGCACCATGGGTGTTGGTATCCCTTATGCCATGGGCATCAAATTGGCCAAGCCTGAGAGCGAAGTTTTTTGTATTACAGGTGAAGGCTCGGTGCAAATGTGTATCCAAGAGCTGTCCACCTGCTTGCAATACAACACGCCCATCAAAATCGTGGCGCTTAACAACCGTTACTTAGGCATGGTGCGCCAGTGGCAAGAGGTGGAATACGAAGGCCGCTACAGCCATAGTTATATGGATGCG
>JAIPDD010000088.1 GCA_021737875.1 Sulfuritalea sp.
GTGCGAAACGTTCGTCGTTTGCAGTTAGTTTTTTTGAATCTGATTTACGAGCGCATTCAGCTCGACATGCACCACAGCGATTCCGTACCCACGTCGAAACCAGTGCAGCCCCAAGCTTCTTATTTTAGGCGCTTACGATCAATTGCAAGAGCTCTGCAGGAGAATTTATCTCTGCGTGTGCGCCCCACGCACGGGTGTCGCTCTTTTCGCCCAAATATCCGTAGGTCGCAGCAACCGTTTGCATGCCTGCGGCCAAACCGGCGACAACGTCACGCTCATCATCGCCCACGTACAAACATTGCGCGGGCGCCAGCCCTAACCTGCGAGCAGCTTCCAACAAGGGTTCGGGATGCGGCTTGGCGTAGGGTGTGGTGTCGCCGCTGATAATCGTTTGCGCCGTTTGAAACAAGGGCATGGCAGCGGTCAGAGGATTGGTAAAGCGTTGCGGCTTGTTGGTCACCACCCCCCAAACCATGCCTCTTGCGTTGATTTGTTCGATCATTTCTGCAACGCCATCGAACGCAAATGTTCGCTGGGTCATACAGGCCGCGTAATTGACAAAGAATTCTTCGCGCAGCGTCTCAAAATCAGGATGGTCTGACCCAATTCCAAACGCCACTCCCAGCATGCCGCGGGCGCCTGCCCCTGCCATCGGTCGGTATCGTTCAAAGGGCAATGAAGACTGCCCACGCTGAACGCGCATTTGGTCCGCTGCGGCGCCCAAGTCGGGGGCGCTGTCAATGAGGGTTCCGTCTAAATCAAACAGAATGGCAGAAATGTTTTGAAAGATCACGGGCAGGTCTCTTGGTACTTCAAAGGGCTTTTTGGGTCGCAAAAAGGTAGTTCACATCGGAGTTATTCGTCAGCGCGTAGCGCTGCGTCAAGGGGTTGTAACCCATGCCACGGGTGTGGCGCAGGTCTAGATTGGCTTGGCGGCAGAACCCGGCAAGTTCACTCGGGCGAATCATTTTTGCGAATTCATGGGTGCCACGGGGAAGCAGATTGAGCACGTACTCGGCTCCCACAATGGCAAATAAAAATGATTTGGGGTTGCGGTTGAGCGTAGAAAAGAAAACCCACCCACCCGGTTTCACGAGCGCAGCACAAGCCCGAACCACCGACGCAGGATCTGGGACATGTTCCAACATTTCCATGCACGTGACCACATCAAATTGCCCAGCTTTCTCAAGGGCCAAGTCCTCGGCGCTGACTTCTCGGTAGCTCACCCCGTCGGTCTGGGCCTCCATGGCGTGCAATTGCGCTACCCGCAGGGCTTTGGTGGATAAATCGATACCTAAAACCTGAGCCCCTTTGCGAGCCATAGAGTCAGCCAAGATGCCGCCCCCGCATCCCACATCAAGTACTTCAAGCCCCGCGATGGGCACAAGGGTGTTAATCCAATCCAAGCGCAGCGGGTTAATTTGGTGCAAAGGGCGGAACTCGCTTTCCGTATCCCACCAACGGTGGGCCAGTTCAGAAAATTTTGCAAGTTCGGCAGGATCGGCATTCACGGTGGTATTCATAGTTTGATTATCGGATGAATGGGGCAATGCTGGTTTCAAGACAACAAAAAACCCGCCGAAGCGGGTTTTTTGTTTATCGTGAAAACGAATTATTTGGAACGGGTTCCAACCACTTCGATTTCAACGCGGCGGTTTTTAGCGCGACCTTCTTTGGTCTTGTTATCAGCTACTGGGCTGGTTTCGCCTTTGCCTTCGGTGTAGATACGGTTTTTGTCAATGCCTTTGGATACCAAATAAGCCTTCACCGCTTCGGAGCGTGCAATCGACAATTTTTGGTTGTACGCATCGGTACCGACAGCGTCGGTATGGCCCACTGCGATCACCACTTCCAAGCTGATGCTCTTGACCTTAGCAACCAAGTCGTCTAACTTGGCTTTGCCTTCAGGCTTCAACACGGATTTGCCGAAATCAAAGAATGCATCAGCGGCGTAAGTCACTTTTGCAGCGGCTGGAGCAGCGGCAGCGGCTGGAGCAGCGGCAGCGGCTGGAGCAGCGGCAGCTTTGGCTGCAGGAGCTGCTGCGGCGGCGATAGCACCATCGCAACCTGCGGCAGCAGTAGCTGGTGTCCAGCTGCCATCACGCCAGCATTGACCGCTCGCATTTTTCCAAACATCACCGGAAGCACTACGCCAGTTGTGGATTTCTTGAGCGCCAGCAACGCTTGTGAAAGCGACCAAGGCGATCAGCGCAGCCAATTTGTTCATTTGTTTCATGGTGTACCTTTTGTAAATCGATAGCAGCAACACTGCGGATAAATTAAACCACGCCTTGAACCAGCGCGGTTAAAGCGTTGAAGACAATTGTGCCATACAAAATGCCCCATTTTGGGTGCTTGAGACATTTGAGCTACACATTGCCCTTTTTTAAGCATTTCTAAGATTTGCGTAAGATTTGAATCAAACAAGCTGCAAATGAGAACCGGAAAACAGCCTACTCGGCCGTAGAATGCAAGGTTGTCCAAGTCACCGCTGTAAGCATACCCATGACCCAGTTCGCTAAAGAAACCCTACCGATCAGCCTAGAAGAGGAGATGCGCCGCAGTTATTTGGATTACGCCATGAGCGTGATTGTGGGACGGGCCTTGCCAGATGCGCGCGACGGCCTCAAACCGGTACACCGCCGGGTGCTCTTTGCGATGCACGAGCTCAACAACGACTGGAACCGTCCCTACAAAAAGTCAGCCCGTATTGTGGGTGACGTGATTGGTAAATACCATCCCCACGGCGACCAGTCGGTCTACGACACGATTGTTCGCATGGCGCAAGACTTTTCGATGCGCCATATGCTGGTCGATGGACAAGGCAACTTTGGCTCAGTAGACGGCGATAACGCAGCCGCCATGCGCTACACCGAGATCCGCTTGGCCAAGATCGCCCACGAGTTGTTGGCTGATTTGGACAAAGAAACCGTTGACTTTGGACCCAACTACGACGGCTCAGAAAAAGAGCCTTTGGTGATGCCTACCCGCATTCCCAACCTGCTGGTCAACGGATCAGGCGGTATTGCCGTGGGCATGGCAACCAACATTCCGCCACACAACTTGAACGAAGTAGTAGACGCCTGTTTGCACCTCTTGCGCAACCCTGAAGCCACGATCGACGAGTTGATGGAAATCGTTCCAGCCCCCGACTTCCCTACCGCAGGCATTATTTACGGCATCAACGGGGTCAAAGACGGGTACCGTACAGGGCGTGGCAAAGTCGTGATGCGGGCCAAGTGCCATTTTGAAGACATTGACAAAGGCGCACGCCAAGCCATCATCGTTGACGAGTTGCCTTACCAAGTCAACAAAAAGACCTTGCAAGAGCGCATGGCCGAACTGGTTCACGAGAAAAAAATTGAGGGAATCAGCCATATTCAGGACGAGTCAGACAAGTCCGGCATGCGCTTGGTGATTGAACTCAAGCGCGGCGAAGTGCCTGAAGTGGTTTTGAACAACCTTTACAAACAAACGCAGCTGCAAGACACGTTTGGCATGAACATGGTGGCCTTGATCAACGGCCAACCCAAGCTCTGCAACCTCAAAGACCTGTTGCAGGTATTCCTCCAGCACCGCCGCGAAGTCGTCACTCGCCGCACCGTCTTTAATCTGCGCAAAGCCCGCGAACGCGGACACGTTTTAGAAGGTTTGGCCGTTGCCCTAGCCAATATTGATGACTTTATTGCCATCATTCGCAATGCGCCCACGCCCCCTGTGGCCAAAGCCGAATTGATGACGCGCAGCTGGGACAGCAAGCTGGTTAGAGAAATGCTCACCCGCAGCCGCAGCGATGGTGGCGTGATCAACGCCGATGACTACCGCCCCGACGGGTTAGAAAAAAGCTACGGCATGGGCAGCGATGGCCTGTACCGCTTATCAGACACCCAGGCGCAAGAAATTTTGCAAATGCGTTTGCAACGCTTGACCGGGCTGGAGCAAGACAAAATTGTGGCTGAATACAAAGAAGTCATGGCAGAGATTGAAGACCTGCTCGATATTTTGGCCAAACCAGGGCGCGTTTCTACCATCATTACCGACGAGCTTGGTGCGATCAAACAAGAGTTTGGACAAAGCAAAATTGGCGCTCGCCGCAGTTTGGTGGAGCACAGTTCTTTTGACTTAAGCACCGAAGATCTGATCACGCCTACCGACATGGTGGTCACCCTCAGCCACAGCGGCTACATCAAGAGCCAGCCCTTGGGCGAATACCGCGCCCAAAAACGCGGCGGCCGCGGCAAGCAAGCCACAGCGACCAAAGAAGACGACTGGGTAGACCAGCTCTTTATTGCCAATACCCACGACTATATTTTGTGCTTTAGCAACCGGGGCCGCCTTTACTGGCTCAAGGTTTGGGAAGTACCGCAAGGCTCGCGCGGTTCGCGCGGGCGGCCCATTGTCAACATGTTCCCCATGCAAGAGGGCGAAAAAATCACAGTCGTTTTGGCTTTGACCGGTGAAAAACGAACCTTCCCGGCGGACCAATATGTATTCATGTCCACATCCATGGGCGTTGTGAAGAAAACGCCTTTAGTCGATTTCAGCAACCCCCGCAAGGTCGGCATTATTGCGGTCAACTTGGATGAAGGCGACTTCTTGATTGGCGCAGCGATCACGGATGGCAAGCACGACGTGATGCTCTTCTCAGACGGCGGCAAGGCGGTTCGTTTCAATGAAGATGAAGTCACTGCCCACGGCCGCCAGTCCCGCGGCGTGAAAGGGATGAACCTCGAAGAAGGCCAAAGCGTGATTGCCATGCTGGTCGCTGAAGACGAGTTACAAAGTGTGTTGACTGCCACCGAGAACGGCTACGGCAAACGCACCAGCATCACCGAATACACGCGCCACGGCCGCGGCACCAAAGGCATGATTGCGATTCAGCAGTCAGAGCGCAATGGCAAAGTGGTTGCAGCAACCTTGGTTCACGCCGAAGATGAAATCATGTTGATCACCGACCGCGGCGTGTTGGTGCGAACCCGTGTGAGCGAGATCCGCGAGCTGGGCCGCGCAACCCAAGGCGTCACCTTGATTGGCTTGGACGAAGGCTCCAAACTCAGTGGCTTGCAACGCATTGTGGAGAACGATGCCAATCCAGGCGAAAGCAATGACGCCGGCGATGACGAGCCGACCGTTTAACTTTTCAGCCGGACCGGCAACCATGCCGGCGGAGGTGTTGGCCCAAGCGGCCGACGAGATGTTGGATTGGCCTGATTCCAAAGGGGAGCGCTGCGGTATGGCCGTCATGGAAATGAGCCACCGCGGCAAAGAGTTTCTTGAAATCTACACCCAAGCGCACGACACCTTGCGTGAGCTTCTTGCGATTCCAGAGAACTTCAAGATTCTCTTTATGCAAGGCGGTGGACTGGCAGAAAATGCCATTGTCCCCATGAACCTCAGCGCCCTTCGTGCGTCAAAAACACAGCGCGGCTCTGCGGATTTTGTGATTACCGGAAGTTGGAGTGAAAAGTCTTTCCACGAAGCCGGGAAGTATTGCGACTCTCGCATTGCCGCTTCTGCCAAAGACACGCACTTTCACTCGATTCCCGACGCAGCCAGCTGGGATCTCAGTGACCACGCCAGCTACGTTCATATTTGCAGCAACGAGACCATTCACGGGGTGGAGTTTCACTCCCTGCCTGACCTGCAGTCTTTAGGCAGCAAGGCGCAATTGGTCATCGATTTTTCATCGCATGTGGCCTCACGCAGGGTGGATTGGAGCCGCGTGGGTTTGGCATTTGGCGGCGCCCAAAAAAACCTCGGGCCTGCAGGTCTCACCTTGGTGGTCGTTCGCGAAGACTTACTGGGCCATGCATTGGAAGCATGCCCCAGCGCATTCAACTACCAAACCGTGGCGGACCACCAGTCCATGTTCAATACCCCGCCAACCTACGCCATTTACATGGCCGGGCTGGTATTTCAGTGGCTCAAGCGCCAAGGGGGCATTGATGCCATGGAGGCGCGCAATATGGCCAAGGCCCAGCTCCTGTACGGTACGATCGATGCATCGGGCTTCTATTCCAACCCCGTAGCACTTGCATGCCGTTCACGGATGAATGTGCCCTTCTTTTTGCATGATGCTTCCTTGAACGACGCATTTTTAAACGGCGCCCAATCAGCCGGTTTGTTACAACTCAAAGGGCATAAGTCGGTAGGCGGCATGCGGGCCAGTATCTATAACGCCCTTCCCATCGAAGGCGTTCATGCCTTGGTGCAATATATGCAAGAATTTGAGCGTACCCACGGCTAAGGCAATTTCCTATGGCAAAAACACTTCTCGAACTTCGCGTTCAAATCGATGCAGTTGACCAAGAATTGCTGCAACTGCTGAATCGCAGGGCCGCCTTGGCACACGAGGTGGGCGAAATCAAAAAAGGCGAAGGCTCCGTCGTCTTTCGTCCTGAACGCGAAGCGCAAGTAATTGGCGCCTTGCAAAAGGCAAACAGCGGAGACCTTAAAGACAGCAGCGTGGCCTTTATCTGGCGAGAAATTATGTCCGCCTGCCGCGCTTTGGAAGCGCCCCAGCGCGTTGCCTATTTAGGTCCTGCGGGAACCTTTAGTGAAGAAGCAGCCTTGCGCTTCTTTGGTTCGAGCATTCAGCACATCCCTTGCAACCATTTTGATGACGTCTTTCACGCGGCCAGCGCAGGTTCGGCCGAATTTGGTGTCGTTCCGGTAGAAAACAGCACTGAGGGGGTGGTGACCCGTTCTTTGGATTTGTTGCTCCACTCGCCCCTGCATATTGTGGGAGAAATCAGCCTGTTGGTGCGCCACCACTTGCTACGCAACCATGACGCACTCGATGGCATCGAAGTGGTTTTAGCCCACCCACAGGCCTTGGCACAGTGCCAGCAATGGCTGAACACCCACTTGCCCCAAGTGGAGCGGCGCGCGGTTTCCAGTAATGCCGAAGGCGCGCGCTTGGCTGCCACCAACCCGGCTTGGGCTGCCATTGCCAGCGAACGTGCGGGTTCAGAATTTGGCCTTCACATTGCTTCACGCGCCATACAAGACGATGCCTTTAACCGCACCCGCTTTGTGGTGGTGTGCCTGCCCAGCACCCTGCCCGCCCCCGAGGCCAGTGGCCGCGACTGCACCAGCTTGGTCGTCTCTGTTCCCAACCGACCAGGCGCGGTGCACGATATGTTGGTGCCTTTAAAGCTCCATGGTGTGTCGATGACGCGCTTTGAATCGCGCCCTGCCCGCTCAGGACAGTGGGAGTATTTTTTCTATATCGACCTGAATGGTCATCCGTCACAGCCGCATGTCAAAGCCGCTTTACAGGATCTACAAGCCCTGTGTGCTTTTTACAAAGTTTTGGGGACCTACCCCATGGCCGATTAAAGCGAATCTTGGCCTATGTTTGAACAATTGGGTTTGGTTGGCTGCGGTTTGATGGGCGGGTCTTTTGCCTTGGCGCTTAAGCGTGCTGGTTTGGTCAAAAAAGTGGTGGGCTTTAGTCCGTCGCAAGCAACTACATCGCGCGCCTTGCACATGGGCGTGATTGACCAGGTAGCCACTTCAGCGTCACACGCAGCCTCCGGCTCTGACTTGGTGTTGGTTGCGGTCCCAGTGTCAGTAACACAGTTGAGCTTTCAAGCCATCGCTCAGGAATTAAGCAACAACTGCCTGGTGATGGATGTCGGTTCCACCAAAAGCGATGTTCTCCTTGCTGCCAATGCGGCCCTGGGTGACAAGCTAGCGCAATTCGTCCCCGCCCACCCCATTGCTGGCAAGGAAGTCTCTGGCGTTGAACACGCTGACCCGGATCTCTATACCGCTTGCCAAGTGATTCTGACCCCTACAGACCGCACCAATGCCACCTTGCTCAAGCAAGCCACTGCGGTGTGGCAGGCCTTGGGCTGCAAGGTCCGGCAGATGACAGCAGCCGACCACGACGCAGCCTTTGCCGCGGTCAGCCACCTCCCCCATTTGTTGGCATTTGCCTTCATGCAAAGCATTGCCAGCCAACAACAAAGCGCTGCGTTTTTAGAATTGGCTGGCCCCGGTTTTCGTGACTTCACGCGTATCGCCGCTGGAGACCCCAAAGTTTGGCGTGCTATTTTCTTAGCCAACGCCACTGAAGTTCTTGCCCAATCCCAGAACTTTCGATCCAGCTTAGAAGCCTTAGAGCGTGCCGTTTTAGAGGGCGACTCTGCTGCGATTGAGACCCTGGTTTCACAAGCCAACCAGCTTCGCTCACAGTGGACTTTGAACGGATCTTCATCAAAATAATGTTTTCAACCGCTTTTCTTGACATCCCCGCGCTCCTCACCGCGTCAGGAACCGTCACACTGCCCGGCTCCAAAAGTATTTCCAACCGCGTTTTGTTGCTCGCCGCCTTGTGCGAAGGTGTCACGACCTTGCACGACGTACTTGACTCGGATGACACCCGCGTGATGCTGGCGGCTTTGGAAGCACTGGGTTGCACCATTGAATCGCAAGGACAAACGTTCAAAGTGCACGGCCTGGCTGGGCAGCTAAGTAGCCAGCCTTTGCCATTGTTTTTAGGCAATGCGGGCACCGCAATGCGGCCCTTAACGGCGGCACTGGCCGTTCTTGGCGGTGATTTTGAGCTCAGCGGCGTTCCTCGGATGCACGAGCGCCCCATTGGCGATTTGGTGGACGCCTTGCGCCAGCTCGGCTGCTCCATTGACTATGTTGGCAACGCAGGATTCCCCCCCCTGCGCATTGGCAAACCCGATTTGCAACTGTCCCAAGCGATACAAGTCAGAGGCGATGTCTCAAGCCAATTTTTAACCGCCTTGTTGATGGCGCTGCCTTTGGTGGCCAAACAGAACATCGTTATTGAAGTCGTGGGGGAACTGATTTCACGGCCCTACATTGAAATCACCCTGCAACTGCTATCGCGCTTTGGGGTGGAAGTACAGCGCGATGGATGGCAGCGGTTCACGATTCCTGCCGGTGCAAAACTGCGCTCCCCGGGCGATGTGTATGTCGAGGCCGATGCCTCGTCTGCAAGCTACTTTGTTGCGCTTGGCGCAATCGCCCAAAGCACCAATGCACAG
>JAIPDD010000089.1 GCA_021737875.1 Sulfuritalea sp.
GGAGGTTTTCCATAAGATAGAGGCACACCCTTCGGGGCTGATGACGGAGTAAATCGCGTACTGCAGCATCACCACTTGGTCGGCAACCGAGATGGCCAAAGCCCCGCCGGAGCCGCCTTCACCGATGATGGTGGTGATGATAGGAACTTCCAACTGCGCCATCTCGAAAATATTGCGACCAATGGCCTCTGACTGCCCCCGTTCTTCGGCGTCAATGCCAGGGTAGGCGCCAGGCGTATCCACAAAAGTAAACACCGGCACTTTGAATTTTTCTGCCAGCTTCATCAAACGCAGCGCTTTGCGGTAGCCCTCAGGCTTACTCATACCAAAGTTGCGCAGACCGCGCTCTTTGGTATCACGGCCTTTTTGCTGGCCCAAGACCATGCAAGGCGTTCCGTTAAAGCGGGCTAAGCCACCGACGATGCTCAGGTCATCGGCAAAGTGGCGGTCGCCGTGGAGCTCGACAAAATGCGTGAATATCTCGTTGATGTAATCCAGCGTGTAGGGGCGCTCCGCATGGCGGGCAATTTTGGTGATTTGCCACGGCGTTAAATCGCTGTAAATGTCTTTGGTGAGCTGCTGGCTTTTTTTACTGAGCTGGTCAATTTCTGCTGAAATATCCACCGCAGATTCGCTTTGAACATAGCGAAGTTCTTCGATTTTTTCCTCTAAATCCGCAATCGGGGTCTCGAAGTCTAAAAATGTTCTCTTGGCCAAATCAACTCTCCTGTTTTCCAAACGCGCACTGACTGAGGGTGCTGCCCACGCTTTAGTAAGCCACTGGAGCGGGGTCCAGCGAGCGCCAAATATACCAAGTTGCCACCGAGCAATACGGAGCCCATGCTGCAGCCACTTCGCGGGCGTCACTTCGGCTGACCGCCTCGCCTGAAAAATAATTGCGACTGATGCCGTTGATCAAGCCCACATCATCAAGCGGAAGCACATTGGGGCGCAGCATGTGAAAGATCAAAAACATCTCCGCAGTCCAGCGGCCAATGCCACGAATCGCGACGAGTTGGGCAATGATTTCTTCGTCTTCCATCGCGTCCCAACGCTGCAGGGTGAGGCTGTTATTGTCAAAGTTCAAAGACAAATCTACCAAATACTCCACCTTGCGGGCGCTTAATCCGGCGGCCCGCATGTCATCGACTTTGAGTTTAAGGACATTGCGGGGCGTCATTTTTTTGGGCAATACTGCAAAGCGGTCCCACACGGTTTGGGCCGCTTTGACTGAAATTTGCTGACCCACAATGCTGCGCGCCAAGGTAACAAAAGCGTCGCCGCGGGTTTGCAAACGCGCGTCTTTGAATTGTGGAATCAGCCGCTTCATCACCCGGTCTTTTTTCATCAAATGCTTGCAGGCGTCTTCCCAAAAGTCAGGCCCAGCGATGGCTGCGGCTGTGGGAGTTGCGGCTTTTGCGTTCATGAGGGGGCAACCTCCCACGTAGTGCCTTGGGCTGAGTCTTTCAACACGATGCCCATGGCCAGTAGTTCTTGTCGAATAAGGTCCGCTTGGGCGAAGTCACGCGCTGCTTTGGCGGCTTGTCGCGCTTCAATACGCGTTGCAATGGCGTTGTCATCCAAACGGGCCCCCGCTTTTAAGAATTGTTGGGGATCATTTTGCAGCAAACCCAGGCATTGGCCTAGCCCTTTGAGTTGGGCCGCGAGTTCTTTGGACGCGCTGCGGTTGACCTCAGAAGCCAGTTCAAACAAAACAGCGATCGCCTCCGGGGTGCCAAAGTCCATGTCCATCGCCGCTTTAAACCGCGCTGGATAGGGCGCAGTCCAGTCCACGCTTTGGGCGCTGCTGTCTTGCGCAACTGGGAAAAGGTTCAATGCGGTGTAGAGGCGCTTGAGCGCGGTACGGGCATCGTCAAGGTGGGCATCGCTGTAATTCAAGGCGCTGCGGTAATGGGCCCGCAAAATAAAGAAACGGGTGGTTTCGGCATCGAACTTGGCAAGAATTTCTTGGATGGTGAAAAAGTTCCCCAGGCTTTTCGACATTTTTTCATTGTCACGGGTCACAAACCCGTTGTGCATCCAATACCGCGCCAAGGGCCGACCCGAGACCGCCTCGCTTTGGGCGATTTCGTTTTCATGGTGCGGGAACTGCAGGTCTGCGCCGCCGCCGTGAATGTCAAACGACTCCCCTAACAACTCGCAGCCCATGGCGGAACATTCGATGTGCCACCCCGGGCGACCTGCTCCATAAGCACTCGGCCATTGGGCATCCTCGGGCTCGCTGGGTTTGGCAGACTTCCACAATACAAAATCTAGAGGGTCGTCCTTGCCTTCGGCCACCGCCACGCGCTCGCCTGCTCGGAGCTCGTCAATGGATTTTCCCGAAAGCTTGCCGTAGCCTGCGAACTTGCGGACCGAAAAATGAACATCGTGGTTGGACGCGCGGTAGGCGTACCCCTTTTGCTCCAAGGACGCAATCAGCCGCAGCATCTGGGGCACAAACTGGGTGGCACGGGGCTCGTGGTCGGGGCGCTCGATCCCTAGGGCATCTGCGTCCCGGTGCAGGTAGCCCACCATGCGGTTGGTGAGATCAGAAATGCTCTCCTTGTTTTCTAAGGCACGGCGAATGATTTTGTCGTCAATGTCAGTCACATTGCGAACATACGTAACCCGGTAACCACTGGCTTTGAGCCAGCGCTGAACCACATCAAAGGCCACCATAGAACGCGCATGGCCTAAGTGGCAAACGTCGTACACCGTCATTCCACAGACATACATGCGCACATGGCCGGGCTCAATGCTGGTAAAAACCTCTAACTCTCGGGACAGCGTGTTGTGTATGCGCAAACTCATGGAAGTCTCAAAGACGACAAAAAAGGCGCCTTGGCGCTCGATTCAAATAGGACGGGAGGGTGATTCTAGGCGCAGGCGCAGGGCCCCTCAGCTACAATTAGGGTCAGTATATAGGCGCACTTCGTGCCTTCATCAGACCGTTTGAGAAAAACAAAACGCCCCATGAAGTTCAAAAGTATTTTTGCCTCTTTGACAATGCAGCTTCTTGCATTGTCTTGTGCCTTTGTCTTTTCAATCGCCCATGCGGACGATTACAGCGATGTGACGCAACTCACTAAAGACGGCAAGTACGCTGAAGCCATTGCCAAAGCCGACGCCCACATTCTCATCAAGCCCCGCGACCCACAGATGCGGTTTCTCAAAGGTGTGGCTCAGCGTGATGCCGGAAAAACCGCGGAAGCCATCGCCACCTTTGCCCGCCTAACAGAAGACTACCCCGAGTTACCCGAGCCCTACAACAACCTTGGCGTGCTTTACGCGAGCCAAAACCAGATTGACAAGGCCCGCAGCGCGTTTGAAATGGCCATTCGCACCAATCCGACGTACTCGACCGCCCATGAAAACTTGGGCGATGTCTACGCCAAGCTCTCCAGCAATGCCTACAACAAAGCGTTGCAGCTCGAAGGAAACAACTCCGCCCTCACGCCCAAGTTAGCGCTGATTCGCCAACTTGTGAACCCCAACACCAATCCTTTAAAGATTGTCCCTGCCGCCCCGGTCCCCAACGCGGCTGCAGCGGCTGCACCTAGAGTGCCTGGCGCGCCAGCACCTGCTGCACACACACCTGCGGCTCCAGCGGCCACGCCTGCAGCAACCCCTGCGCCAGCGACTCCAGCTGCACCTAAAACGCCTGAGCCAGCGCCACAAGCGCCCGCAAGCAAACCTGCCAACGACGGCGCTGCTTCCAAAGAAGCCGAAGCGGCAGTGCGTGCCTGGGCCAACGCTTGGTCTGCCAAAGACATGAAAAACTACCTCGGCGCCTATGCCAAAGAGTTTGATACGCCCGGATCCATGAGCCGCAAAGAATGGGAAGAAGACCGCCGCGTTCGAATTGAAAGCAAAGCCAAAATCACTGTGAAGTTAGACGCCCTCAAAGTCGAGGTCAACGCAGACAAAGCAACGGTGAAGTTCCGCCAAGACTACCGGGCGGATAAGTTGGCCGTGTCCAGCCGCAAAACCTTGCAGCTCGTCAAACGGGGTGACCGCTGGCAAATTGTCCGTGAAACGGTAGGCGGCTAATTGCGTGGTACGTATGAGCAGTAGCACCTGCCTCGTGCATTCTGAGCGGCTGCAAATTCCAAAGCGACCCTGGCTTGCATCGCGCATGCTTGGGCTAGTGCTTGCATTGGCCCTGCCCTATGCGTCCTTTGCTAAAAGCGAAGAACCCAAGAAACACAAAAGCAAAGCAAGCGTATCGGCCAAGAATTCGGCCAAAGACACCCAAAAACCTAAGCGCAAGAAAAAGGCAAAAGAGGTTGTTCAAGCACCAGTTGCGGAACCCGTCAATTTAGACCGCGACGCTGAAGCCAGGCTTTTAGATATTTACCGTTTGACCGCCAATGGTCAAAATTACGAAGCAATCCAAAGTGCTGCCAAGCTGGTTCAAGACCGACCAAACTTTCAATTGGCCCAATTGGTGTACGGCGACCTACTGTCTTCACGCTCGCGGGCGATACAAAAAATTGGTGATATCCCTGACACGATTACCGCAGACGTCACAACCGCTCTCCATAATTTAAGAGATGAGTCGCAACGACGCGTCTTGAGCAGCAAAGATCGGCCCACGAACGGCCTTGTTCCGTCTCAATTTTTGAAGTTGGCTGCCAGCACCAAAAATGCGATCGCCGTGGACGCTTCTAAATCGCGCTTGTATTTGTTTGAAAACTCTCCCACAGGGATGCGACTGGTCTCCGACTATTACATGTCGGTTGGCAAAGCGGGCGTCATTAAAAACCAGGAAGGTGATTTACGCACGCCGCTGGGGGTTTACTACATCACCAGCCACTTGGACCGCGCTCGTCTGAGTGAGTTCTATGGCGCTGGCGCCCTGCCCTTGAACTACCCCAATATGCTCGACCAAAAGCGCGGCAAATCGGGTGGCGGCATTTGGCTTCACGGCACGCCGCCCAACCAATTCTCCAGGGCTCCGCGTGCCAGCGAAGGCTGCGTCGTACTCTCCAATCCCGATATGACCGACCTGATTCGTACCGTCAAGGTCCGAACCACGCCCGTGGTTATTGCGTCTGAGCTCAACTGGCAGCCCGCTAAAAGCCTCTCTAGCCAAGGTAAATCGTTTGAAAGCGCACTCAACGATTGGCGCAGCGCCAAAGCCTCGGGAGACGCCAACAAAGCCCTGTCGTTTTACACCCCTGACTTCTCTAGCAACGGAAAAAGCTTGAAAGAATGGGGGCCAGCGCTCAAAGCAGAGATGGCCGCGTCGCAAGGCAAAACCATTGAACTCAAAGACCTTTCTTACTTGCAATGGGCAGACACTGCCGAGACCATGGTGGTCACCTTCGGTGAAGTCATCGGCGAGAACAGGTCAGGTAAAAACAAACGCCAGTACTGGATCCGTTCCAACAAAGAATGGAAGATCTTTCACGAAGGAACCGTTTAATGCATTTTGCCTTTCAAGGAAATTGGAAATCCAAGCTCTGCGCTGCCTTAGGCCTGTCTTTCTGGGCGCTCATGGGCTTGGCGCAAACCGCGCCTCAGGTCCTGTTTAAAACGAGCTTGGGGGAGTTTTCGGTCGAGGTCTACCCTAACAAGGCGCCAAAGACGGTCGACAATTTTTTACGCTACGTCAAAGACAAACACTACGATGGCACGGTCTTTCACCGGGTCATGGATGGCTTTATGGTGCAAGGCGGCGGGTTCACGGCCGACATGAAACAAAAACTCACCCGAGAGCCGGTCGCTTTAGAAGCCATGAACGGCTTGAAAAATGAGGTCGGCACAATTGCCATGGCCCGCACGGGCGACCCCAACTCCGCAACCTCCCAGTTTTTTATCAATGTCGTCAACAACCCAGGCTTGAATGCGCCGCAACCTGATGGCTATGGCTACACGGTGTTTGGCAAAGTGGTCTCTGGCATGGACGTGGTCAACAAAATCCGAGCTGTGCCTGTGGGTAACCAAGGCATGTTTCAAAATGTCCCCCGCACACCTATTACTATTGTTTCCGTTAACCTGAGCAAATAAAAATGAGCAATCCAAAAGTAGCCCTCCACATCGCCGGTTATGGTGTTGTCACCATCGAACTTGACCAGGAGCATGCACCTAAATCAACGGCGAATTTTTTAGCCTATGTAGCCAGCGGTCACTATGACAACACGATCTTTCACCGCATCATTCCTGGCTTTATGGTCCAAGGCGGCGGCATGGAGCCGGGGATGAAGCAAAAGCAAACCAGCGCCCCGATTGACAACGAAGCCAACAACGGCCTCAAGAACAACAACTACACGCTGGCCATGGCCCGCACCGGCGACCCCCATTCAGCCACTTCACAGTTTTTTATCAATATCGCTGATAACGATTTCCTCAACCACACGGCCCCCACCTCGCAGGGTTGGGGTTATGCCGTGTTCGGAAAAGTCGTTGAAGGCTCAGAGATTGTGGACAAGATCAAAAGCGTTAAAACCGGACGCAGCGGTTTTCATGACGACGTCCCCAATGAAGACGTGGTGATTGAAAAAGCAGTCGCCCTGTAATTCAACTCCGCCTGCAGCGATGGAACTACGCACCAAAGACCATTGGGACACCGTAGATTTCATCTCTGACTTGCACCTGCAAGCCCAAGAGCCCCAAACATTGGCGGCACTTGCAAGTTATCTAGAAAGCTCCCCCGCCCAAGCGCTATTCATATTAGGCGACCTCTTTGAGGTCTGGGTGGGCGATGACTGCCTGGATCAGATCGGCAGCTTTGAGGCGCAGGTTGCTGCGTTCCTCAAGCAGGCCAGCCAAACCATCGACATTCACATTCTTTGTGGGAACCGCGACTTTCTGATGGGCTCTGCCTGTATGGCCGCCTGTGGAGCCACCCGCATGGAAGACCCCACCGTATTGCAAACCCCCACGGCGCGGTGGTTGCTTACCCATGGCGATGCGCTTTGCCTGTCTGACACTGCGTACTTAGACTTTCGAAGGATGGTTCGAAGCCCCCAGTGGCAGCATGAATTTTTACAAAAGCCTTTGGCGCAACGCCAGGCCATTGGCCGCGAAATGCGTATGCAAAGCGAAGCGAAAAAAATGACCCACACTGGTTTTTTTGCAGATGTCGATACCGCTGCTGCAATCGATATCCTTCAGGAACACAAAGCACACCACATGATTCACGGGCACACCCACCGCCCTGCCCACCATGCTTTAGACGCCAGCCGCAGCCGCTGGGTGTTGAGTGACTGGGATGGGAGCGCCGCGCCGCCTCGCGCCGAGGTTTTGCGAATTAATCTCTCAAAAGAAACCAGCGCACAGGCAACGCAAGCCACTCGGATTACGTTGCCGCATCCATAAAAAACGGCTAGCGCTTGAGCAAGACTTTCAGAGTGTTTTGAACCCGACGCGCATCTTCCGCGCCATAGGGCGAACTCAAAACCACTGCCGCATCGTGGCCCCAGGTTTGTTGCGGGGCGGGGTCATTTCGGCGGGTCAGCAGTTGCAGTTGCAGTGCCCGACGCGCGTCCAAGTGGTCCGCTGGGGTTGGAACCTCGGCGGCCATCTCCAAACGCAACAAGGCATCTTGTGCTGACACCGGCTTGGCCATGGCGGGAACCGTGCCGCCAATGGCAGCCACCCATACCGTGCGGGTTGCCGCGTTGACCCGGTTTCCCAGTTCTTGAACGCTGGGAACAACTGTAGCGTTTTTGGTTTCCCACGCTGTCAACAATTGGGTAAGCGCCTCTCCATGGGCTTGGGCTGCTAATTTCTTTAACGCAAATTGCGCGTTGTCTAAGGCTTCACGCTGGGCTCGAAAGGCCGCATCGCCCAAACGCGGTGGCGCGTTTTTGGGGTCAAACGCGAGTCGCTCAGAACGATTATTGCGATCGTTGCGATCTTGGTGGGGGGGTCGGCTGTCGCTGCGCCCTGCATCCCGGCGCATACCTGGTTTGCCAAATCGCCCGGCATCCGCTGCAGGCACTTCTTTTTTCATGCCAGGGCGATCATCGCCACGCATGGCCACCACCGGTTTGGGCGGGGCTTTGGGAGCTGCTTTTTCTTGGGTGGGTGGGGTTGGCGCTTCTGCGCCCTCGGTAGCAGCCTCAGGTAATAGTTCAGAGGCAGGTTCAACCGCCGTTGCAGCGTCCGCTGCCGTCTCTTGTGCTTCTGCTGGCAAGGGGGCTTGAACCAGTGCGCCTGCTTGCGCTTCTTGGGCCCCAGCGGCTTGCACCACCGCCTGCGCTTGGGCTTGCCCATGCAAAGCGGCTTCGAGCGCAGCCATCGCAGTGCGAATGGCTTGGGCATCCGCTGCGACATTGGCAGCTTGCAAGGCTTTCGAGGCATCCAAGACCACGCGGTCACGGGCGCCCAAAGAGGCTTCGGCTTTTTCGCGTTCTGCCGATTTGCGTTGGAACGCATCGTCAATCGGCTTTCTAAATGCATCCCACAGCTTTTGTTCTTGTCGGCGGTCAATCGGCACTGCATGCGCTTGCGCTTGCCAGCGTTGTTGCAAACCCTTGACCGCGTCCAACCGCAATACAGCCGCTTCGCCCAATACCTTGGCTTCCTCAATCATGGCTTGGCGCAATTTCAAACTCTGGGACTGCATGGTCTCCAGTGGCTCGGCCGCATGGGAAATAGCCGCTTTCCACAGAGGCTGTAATTCTGCAAAGGCTTTTTCACCCAAGTGGCCTGCATCGCGCCAACGGTCGCCGAACTGGTGCAAAAGCCGGCTAAAGCCTTTCCAGTCGTCGTCCAGGGCGGTCCGATTCGCTTCAGCCCATGCCTTGACTTCCTCGATCAGCGCCAAGCGCTGTTTGCGGTGCTCAATGGCATCGGCTTTGATTTTTTCTAGCCACGCCTCCACCACCTTGTATGCCTCGTTGCACGCTTCATCAAAGCGTTTCCACAGGGCATGGTTTGGCAAGCCGCCTTGGTCGGTTTGCTTCCATTGCTCGCGCATGGTGCGCAGCATGTCTTGCATTTTTCGCCCGCCA
>JAIPDD010000004.1 GCA_021737875.1 Sulfuritalea sp.
CGTCGGCCCAGTTGTCGATCACCTGATCGGCCACCACCAACATGGCAGCCATCACACCGGCGAGCAAGAGCCCCGCCAAGGTGCGTGCGGCCTCCGATTTGGGAGCCGTTACGGGAGTGCCCGTGAAGGATGGGGCACCTGCAAATTCAACAAAAGTAAAGCGAGACATCAAAGAATCCTTAAAGAATATGGCGCGATACTAGGGTTTACACTAGTATTAGTCCACTTTACTTTGGTGATTAATACCATTCACCAAATCTATACATACACATGCTTCCCCTCAACATCCGCACGTTTGACCTGAATTTGCTGAAAGTCTTTGATGTCGTCATGGCCGAAGGCAGCCTTACCAAAGCGGCCAACGTGCTGGCCTTAACGCAACCGGCTGTGAGCAATGCATTGCGCCGTTTGCGATTGGCACTCGATGATGAGCTGCTTGTTCGCCAAGGCCGTGGCTTGCAACCGACTGCGCGGGCATTGGCCTTGTGGCCTGCGGTTCGCGAAACGCTGCAGCATTTAGAACTGACGCTGGCGCCACAAAAATTTTCTCCTGCGACCACGAACAACACCTTCGTGCTGACCTTGGCCGATGCCACCGCCGCCGAACTGATGGTGGAGTTGGTGAACACCGTTACCAGCCAAGCGCCTGGCGTTTCGTTGCGCGTGGTGCCGCTGACCACACGCGACCCCAGGCGTTTGCTCGAAGAGGGCCACGCCGACTTAGCGATCGGCCATTTCCCTGGCGTTTTATCGGAGCTCTCCGCGCTGACCCAAGCGGGCGGCTCACCGCGGTTTTTTCACCAGCGCCTTTTTGCCAGTGATTATGTTTGCGTGATGCGCAAAGACCATCCCTTGGCGTCGCAAACGCTCACGCTCGACGGCTACTGCCAAGCCCAGCACACGCTGGTGAGTTTTTCAGGCCGCGCTTTTGGACTGATTGACGAGGCCCTCGCCGCCCTCAACAAAACCCGGCGCGTGGTGTTGACGGTCAACCAATTTTTTACGACGGGCAAAGTCGTTGCGCATTCTGATTTATTGGCCGTGTTGCCACGCCATTTTTTAAACGTCACCGGCTTTGAATCTCAGCTTGCCGTGCGCGAATTACCTTTTGAGGTGGCGCCCATTCACGTCGATGCGCTTTGGCACAGCCGCCACAACCAAGACAGCGCGCACACCTGGTTTCGCGACCAAATTCAGGCCGTGGCAACCCAGGCTTTTCCTTCCCAAACCCCATAGCTGACCTATGAAGTTGCAACTTTTTTCCGATCTGCATTTGGAATCTCAGCCGCAGTTTTTGTCTTCGCCACAAGCCCAGAGCGCGCCCGACGCAGACCTCTTGGTCTTGGCCGGTGACATTGGCTCCTACCAAAGCGGCTCCTTGCTCCAAGACGCTGATTTTGGTTTGGCCGGCTTCTCTCCATTGCAGGGCTGGCCCACGCCCGTCTTGTACCTGCCCGGAAACCACGAATACGACGGCATGGACTTTGACGAAGCCCACACGCGCTTGCGCGAAACCTGCAAACGCTTAGGCATGGTGTGGTTGGAGCGCGAAGTGTGGCTGGCACCCTGGACCGACCGGGCAGGCAAACCCGTGCGCTTTATTGGAACCACGCTGTGGACGGACTTTGATGCCTTGTGCCCCGACACACCCCATTCACCTTCGCAGCTCACCCAACAACTCAAAGCCCGTGACAAAGCCTTTCGCGCAGCGAATTTTTACCTCAAAAAAACCAACACCACCAGAAACGGTTTGCCTTTTTTAGCGCAAGAGGTACGCGAACATGCACTGCAATGCCAAGCGTGGCTGCGCCAGGCCTTGGCCCAGCCCTTTGACGGAACAACGGTGGTTGTCACCCACTTTGCGCCTAGCGTGCGCAGTGCCGATCCGCGCTACGGCTTGGTGCCGGGAACGGCAGGGTTTTGTAATGCGCTCGATGATTTGCTGGCGCACGCGCAGCTGTGGTTGCATGGCCATTTGCATTCGCCGCAAGACTATGTGCACCAGGGATGCCGCGTGGTCGCCAACCCCTTGGGCTATGCACGAAAAAACGAACAGGCCTTTTTTCGGGCCGGCGCAACGATAGAAATTTAGCGCAGGCTTGGTGCCCCTTAACGCGCAGCGAGTCCTTCAAAACAGCTGCACATGACCAGGTCAATGATTTGGGCGTCCTCGTGTTGGCCGCCCATTTTTAAGAACTCCAACACCGGATCACACGCACGGGCGTACAAGGTGTACAGCACGGCAATGGCGGGCAGCTGGGGGTTGATTTGCCCCTGGGCTTGGGCGGCTTCAATCCAAGCGCCAAGCCGGTCACTCACCTCGATCAGCCCGTCCATATAGGCTTTGTCGGCGATCAACTTGGCCCGCAAGGTGGAGTTTTGGCTGGGCAGGTTGGGCATTTCGCCTTTGAGCTTGAGCTCCATGGTCCAGCGCGCTACGGTGCGCAGCTGCGCCATGGCCGACTGCGCTGGCAGCGCTCCAATGTAGTCTTGGGCCCGACGCATGAGTTGCACCATCGCCGCCGCTGCGAGGTCTTCTTTGCTGGGAAAGTGTTTGTACAAACTGGCTTTGGCAATGCCCACACTAGCGGCCACTTCGTCCACCGTCATGGCTTCAAACCCTTTTTCGGCGAGCAAGCGACTGGCCGTTTTGATGATCGCGTCTTCGCGCGCCTGCAACATCTGGGCTTTGAAAGACACTTTAGGTTGCAGCGTGGAAGTCATGCGTGAATTTTAGCCCTTTGCTCTTTAAAGTATGGGCACCGGTTTTTTTATGACTCTGCCGTATTTTTCGCGAACGCTTGTTCTGCCGCACCGACCAAGGCCGCGCTCAGGCGGTCGATCACTTGCGAGTCGAGGTTCCAGCAGTGCCAGTACAAATCGACCGGTAAGGAGTGCACCGGTGCCAGATTCACCAGGTCACCCGCATCCAAATACGTTTGAACGCGCAGCCGCGGCAACACCGCCGCCCCCCAGCCAGACAAAGCGGCCCGCAATTGCCCGTCTGCGCTTGGAACAAAGCGCTGGTTCAAAGCCACCCGCTTAAGCCCCAAAGCGCGCCCCACAAATTCTGCAGGCCCGTCGTCTTTGCGGTTGAAAGCGACAAAAGCAAGATCGCGGAAATTGTGGGGCGTGAGGCCTTGCGGGCAATGCGCTTGCGCGTAACTGCTGCTGGCCACGGCCACGTAATGCATCGCACCCAAGGGCACGACCTTGCACCCCCGCAAGGCCTGCTTAAGCGTTGTCACACAGCCCAGAACCAGGCCTTCGCGCAGCCAGTCGTGGGTAAAGTCTTGGTCGTCGGTGATGATTTCCAAAGGCAAGCCTGCATGGATCAGCGGATCCAAGGCCCCCAAGGCCCAGGTGGCAATGCTGTCGGCGTTGATTGCGATAGAGACCCGGTCCTCCTCTTTGCTCGCGCCAGGGGCCAGGTCTTTTAAATCGGTTTCCAAATCAGCCCGCAGCAAACGCATTTGCATCGCGTGCTTGATCAACAAACGCCCGGCGCCGGTGGGTTTGACAGGGCGACTGCGCACCAACAGCACCGTTCCCACTTGGGCCTCTAAGGCCCGCAAGCGTTGCGACACCGCCGACTGCGTAATCGACAAACGCACCGCCGCGCGTTCAAACCCGCCTTGCTCCACAATGGTGGCCAGGCACTCTAAGGCGTCAGAATCGTAATTTCGCATGGCCCTAGTATTAACCAAACTAATGTTTTCGCAAAGAAGGTGATTTTGCTGTTACAAATCCCCCCTATCCGTCACACTGCCCTCTATGAAAATTATTGTTGTAGGCGCCGGCATCATCGGCATCAGCACCGCTTGGCATTTGGCTGAGCGCGGCCATGCGGTGACGGTCATTGAGCGCCAAAGTGACGCCGCCATGGAGACCAGTTTTGCCAACGCGGGGCAAATTTCTGTGAGCTACTGTGAGCCTTGGGCCAACCGCGAAGCGCCTTGGAAGGCCTTGAAGTGGATGTTTAGCAAAGAGGCACCTTTGTTGTTTCGCCCCCAAAATCCGCTGGGCGAAGGTTGGCGCCAATACCGCTGGGGTTTGCAATTTTTAGCCAATTGCAACGACCATGCGTTTGAGCGCAATGTGCAGCAACTCGTCGCGCTTGGCGCCTACAGCCACCGCGCGCTCAAGGACATCATTACTGCCACAGGCATTGACTTTCAACGCGTTGAGCGCGGCATTGCCCATTACTACAGCGACGAAGTCTCGTTTGAATCCGCCGCTAAAGCCGCGGCCTTGATGGGTAAGTACGGTGTGGACCGCAAAGTCATCAGCCGCGAAGAGCTGTTAACTATTGAGCCTTCGCTGAAAAATTTTGCACACAAAATTGTCGGTGGAACATTCACCGCCAGTGACGAGTCCGGCGATGCCATGGTGTTCACCCAGGCCTTGGCACAACGCTGTGCTGCGCGCGGTGTCACGTTTTTATACAAGCAGGCGATCGAAGGGATTGCGCGCAATCACCAAGGCCAACCCACCGTCACGTTACAAGGCACAGGCCAAACGCTCAGCGCAGACCATGTGGTGGTGGCTTGCGGGTCGTACAGCGCGCCCTTGCTGCGTGGCGCAGGTATTGATTTGCCCATTTACCCGGGCAAAGGCTACAGCGCCACCTTCGACATTCTCAAGCCCCACGATGCGCCCATGGTCTCCACCATTGACGACGCAAAAAAAATCGCCATCACCCGCTTAGGCGATCAAATCCGCGTAGCCGGCACCATCGAGGTCGGCGGCTACAACCTCACGCTCGAGAGCCCTTTGGCGCGCGCGCGCTGCCATATGCTGTCTAAGCGCGTAGAAGAAGTGTGGCCTGGCATGTGCGACACCCGCACTGAAGAACAAGGCGGCAACCCGCGCTACTGGACGGGTTTGCGCCCCGCCACGCCCACCAACATTCCCTTTATTGGTCAAACCAAAATCAAAGGCCTGTGGGTCAACGCAGGCCACGGCACCTTGGGTTGGACCCATGGCGCAGGCTCAGGCAAAGCCTTGGCCGAGCTGATCTGTGGCGAGTCCCCTGCGATGGCATTTAAGTTTATGGCGTAATTCGTTACCCTAGCTGCTTAGGAATAACCTTACGAACCACGTATATATATTGCAATAAATATAGGCTTCAATTCTTTTTGCAATTTTAACTTTGTGAAAACTTTCGCTTGCGTGGATACCATTTGAACGAACTCGGCTTGCTCGTACAAATGTTGTTTGTAATTTTACGGCTCCATGCATTAGTGCAAACATCAGTAATCTCTCGCTATGCAAAGGGCGTTTGTTTTTTAAACAAAAATCAATCGCCTTTGTAATTCGCAATCCATAGGCCTTGTAGGCTAGCCTTCCACAGGCTGAAAATCGATCATTTAATCCACCGCTCCATTGCCAACTTGGGATCACGACCGATTCGGAATCCACCGTTTTTTTCCATAAAGAAATTGGAAGAGCATCATGGAACAACATGTCAGGTCTAGCGTAAATTATTAAATCAAAATCTCCTTTGCTCTCGATTGCGTGAGTAACTCGCTCCAAAGATATTAATTGACGCAAAATATTACGCAAGGACTGGCCCGTATCCTCCCAAGCATTACCATAAGGCAACAACGCTGATAAGTAATACTCCTCCAGTTCATTGCTAATATCTTCAATTATTACCGTATCAGCATTCAACAACTTCCACTCGTTTATATTTAACTCCCCGACTTCCTGCGTTCGGGGGTTATCTATGTATTTTTGCTCAAAAAAATGACAAAATACAGTTGTTTCTCCTTCAAGCTTAGCTGGCTCAATTATATTTTTTTGAATGCTTTGCGCTGTAAAACTCAAAGAACGCGTAATACCATAAAAAGCAATTGCGATTCTCATTTTACCGCTCGTTGTTGTTGCAAAAGGTATGACTTTCTTCTTTGAAATCGAATTGCTCTTCTAAAACTTAGTATTGATTTACCTAAGGTTTTTTTAGTCTCCATTTGACGCCTTTTATATATTGCTTGGATTAAATTTTCACATATGTGATTTTTCTAAAAACCCCAAAAAAGCCCTAGTCGCTCGATTCGCCTGGGGCGAGCGGCGGGTGATCGCAAAAAAATCACAATCGTATTGAAACAGCTCGGGTTTGACGGCCTGCATTTTTCCGGCAGTAACAAAGCTCTGTGCGTAATGGTCTGGCAGGAAGCCTAAATAGCGGCCCGACAAAATAAACGTAGCGATCGACTCTTGATCAAAGCCGGTGGCCGCGCGCGTCAGGTTCAAGCGTTGGCTCACTTGCAAATTAGGCGAGTGGTAACCCAGGCCGGCAAAAGGCTGGGCGCGCACCGCGTCCCAATCGAGCGCGCCATGGTGGGCGCCAAAAAACGCATGGCCTGCGCCGCAGTACAAGAGCATGCTTTCGCCAAACAAGGGCGAGTAGGTCAAGGTATCGGAGTTGCGATGGCCCGGAATAATGCCCAAATGAAACTGGCCGTCAAGCACGCCGCGCTCAATGCCGTTGAGGGTGGCGACGTGCAGGTTGAGGCCGACATCGGGCGCGCGCTTGGAAAACAGCGCGATCGCTTGCGAAATTTTGGCCTGCGGGTTGCTCACTGTTTTGTCAAACACCGCCACTTGCAACTGCCCGCCCATGCGCTGGTGGATTTCATCGACACTGCTTCGAAACGCATCGGTGGCCGCCAAGAGTTGGGTGGTTTGGGCATATATTTTTTGCCCTTCGGCGGTCAGCGCAAAACCGGCACGCCCCCTGCGGCACAACACCAGCCCCAAACGGGTTTCCAAATCTTTGATGTGGCGGCTCACGGTGGACGTGCCAATGTTGAGCTCCAACTCCGCCGCTGCCATGCCGCCACAGTCCACCACCGCTCTAAAGACGCGCAGCAAGCGCAAATCCATGTCACTGAATTGACCCAGCGCGGAGCGAACCGGGGCAGGGGAGGCGTTTGATAGTTTCATAAACTTGCAACTAAATAGTGATAACTCTCACTTTGCGAGAGTAACAGAAATCACCACAATAGGTGTTTTGTCACTTCCACTCGACCCACACTGGAGAAACCTATGAAGCTCAACGACAACACCCCACACCAAAGCCACCCCGCAGTGACCTCCACATCCACCTTCCCCAACGATGCGGCGTGGATGGAGTCGCATTGGATGCCTTATACCGGCAACCGCAACTTCAAAGCCAAGCCGCGCATGATGGTGAGCGCCAAAGGCGCGTACTACACCGACTCCCATGGCCGCAAAATTTTGGATGGTTTGTCAGGCTTGTGGTGCAGTGGTTTGGGCCACGGTCGCCCCGAAATTACCGAAGCCGTCAGCCGCCAAATTGGCACGTTGGATTTCTCACCCGCGTTCCAGTTCGGCCACCCCTTGTCGTTTGAGTTGGCCAACAAAATAACTGAACTCACACCCGCAGGTTTAGACCATGTGTTTTTTACCGGCTCAGGCTCTGATTGCGCTGACACCTCTTTGAAGATGGCCCGCGCCTACTGGCGCGCCAAAGGCATGGGCACCAAAACCCGATTGATCGGGCGTGAAAAAGGCTACCACGGCGTCAACTTTGCAGGTATTTCCGTGGGCGGCATTGGCGCCAACCGCAAAATGTTTGGCCAAGGCATTGAGGCCGACCATTTGCCCCACACCCAACTGGCCAGCAACGTGTATTCGCGTGGAATGCCGCCCAACGGCATTGAGTTGGCAGACGAATTGCTCAAACTGATTACGCTGCACGACGCTTCTAACATTGCTGCTGTGATTGTCGAACCCATGTCGGGCTCGGGCGGTGTCGTGGTTCCGCCACCCGGCTATTTGCAACGCCTGCGTGAGATTTGCACGGCTAACAATATTTTGTTGATTTTTGATGAGGTCATTACCGGCTTTGGCCGCATGGGCGCATACACCGGCTCTGCTTATTTTGGAGTCACACCGGATATCTTGAACTGCGCCAAACAAATCACCAACGGTGCGCAACCCTTGGGCGCCGTCGTCGTCAAGAAAGACATGTACGACACGTTTATGGCTGCAGGCGGCCCAGAGTACGCACTCGAGCTCGCCCACGGTTACACCTACTCAGCGCACCCTGTGGCATGCGCTGCGGGTATTGCGGCCTTAGATGTCTTGGTGAAAGAAAATATGGTGGAGCGTGTTGCCAGCATTGCGCCTTATTTTGAAGAAGCGGTGCACAGCCTCAAAGGCGGAAAAAACATCACCGATATCCGCAACATCGGTTTGGCTGCTGGCATTACTTTCGCAGCCGTCCCCGGCGAGCCTTTGAAACGGCCTTACGAGATCGCGATGAAATGCCTTGAGAAAGGCTTTTATGTGCGCTACGGCGGTGACACGATTCAACTCGCACCGCCTTTTATCATCGAGAAGTCCGAAATTGACAGCTTGGTTAACGCCTTAGGCGAAGCCATCAACGCCACCGAATAAGCATTTTTAACTTTTACTTCCAACCCATGTCCGCACTTCCCCTCATTGGCCACCTCATCGGCGGCAAGCCCACCCAAGGCGGCACCCGCCAAGCCGACGTTTTTAACCCCGCTACAGGCAAGGCAGAAAAGCGTTTGCTCTTGGCCGACAAGCTCACCGTGGAACAAGCCATTGCCAACGCCCAAGCAGCTTTCCCCGCTTGGCGCAATACGCCCCCGCTCAAGCGCGCCCGCGTGATGAGCAAGCTCAAAGAGTTGTTGGAGCAGCACGCCGATGAACTGTGCGCACTCGTCACCGCCGAGCACGGCAAAGTGTTGGCTGATGCCATGGGCGAATTGCAACGCGGTATTGAAAACGTCGAGTACGCCAGCTACGCCCCCGAACTCCTCAAAGGCGAGCACAGCAAAAACGTGGGGCCGGCCATCGATTCTTGGAGCGAGTTTCAAGCCTTGGGCGTCACCGCGGGCATTACGCCGTTTAACTTTCCCATCATGGTGCCTTTGTGGATGTGGCCCATGGCGGTTGCGTGCGGAAACACGTTTATTCTCAAGCCCTCGGAGCGCGATCCCAGCAGCACCTTGCGGGTCGCGGAGTTGGCCTTAGAGGCTGGCTTGCCACCGGGCGTGTTGAATGTCGTCAACGGCGACAAAGAAGCTGTCGATACCTTGCTCACCGACCCGCGCGTCAAAGCCATTAGCTTCGTTGGCTCGACCCCTATTGCCGAATACATTTATGCCACCGGTTGTGCCCACGGCAAACGCGTTCAGGCTTTGGGCGGCGCCAAGAACCACGCCGTGGTGATGCCCGACGCCGATGTGCCCAACGCCGTCAACGCCTTGATGGGCGCAGCTTACGGCTCGTGCGGTGAGCGCTGCATGGCGATTCCTTTGGTTGTTGCAGTAGGCGACGCTACTGCGGACGCAGTGATTGCAGGCCTCAAAGTGGAGATCGCCAAGATGAAAGTGGGCCCGGGCACCGATGCGGGCATGGACATGGGGCCCTTGGTCACCAAGGCGCATTTTGAAAAGGTCAAAGCCTACGTCGACCAAGGCGTTGCTGAAGGCGCGAACCTGATCGTCGACGGGCGCAACGTCAAAGTCGCAGGCCACGAAGCCGGCTACTTTTTGGGCGCCTGCTTGTTTGACCATGTCAAGCCCGGGATGAAGATTTACCAAGAAGAGATTTTTGGACCGGTGTTGGGTGTGGTGCGCGTGAAAACATTGCAAGAAGCCATGGACTTGATTGACGCCCATGAGTACGGCAACGGCACCTGCATCTTCACCCGCGATGGTGAAGCCGCGCGCTACTTTACCGACAACATCTTGGTCGGCATGGTCGGTGTCAACGTTCCTTTGCCAGTGCCTGTGGCTTACCACTCGTTTGGCGGTTGGAAGCGTTCTTTGTTTGGCGATTTGCACGCCTACGGCCCCGACGCTGCGCGTTTTTACACCAAACGCAAAACAATTACCCAGCGCTGGCCCTCTGCTGGTGTGCGCGAAGGCGCGATGTTTAGTTTCCCAAGTAGTAAATAAGTCCCCCTCTGTGCGGCGAAAGGCGCACAATGGGTCCACGGAGCGCCCTAACCCTTATTGAATAACCCAGTAAGAACTAGGGTATATTTCGCTTCGTTGGAAAACAACACCCGTTGTTTTAATTAATATGAGACCGCTCAAGCGGATCCACGATGGCCAAAAATACAGACCTTTCACAGATGTATTTAAAGTACCTGCATCTTGTTCAAACCATCCGCGCGTTGCCAAGCTTCCCCGATCTCGACGCCGTAGAGGTTCAGATGCTCAATACCTTGGCCACGGCGTGGTTCAAGGAAAAGAAAATCACCGTTCTTGAAGCCATGGTGATGCTGCCTGAAATTTCCACCACCACCGCCCACCGCCGGCTCAAGCTTTTGCGCAAAAAAGGCATGATCGACTTGCATCTCGACGAAATCGACAACCGGGTGAAGTACGTCGTATCGACCAAGGCTGCCCAACAGTACTTTGGCCAGCTGGGCAAATGCATGGCCTCAGCCAGCGCGGCTTGAGAGGGTGGCTTGAAGGAGGGGTTTTGTAACGCTTGCTTCAGGGCTCGCGTGCGAAGCGGGAAAATAAATAGCACTTTATTAACCAAATAAATTAAATAAATGCTTTAATTCAGACAAATCTGTTTTAATCATTTTTTTGATAACGAAGGGTGCTTCTTCTTATGGCCAAGGCTTCTGATAACGCGTCGGTTTTTTTGAACTTCCTGAACTTGGTGGCAGCGGTTCGGTCCTTGCCCAGTTTTCCCAGTTTGGATGCCACCGATGAGCGCATGCTCTATATTTTGGGGCTGGCTTGGAACCGCAATAAGAAAATCACCGTGCTCGAAGCCATGGAAATCATGCCGGAGATCTCACCGTCGACGGCGCACCGCCGCTTGAAGCTGCTTCGCCAAAAGGGCTTGCTGGCACTTCAGCTCGACGATGAAGACAACCGCGTGAAGTACGTGATTCCTACCAAGGGCTCGAACCAGTATTTCGCGCAAATGGGCCAGTGCTTAGAAAAAGCCAAGGCCGCTTAGATTCACGCTGACTGGCCCTGCGCCTTTCAACGTGCAAGCATTAACTATTGGGTTAAGTGTGTGTTTTCTTGATTAGCGCCTGGCTTTTCGTTATCGGTACGGCCTTGGTGTATGCAGGCTTGTATTTTCTCAATTCAGCCCTGTTTCCCGCGCTCGTTTTATCAACCCATGTTTCTTTGATTTTTTTACCAAGCGGTGTGCGTCTCATCTGCGTTTTGCTTTTTTCGCAATGGGGCGCACTTGGCATTGTCCTAGGCAGCGCCCTCACCTCGCTCCTGGCCCCGCCTGAATTCTTGAGCCCCACGCTTATTGGCGCCTGGCTCATTTCCGGCTTGGCGCCGTGGTTGGCGCGTGAAGCAGGTATTCGCTTCTTGCAGATGGACCCGCAACTGTCCAACTTGTCAGGAACAGACTTGCTGAAGTTGTGTGTGGTGTTTGCGGCGTTCAACGCAGTGTTGCACCAACTCTGGTTCAGTTTGCAAGGCCGTGGCGGCGATTTCCTTAACCAAACCTGGTCGATGGCGGTGGGCGATTTGCTTGGAGCGGCCCTGTTGCTTTACGCTTTTAAGTTCGCACTTGCTGCAGGGGGGCGCCTGCGCAGGGGATAATCCCCCGCACATGGCACTGATCACTTTACTTGACGCCCAACTCGCTTTTGGGCACGTACCCCTGCTAGACCACGCAGGCTTTTCTCTCGAAACCGCAGAACGCGTAGGCCTGATTGGCCGCAACGGCGCAGGCAAATCGTCGATGCTCAAAATTTTGGGCGGCATGGAAAAGCCCGATGACGGCAGCCTGCAAATCCAAAACAACACCCGCATCGCCTACGTTGCCCAAGAGCCCACGCTCGAGGCCGATGACACGATTTTCGACTCCGTGAGCTTGGGCTTGGCCCGGATCCGCCACCTGATTGAAGAGTACTCACAAGGCCACGGCGATTTAGACGCCATGCAAAGCGAGATTGAGTCGCTGGACGGCTGGAACTGGGAGCAACGCGTCAGCGAAACCCTGCACCGCCTGCACCTGGACCCGCAAGCGGTGGTGCGAACGCTCTCTGGCGGCACCAAAAAACGCGTGGCACTGGCGCAGGCTTTGGTAACGCAACCGGACGTTTTGTTGCTAGACGAACCCACCAACCACCTGGACTTGGACTCCATTGAGTGGCTGGAAGACTTGCTCATTGAGTTCAAAGGCAGCGTGATCACCATCACCCACGACCGCTCGTTTTTAGACCGGGTGGCGACCCGTATTGTGGAGTTAGACCGCGGACAGCTTTTGTCCTATCCGGGTAATTTTGCGGCCTATTTGCTGCAAAAAGAGGAGCAGATGGCGCAAGAAGCCGTCATTAACGCCCGCGCCGACAAACTTTTGGCGCAAGAAGAGGTCTGGATCCGCAAAGGCGTTGAAGCCCGCCGAACCCGCGCCCAGGGCCGTATTACACGCTTGGAAAACATGCGCGCTGTGCGTGAAGCGCGGCGCGACGCGGTCGGCAGCGTCAAACTCGACGTTGCCAGCGGCGCGGCCAGCGGAAAGCTGGTGGCCGAGTTAACCCATGTGAGCAAAACCTTTGCCTCTCGCTCGGGTGCCGGCCCTGACAAAACCATTGTTCGCGATTTTTCAGCCACGATTTTGCGCGGCGACAAGGTCGGCCTGCTCGGCCCCAATGGCGCAGGAAAAACCACGCTGCTCAAACTGATACTGGGCGAGCTCGCACCCGACCCCGCGCCTACCAACGCGCCCACCCCCAGCCCCGGCGAGAGCGCGTGGGGCACGGTGCGCCAAGGTGCCAATATCCAAGTGGCGTACTTTGACCAAATGCGCAATGCCCTCGACATGGACGCCACGCTGGAAGACTTCATCAGCCCGGGCAGCGAATGGATTGAAATTGGCAACAAGCGCCAACACGTTAAAAGCTACCTGGGCGACTTTTTGTTTTCCCCGGCCCGTGCCAACTCGCCCGTGCGCTCATTAAGCGGAGGCGAGCGCAACCGCTTGTTGCTGGCCCGTTTGTTTGCGCGCCCGGCCAATGTCTTGGTGCTCGATGAGCCGACCAACGACCTGGATATTGACACCTTGGAGCTGTTAGAAGACCTGCTGCAAAACTACGACGGAACGGTTTTCTTGGTCAGCCATGACCGTACGTTTTTAGACAATGTGGTGACCAGCACCATTGCCTCGGAGGGCGAAGGCCGGTGGCGCGAGTACGAAGGCGGCGTGCAAGACTGGCTTATCCAAAGCAAACGCGCCAGCGCCTTGGCCCAAGCCCAAGGTCAAAAAGGCGCCAAGCCGTTTAACTACGGGCGCGACCAAGGTGCATCCACCGAACCCGCAACACCTGCCCCTGCCACCACTGCAGCTGCACCAGCGCAAGCTGCTGCCAAGGTTCGCAAACTCAGCTACAAAGAGCAACGCGAGTTAGACACGCTGCCCCAAACCATTTCCGACTTGGAAACAGAGCAAAAAAGCATCAACGCCTTGCTCGCCGATGGCAGCCTGTACGCCAAAGACAACGCCAAAGCCTTGGCCTTGGCCGCGCGCAGTGCACAGATTGATGACGCCCTTTTGCTTGCCCTTGAGCGATGGGATGTTTTAGGCGCGTGAGCTCCGGGCTAGACCACGGCCTGGTCGCGCAAGCTTTGGATCGCCTTGGCGTCCAACCCCAAGCCTGCCAGCACTTCGTCGGTGTGCTCCCCTAAGGCAGGAGGTGCACGGTGCAGTACCGCAGGCGTTCCCAGTAAACGCAAAGGGCTTGCAACGCTGGCAATCGAGGCCGTGTGTGTTTTTGCAGCCGCTGCGGGGGCCACGTCTTGCTTCACCACCAGCTGCCTGGCTTGAACCTGCGCATCATCGAACGCTTGGGCAACCGTGTTGATGGGGCCACAAGGCACCGCATGGTGCTCCAGCAGCGCAATCCAATCGGCTGTGGTGCGTGTGCGAATCTCGGTTTGTAAAAGCTGCGTGAGTTCAGCGCGATGCAAAACGCGCTGGGTGTTGTTGGCGAACCGCACATCGGCCGCCCATTCGGGGTGTTGGGCCACCTGCGAAAAGCGGGCAAATTGGCCGTCGTTTCCAATGGCCAACAGCAGTGCGCCGTCAGCCGTTTCAAAGTCTTGGTACGGCACCAAACTCGGGTGGGTGTTGCCTTGGCGGGTCGGCACCTTGCCGGTGTTTAAAAAACCTGCGGCTTGGTTGGCCAACAAAGCCACACCGACATCGAGCAAACTCATGTCGATCTGCTGGCCCTCACCGGTGCGATGGCGGGCCTCGACTGCAGCGAGTATGGCGCTGCAGGCATACACCCCCGTAAACAAATCGGTCAAGGCCACACCCACGCGCTGCGGCGTGCCGCCCGGCGTTCCTTCGGGTTTTCCGGTGATGCTCATCATGCCGCTCATCGCTTGAATCATCAGGTCGTAGCCCGCGCGTTCGGCATAGGGCCCGTCTTGGCCAAAGCCGGTGATAGAGCAATAAATCAAACGTGGGTTGATGGCTTGCAAGCTGGCGTAGTCCAAGCCGTAATGCGCCAAGCCGCCGACCTTGAAGTTCTCAACAAAAATGTCGCTTTGCAAGGCCAGTTGGCGAACCAGCGCTTGGCCTTCGGGCTTGGCAATGTCGATGGTCACCGAGCGTTTGTTGCGGTTGCAGGTGGTGAAGTAACTGGCGTGCGTGGTGTCCTTGCCTTGCGCGTCTTGTAAAAACGGGGGGCCCCAGTGGCGGGTGTCATCGCCATCGCCCGGCTTTTCAATTTTGATGACATCGGCACCCATGTCGGCCAGCATTTGGGTACACCACGGCCCGGCCAGCACCCGGGTCAGGTCCAAGACTTTCAGGTGCGGCAAGGCCGCTTGTTGCTGTGGCATTTTTTGTGGTGCGATGACGTGCTTGTTTTAATTGGCAAACGCAGCGATACCCGTTTGGGCGCGGCCCAAGATCAGGGCGTGGATATCGTGCGTGCCTTCGTAGGTGTTGACCACTTCCAAATTCACCAAGTGCCTTGCCACACCAAATTCATCGCTGATACCGTTGCCGCCCATCATGTCACGCGCCATGCGGGCAATATCGAGCGCTTTGCCACACGAGTTGCGTTTCAAAATCGATGTGATTTCAACCGACGCAATCCCTTCGTCTTTCATTCGGCCCAGTCGCAAACAGCCTTGCAAACCCAGTGCAATCTCCGTTTGCATATCGGCCAATTTTTTTTGAATCAATTGGTTGGCTGCCAAAGGGCGACCGAATTGTTTGCGGTCGAGTGTGTACTGGCGCGAACGCAACCAACAGTCTTCTGCCGCGCCCAAGGCCCCCCAGGCGATACCGTAGCGCGCAGAGTTCAGGCATGTGAACGGGCCTTTGAGGCCGCGCACTTCGGGAAATGCATTTTCTTCAGGGCAAAACACGTTGTCCATCACAATTTCGCCAGTGATGCTGGCGCGCAATCCCACTTTGCCGTGGATGGCGGGGGCGCTCAAACCGGCCATCCCTTTGTCTAAGATAAAGCCGCGAATCGGGCCCACCTCTCCCGACGCGCTGACCTCTTTGGCCCAGACCACAAACACATCGGCAATGGGGCTGTTGGAGATCCACATTTTTGCGCCGCTGAGCTTGTAGCCCCCTGCGACCTTTTGCGCCCGCGTCACCATGCTTTGGGGGTCTGAGCCATGGTCAGGCTCGGTCAGGCCAAAGCAGCCAATGGTGTGTCCGCTGGCCAGTGAGGGCAGGTATTTTTGGCGCTGCGCTTCGGTTCCAAATTCAAAAATAGGCAGCATGACCAAAGAGCTTTGCACACTCATCATCGACCGGTAGCCGCTGTCCACACGCTCTACTTCACGGGCAATCAAACCGTAGGCGACATAGTTCAAGGCCGGGCCACCATAGGCCTCAGGAAGGGTGGGTCCTAGCAATCCAAGTTCCCCCATTTCGCGAAAAATGGCGCTGTCTGTGGTGCCATCGCGAAACGCTTGGGTGACCCGGGGCAGCAAGCGGTCTTGGCAATATGCCGCTGACGCGTCGCGCACCATGCGCTCATCGTCGCTGAGCTGAGAATCGAGCAAGAAAGGGTCTTGCCAATTGAATGCAGTCGATGCCATTGAAAAATCTCCAAAAAACAAACGCACGCCCCCTTCACAGGGTGGCACAGTGGGTCCCATGGTAACGGAGCGGCCCACGCCCAGGTTGGGGCTTTGCCGCTAGACTGCGAAGCAACGTTACCTTATTTCATTTTTTTGATACAAGCCACTGCGAGAACCGTATGACCGCATCCCCACTCTCCCAACTCAAAGACCCCAGCCTGCTGCATACCGATGCGCTCATCAACGGCCAGTGGATCCCAGGCGCAAGCCGCTTTGACATTGTGGACCCGGCCACCGGACACAAACTCGCGGATGTGGCCAACCTGGGGCCCCAAGACGCCGAAGCGGCCATCGCAGCAGCCAACGCCGCCTGGCCCGCATGGAAGGCCAAAACCGCCAAAGAGCGCAGCATTATTTTGCGCAAGTGGTTTGATCTCTTGATGGCCAACCAAGACGACATTGCACGCATCATGACGGCCGAACAAGGCAAGCCCTTGGCTGAGGCCAAAGGCGAAGTCGCCTACGGTGCCAGTTTTGTGGAGTGGTTTGCTGAAGAGGCCAAACGCGTCAACGGCGAGACGCTGCCCCAGTTTGACAACAACCGCCGCCTGATGGTGATAAAGCAAGCCATCGGCGTGTGTGCCGCCATCACGCCATGGAACTTTCCGCTGGCCATGATCACCCGCAAAGTGGCACCCGCTCTTGCGGCGGGCTGCCCCGTCATCATCAAGCCCGCAGAGTTAACGCCTTTGACCGCGTTGGCCGCAGCCGCGCTGGCCATGCGCGCAGGCATTCCCGCAGGCGTTCTCAACATGGTGACGGCCGATGCCGAGAATTCGATTGCGGTGGGCAAAGTGATTTGCGCCAGCCCCGTCGTGCGCCATTTGAGCTTTACTGGCTCCACCGAAGTGGGCCGTATTTTGATGGCGCAAAGCGCGCCAACAGTCAAGAAACTCTCGCTCGAACTTGGCGGCAACGCGCCGTTTTTGGTCTTTGATGATGCCGACATTGACAGCGCCGTCGAAGGTGCGTTTGCCAGCAAGTACCGCAACGCCGGCCAAACCTGCGTTTGCTCGAACCGCATTTATGTGCAAAGCGGGGTGTACGAGCAATTTATCGAAAAGTTTGCCGCCAAAGTCCAAACCGCCAAAGTGGGCAATGGCTTTGATGCCGATGTGAACCAAGGCCCGCTGATTGAAGAAGCCGCACTCGTCAAAGTGGAGCGCCATGTGGCCGATGCGCTGGCTAAGGGGGCGCGGCTGCTGGTGGGTGGCAAGCGTTTAAGCCAGCTAGGCAGTGGCCAATTTTTTGAGCCGACGGTCGTGGCCGATGCCACGGCCGACATGCTGTGCGCCAAAGAAGAGACCTTTGGGCCCTTTGCGCCGGTGTTTAAGTTTCACACCGAACAAGAGGCGATCGACGCTGCCAACCACACCGAGTTTGGCTTGGCCAGTTATTTTTACAGCCGCGATATTGGCCGCATTTACCGCGTAGCAGAAGCCTTGGAATACGGCATGGTGGGAATCAACGTGGGCATCTTGGCCACCGAACACGTGCCCTTTGGCGGCGTGAAGCAATCAGGCTTAGGCCGCGAAGGCTCTCACTTTGGCATGGACGACTATGTGGAGGTGAAATACCTTTGCATCGGTGATGTGCAAAAGTAATACGCCTGCTTGGCGCGCTCAGCGCGCTTAGCGCAAGCTGATGTCGCCGTAGTGGGCCAGCACGGTGCTTTTGGTGTTGTCACTGTCGGTCATGACCGCAATCCCCACGAGTGCGCCTGGGGCTTCGCCAAACACTTTTTCGTAATCCGCTCGGATATTGCGCTCATAGTCACGCCACTGTTGCAGGCCCGTGCTGCCCGACTCCACCACCAATTGGCGGATGCGGTCGGTTCGGTTGTTGTGCACCACCGACCCCACAGGCCGGCGATTGCACCAGACATACATCAAGGTGGCATAGGGCATTTCTTCGCCCGTCAAGGTCAGAGACAGTTCGCTGAGCAAGGCGTTCTTCAAAGAGAAGGTGCTGCGATCACCCTCGAAGGCCAACACCACGCGCACCGGTGAGTCGTCACTGGCGCGCTCTCCCATATCCGCGTTGGCAATGAGTTGCGGCAGCAACCAAGAAAAGCGAACGGCACCCAGCTGCGAAGGTTCTATGCGCAGCGGTTTGCGCAACATGCTGACTGACGAATCCGCGCGCGCCACCAAGCTCAAGCGGGAGCCGAGGACTTGCGTCTGGTACTGGGTTGGCGTTTTTCCGGGAAACAGCACGGGCTCCCACAGCGCTTGCTCGGCAGGGCTCCAGTGGTGTGGGCTGCGGCCAGCTTGATCTCCGATGGCGTTGGCCACAGGCGCGTTGGCGCGCCGCTCTGGCAAGCCACTGCAGCCGCTGAGCAAAAGCACTCCCGTTGCCACCAGGCACGCTGCTGTGTTGAAACCAAAATTCATGGGCGCGAGCTTAAAGGCGCAAGATGAAACTTTGGTTAACCATTACCCTGTAATGCCTGTGTTTGTAACAAATAAACCACAAAGATCTAGCCGCGTGCTGGCAGCCACTGTCCTAATGCAAAGACAGAGTTCGGCGCGTTGGTTCGTAGAGCGGGTGCTACGGGTTTTTTCAAAATGCCTTTTTTGTTGCTTTTGCGCTTAGGAACTTGAAAGCCTTTGGCGCTTTGCTCTAAGGCCAGACTCTTCAAAGTGATCGTGCGCATGTGGGCCATGAGGGCTGTGTGCAACTGTTCCCACAAGGCCTCCGTCATATCAGGAACATCCTGAGCCCCTTTGCGCGCATCGATGGCGGGGCTGGGCTCGTCGCTTTCAATGGCTGTCACGATATCGGCCACCGAAATCGAATCACCGCGAAAGCCCATGGCGTAACCGCCGCCGGGTCCACGCGTACTTTCCACCAAACCATGTTGGCGCAACTTGGCAAATACCTGTTCCAGGTAGGACAGGGATATGCCGTGGCGCAAAGCCAACTCACTCAAAGGAACGGGGCTGTGCGGGTCACGCAAAGCCAAATCAATCATGGCGGTAATTGCAAACCGGCCGCGGGTACTTAGACGCATGTGATGCTCCAAAAACGCCCACCTTGGGCTAAAGAAGCTCGACTTTAAAAGGGTTTATGCTTCGTGTAAATTCGTATTTATGACTATTTCACTTCGTTTTAACCGAAGTATTTTGAACTTTTGAGGATCTATGCGCGTATGAACTTTAAACATTTGCACTATTTTTGGGTCACCGCCAAGGCCGGCGGCGTGATGCGGGCGGGCGAGCAGCTGCACACCACCCCCCAAACCCTGTCAGGACAAATTCATTTGCTAGAAGATTGGCTTGGGCGCAAATTGTTCCAAAAACGCGGCCGCAATTTAGAGCTGACCGAGGACGGGCGGCTTGCTTTAAGTTACGCAGACCAAATTTTTACGCTCGGCAATGAGTTAGAAACTGCGGTGCGCCAAGCCCATGGTGGTGAGAAGGTGTTGGAGTTTCGGGTTGGCGTGGCGGACTCGGTGAGCAAATCGGTCGCCTACCGCTTGCTCGAACCCGCACTCAGCGTCGGCGAGCGCGTTCGCATGATTTGCAGCGAGGGCAAATTTGCAGAGTTGCTGGCCCAGCTGGCCTTGAACCGCTTAGACCTTGTCATTGCCGATGAGCCGATGTCTCGGCGCATCAACGTGCGGGCCTTTAACCATCCCTTGGGTCGCAGCACCATGAGCTTTTTGAGTTCCCCCGCATTGGCCAAGCAACTCCAAGGAAAATTTCCTGCATGCTTGAGCAACGTACCCATGCTCATTCAAGGCGCCCACTCTTCGGTGCGCCAACAGCTCGAAGCCTGGTTTACCCGCCACGCTATTACGCCTCGCGTTGTGGGCGAGTTTGATGACGGCGCCTTGATGACGGCCTTTGGCAGAGAAGGGCGCGGCGTTTTCATGGTGCCCAAGGTGATGGAGGAAGAAACCATGGCGCAGTATGGCGTTCAGCTGATTGGACGCACAGAGGAATTGGTCGAAGAGTTTTTTGCGGTGTCCGTGGAGCGGCGCATCACGCATCCTTGCGTGGTGGCTATCACGGATGCTGCGCGAGGCCAATTGTTTGGATGAGCGCTGCATTGGCCATGCCTGTGATAGGCTCAAACCTCAAAAGGGAATGCCATTTCATTTCACGGACCGCCATGCATTTATTAACCATACCGCGCACACTAGTCACTCCTCTCGCGCTCACAACGGCCTTGCTTTTTACGGCCAGCGTGCAAGCCCAAGACACCGGGCTTCCTTTGTGGGAAGCGGGTGTTTTTGGGGGGTCACTCTCCAGCCCCGCCTACCCGGGCTCGGCTGAGCGCCTAACGCGGACCTTGGCCCTGCCGTATTTCATTTACCGCGGCGATGTTTTTCGGGTGGACCGTGGCGGCATCGGGGCTCGGATGATGATGGGGCCGGATGTCGAGCTGGATGTGGGTTTTGCCGGCTCATTGCCTGCAAGCTCTGCAGACATTGCGGTGCGCGACGGGATGCCTGATTTAGGGACCTTGCTGGAGTTTGGCCCAGTCTTGAAAGTGACCTTGGCAAGGCCCCAGCCCGGCTCCCGATTGGGTTTAGAAATACCGGTACGAGGTGTGTTCGAGCTCAATGGCGGGCTGCGTTCACAAGGTTTTGCATTTCAACCGTCTTTGGTGTGGGAGACGCGCGATATCGGCGGCGGCTGGAGCCTGTCGGCCAGTGGCGGCTTGGTTTGGGGCGATGCGCAACTCAACCAGTATTTCTACGGGGTTCCACAGGCCTACGCCACTGCACAACGCCCCGCCTTTGACGCCCAAGCCGGCCTCATCGGCATGCGCGCCAGCCTTAGCAGCAGCAAAAACTTGGGTCCCGACCTGCGGCTGTTTGCCTACGCGCGGCAAGATCAGTACAACCTAGGCGCCAACCTGAACAGCCCACTGGCCTTGCAGTCCACCGGCCAATCGTTGGGGCTGGGCTTGAGCTGGGTCTTTGGGCGCTCAGATACGCGGGTTGGCAATTAACCCGGCAGGCTTGCGCAAACTAAGACACCGTCTGGTAGTACAAGTTTTGCGGATGCTGCGCTTGGGCGAAGAAAAACCAGCGCTCTGGAATGAGTGCACTGGCCTGCATTAAAGCAATCACGGGCCACAGCGAAGGGATGTTGTGCGTGATCGCCCACAAGGCCAATAGCGCTGGCGCGACAAACAATCCGACAATAAAAAACCATTTGGTATTTTTCACTACGGCGAGGCTTGCGCCGTGAAAAAATTCCCGGGTGTTAAAAGCCCCGGCGGACATGCCCATGGACTTTTGCACCAAGCGCTTCGCTGAAATTCCTGTAGCCGATTGCAAAGTGGATACGGGCACCAAAGTGGCATTGCGCCGCAGGCTAAGCCAGCGCACCGCACCCGCCAACAGCGTGAGCCACAGCGCACACGGGCCCGCCAGGGAGAGCAAGGCCTGCTCATCGTAAGAAGCGGCCAAGGCGCAAGCCAACACCGCACCCGAAGACAAACCAATCAACACAAAATTCCACACCGTCAGCGGGTGCGCCCACTCACGGATAAATCGCAAGCACGCGTAAATCATTGCCGTGCAGTACCACAGGACCAAGGCGCCCACAATCACCACGACAGGCAAGACCTGCATGACAAAGCCTTGTACATGCAAAGCCAAAGCCAACCACCACACAGCGACCAAACCGATAAACGCTGGCATCACGATCACTTCGCGCGACATCCAAGACGTGCGCCACATCAGCACCGCGCGCCAGGCCCGCATCTTGTGGCCCAAATGAAAAAACGACGCCGCCAAGCCCGCGACCAAAAGCACTTCGCCCAAAGCCAAGGCCTGCAAGAAAAACTCCCTGCCCATTGGAACGCCACACAGCAAGGCAACCGCCAGCGCCACGATCAGGCCTTGGGCAGCGCCCGCCAAGGTCGTGAAAAAGAGAATCGAAAAAGCCGGATGCATAGCGGTTTAGCCTTGAGAAGAGGGGGTGATGTGCCGCGGTAAATACATATTGGCCGGCTGGGTTTCCCACTCCGGCATCAGCGCGTAGCCACCGCGTTCGCGAATGGCTTTGGAGACGTCAGAGTCTGGGTCTTTCACGTCACCAAACAAACGCGCGTTGGTCGGGCAGGCTTTGACGCATGCCGGTTGGCGGTCTGCCTCGGGCAACAGCTCGTCATAAATGCGGTCTACGCACAGCGTGCATTTGGTCATGACCTGGCGCTCTTCATCTAATTCGCGGGCGCCATAAGGACACGCCCATGCGCAGTATTTGCAGCCAATGCACTTGTCGTAATCCACCAAAACGATTCCGTCTTCGGCGCGCTTGTAGCTCGCGCCGGTAGGGCACACCGGCACACACGGCGGGTCTTCGCAGTGCAAGCAGCTTTTAGGAAAGTGAATGGTGTCGGTGTTGGGAAATTCACCTGACTCGTAGGTTTGAACGCGGTTAAAAAAGGTGCCTGTCGGGTTGGCGGCATACGGTGCCAAATCGGCCAAGGGGCCAGCGCTACCGGAGGTGTTCCACTGTTTGCACGAGGTCACACAGGCATGGCAGCCCACGCACACATTGAGGTCAATCACCAAGGCCAATTGCTTGGCCAATGTCTCGCCCTGTTCGGCGCGAACCCGCTTGGGCGCTGGCGCAGTCGCAGGGGCGCGCCCTACGGGAGTGTCTTCCACCAAATGCGTTTGCATCAGGTCTTTCAGCCATTGAATCATGGTGTTTTTCCTCCTGCTTTTTTCTTGCCCGCAAAGTACGTCAAGACACTGGCCGCTTTGCCCACCACGCCCGGAACACTGGGCATGGTGCGCATTTGGGGAAACGTCTCCGCGGTCTCGTCGGGCTCTGCCGCTCGGATGCGTACGCGCACGTCATACCAACCGGCTTGGCCGGTGATGGGGTCAGAGTTGCTGATAGTTTTACCTTGGTCACCCAAAGGCAGCTCTTCAGAAATGAGATGGTTGAGCAAAAAGCCTTTGCGCGCTTCGTCAGCACCCGGCGCCAACTGCCACGCACCATCGGCTTTGCCGATGGCGTTCCAGGTCCACACCGTGCCGGGTTCAACCGCTTCGCTGTAACGGATCATGCAACGCACCTGGCCCCATTGGCTTTCCACCCACGCCCAACCGCCATCCAAAATGCCGGCGGCTTTGGCGGTGAGGGGATTCACGTGCAAATAGTTGTGGCTGTGAATTTGTCGCAACCACGCATTTTGCGAATCCCAAGAGTGGTACATCGCCATGGGGCGTTGGGTGATCGCGTTCAAAGGATAGGCCGCTAAATCCGTGGCATCTTCTTCCAGCGGCGCGTACCAAAACGGCAAGGGATCAAAGTAGGTGTCAATGCGCTCGCGCAGGTCCTGCGGCGGCTGGCGTCCCTGGGTTTTGCCTTGCGCGGCCAAGCGAAACGATTGCAAGGTGTCGGAGTAAATGGCCAGTTGCACCGGATCGTTCTTTTGGCGCCAGCCTTTTTCTTTGGCAAAGTCAAGGTAGTCGCGGTTCCAGTTGCGCATGTAATGCATGCTTTCTGGCATGTGGTACTGAAACACGCAGTTGTTTTTTTCGTACGCTTCCCACTGCTTGGGGTTGGGCTCGCCGCGCAAATGTTCATCGCCATTTTTGCCGCGCCAACCCATTAAAAACCCAATGCCGGGTTGGGGCTGAAAGTTCACGACAAAGTCGGTATAGCCGGTGTACTTGCGGGTGCCTTCGGGTGTTGTGAATGCGGGAAACTTCAAGCGCCCCGCCAACTCGATCAACACCTCTTGGAAAGGTTTGCACTCACCCAGTGGCGCGACCACGGGAATGCGCACCGAGTCCACTGGTCCGTCGAATTCGGAGATCGGGCGGTCCAGCATGCCCATCACATCATGGCGTTCAAGGTAGGTGGTATCGGGCAAGACCAAATCAGCAAAGGCCACGGTTTCGCTTTGGAACGCGTCGCACACCACCAAGAAAGGAATCATGTACTCGCCATCGGCATCTTTGCGGTTCAACATCTCGCGCACACCCATGGTGTTCATCGAACTGTTCCACGCCATATTGGCCATGAAGATCAGCAAGGTGTCGATGCGGTAGGGGTCGCCCTTGACCGCATTGGTGATGACGTTGTGCATCAAACCATGTGCTGAGAGCGGGTGCTCCCAAGAAAAGGCGTGGTCGATGCGAATCGGTGAGCCGTCTGGGTTGATGGCCAATTCATCGGGGTGCGCCGGAAAACCCAAGGGCGCTGCGTTGAGCGGCGTATTGGGTTGAATCATTTCAGGAGAATTGAAGGCGCGGTAGTTGGGAACGATGTGGCGCGGATAAGGCGCTTTGTGGCGAAAGCCCCCAGGCGCATCGATGGTTCCCAACACGCTCATCAAGACCGCCAAGGCACGCACGGTTTGAAATCCATTGGAGTGTGCAGCTAAGCCCCGCATGGCATGAAAAGCCAGAGGCCGCGCTTGCGTAGTGGGGTGCAACTTGCCCCACGCGTCGGTCCAAGGAATGGGTAATTCAAAGGCTTGCTTGAGGGCCGCGTCGCCCATTTCTAGCGCGAGTTTTTCAATCCGCTGCGCATCGATTCCGGTGATAGCTGCAGCCCATTGGGGCGTGCACTCGGCCACCCGGTTGCGCAGCAACTGGAATGCCGGCGTGACCTTGGTGCCATCGGCCAAGGTATAAAAACCTTGGGCAGGGGCCTCGAGCGCGGGGTCACAACCGTCAGCAATACCTTCAGGGTAGGCGTTGAGAAGCTGGCCGCTGGTTTTGTCAAAAATGAGTTTGTTGTGGGGGTTGCGGCCGTCGCCGGGCGGGCCCTTGGCAGGATCGGGATCAAAGGCAAACAAGCCTTCGCGTTCGCCTGCGTCTAACACCACCAGTTGCGGCGCATTGGTAAAGCGTTTTAGAAACGCATGGTCGATCAAATCTTTTTTGATCAAGACATGCAGCAAAGCCATCAAGAGCGCACCATCGGTGCCGGGCTTGATGGGAATCCACTCATCGGCAATCGCAGAGTAACCGGTGCGCACCGGGTTGATGGAGATAAAACGCCCGCCGCTGCGTTTGAATTTAGAGATGGCAATCTTCATCGGATTGCTGTGGTGGTCTTCGGCCGTACCCAGCATCACAAACACTTTGGCGCGATCTAAATCAGGCCCGCCAAACTCCCAAAAACTTCCGCCTATCGTGTAGATCATTCCGGCGGCCATGTTGACGGAACAAAAGCCGCCATGGGCTGCGTAATTGGGCGTTCCAAACTGGCGTGCAAACAAACCCGTGAGCGCTTGCATTTGGTCACGCCCGGTGAACATCGCAAATTTTTTCGGGTCGCTTGCACGAATTTTGCCCAAGCGTTCAGTCAAAATTTCATAGGCTTTTTCCCATGAGATGGCTTCAAATTCTGAGGCGCCGCGCTCGCTGCCGGGTTTGCGCAAGAGGGGCTGCGTTAAGCGCGCAGGCGACTGCTGCTTCATGATGCCGGAGGCGCCCTTGGCACAAATCACGCCTTGGTTGAGCGGGTGATTGGGGTTGCCGTCGATGTAACGCACCTCTGGCCCGTTTTCGCCTTCGCGCAGGTGCACCCGAATGCCACAGCGACACGCACACATATAGCAGGTGGTGCATTTGATGGTGGTGTCTGCCGTAGGCGTTGGCGCTACCAATGGGTTGTGAACCGGCTCAGAAGAAAGAAACTTGAACACGTTAGCGTCCTTTGGATAGTTGGGCCGGGTCGGCCAAGGCCAATACAGCCAACGCGACGGAAGCCAGGCGCGACTGCAAAGAGTCAGCGCGTGATGTCAACACAATGGGAACCGCAGCGCCGAGCACCAAGCCCGCACAGTCACCGCCGCCGATGTAGTTGAAACTTTTGTACAGCATGTTGCCGGCGTTGAGGTCGGGCATGATCAGAAGATCGGCGTCGCCTGCCACCTGCGAGTTCATTTTTTTAATGCGCGCGGCCACTGCGGAAATCGCGTTGTCAAAACCCATGGGCCCTTCCACTACCGCGCCTGGCCAAGCGCCTTCTTGGGCCATCTGCACCAAGGCCTGTGCATCCAGGGTTGCGGCAATCGCGGGGTTGACTGTTTCCACCGCCGTCACGATGCCGACCTTGGGGTGGGAGATGCCCAGTTTTTGCAAGAGCGCAATCGCATTGCCCACAATGTCTTTTTTGGTTTTTAAATCCGGAACAATATTGACCACGCAATCGGCCAAAGCCAACAGTTTGGGGTAGCGCGGCAAATCAAACACAAAGGCGTGGCTGATCCGTGTGCTACCGCGCAAGCCGGTGTCTTTGTTCACCACCGCTGACATGAGTTCATCGGTATGCAATGAACCTTTCATGAGCGCGTGCACCGCGCCACTGCGCGCCAAAGCGGTGGCCTGCAAAGCCGCATGGGGCGCATGCTCTCCCGTGTCTATCAGCTCAAAGTTGCGCAAGTCCACCTGGGCAGCTTCGGCTGCTTGGGCGATGGCGGTTTGCGGCCCCAGCAAAACCGGGCGCGCCATGGTGCTTGCCAAAATGCGCTGCGCTGCATCCATCGCCAGCGCATCGCAGGGGTAGACCATGGCCAAAGCAGGAGGCGACTTGCGCGCGCGCGCAACGGCTTGCGCCACCAAGCCATCCAGGCGAGGATGCTTGGGTGTGCTCATCCGTGGGGGCCCATCGTCATCACTGCGCCGCCGACTTAAACGTAGTCTTTGTATTTGTCCAAGAAGCGAATAGGCTTGGCCAAGGCGTCGCGGCGGAAGGGGTCTCCGAGTTCGCGGGTGCACATGATCTCAATCACGCAGGTCTTGCCTTCTTTCATTTGCATCTCAATCGCACGCTTAAAGGCCGGGCCCACGTCTTCGAGTTTGTCCACCACAATGCCTTCGGCGCCCATGGCGATGGCAATGCCTGCAAAGCTTTCGCTTTCCAACTCACCGGCCACAAAACGGCGGTTGTAAAAGTCCACCTGGTTTTTCTTCTCTGCGCCCCATTGGCGGTTGTGAAACACCACCGCAGTCACAGGAATGTCGTGGCGTACGGCGGTCATCAACTCCGACATGCTCATGCCCCACGCGCCGTCTCCGGCGTAAGCCACCGCAGGGCGGTCCATGGCCGCGGCCTTGGCACCGATCATGGTGGGCAGCGAGTAGCCGCAATTTCCAAAACTCATGGGCGCGAAGAAGCTGCGCGGCTCATCAAAGCGCAAATAGCTGTTGGCCACCGCGTTGATGTTGCCAATGTCGGTAGAGACCATCACCCGCGCAGGCATGGCTTTTTCCAACTCGCGCAGCACTTGGCGGGGATGGAGATAGGTGCCACCGGTGGGGGTGCGCTCGCCCTTGGCTTCGTCAATCATGTCCAAGCTGTAGGGGTCGCGCTCGTGGGTCCATGCGTCGAGTTCTTTCTCCCAAGCGGCTTTCTCTGCTTGGATGGTTGCCGCACGGTCTGCTTTGGTAGCGTCACACGCCAGCTTCACCGCGCTTAAACGCTTGAGCAATTCTTTGGCGACCGCTTTGGCATCACCATGGATGCCCACCGTGATTTTTTTCACCAAGCCCAAATTGGTATGGTCGGCTTCGACCTGAATGATCTTGGCGTCTTTGGGCCAGTAGTCCATGCCGTGCTGAGGTAAGGTTCCAAACGGCCCCATGCGTGAACCCAGCGCAATCACCACGTCGGCTTGCGCCATGAGTTTCATTGCCGCTTTGGAGCCTTGGTAGCCCAAGGGGCCGGCCCACAAGGGGTGGCTTGCGGGGAAGGAATCGTTGCGCAAATAGCCGTTAGCCACCGGTGCGCCCAAGCGCTCGGCCAAGGCTTGGCACTCCGCTACCGCGTCGCCCATCACCACACCACCGCCCGACAAGATCATGGGGAACTTGGCGTTGGCCAGCAACTCGACTGCGGCAGCCAAGCTGTTTTCACCGCCCGCGCCGCGCTCCACGCGCATGGGCTTGGGAATCTCGGTTTGAATTTCGCCGTAAAAATAATCCCGTGGAATATTGAGCTGGGTTGGGCCCATCTCTGACATGGCGCGGTCAAAACAGCGCCCTGTGTATTCAGCCATGCGCTTGGGGTTATTGACATGGCCTTGGTACTTGGTGAACTCTTGGAACATGGGCAACTGATTGGCTTCTTGAAAGCCCCCTAAGCCCATGCCCATGGTGCCAGTCTCTGGCGTGATCATGACCACAGGGCTGTGGGCCCAGTAGGCCGCAGCAATCGCGGTTACGCAATTGCTAATGCCTGGGCCGTTTTGGCCAATCACCACGCCGTGGCGACCACTCACGCGGGCATAGCCATCGGCCATATGCGCGCCTCCCTGCTCATGCACCACGGGCACCAAGCGGATACCGGCCGGCGCAAAAATATCCATCGCATCCATAAAGGCTGAGCCCATGATGCCAAAAATATCGGTCACGCCATTGGCAACCATGGTTTCTACAAACGCCTCGGAAGGCGTCATTTTTTGGACTCCGCTTGCGACGGTGCGGGTATCTTTGGGGGCTTTGGGCATAGAAGACTCCTATTGAGCTCAGTTTTGAAACAGTTTGTTCCGATAACCGGAATTGAGATTGACTATAGCCACGAAATTTCTCTTGTGCAAGGTAAATTTCATTTATTGAAATAAATTGTTCCACTTACTAGTGGATTTTCAGGTTTTACTTTATGATGCCCGCATGAAATCCGTGACCACCGCCCTCCAAGCCGTCCCGATTGAACTCCACGGCGACACGCCCACGCTGCGTTTGTTTGCCCTGCTTGAAGTGATTGCGTCCAAAGACCAGTACTTTTCGCTCCAAAGCCTGGTCGACGAAACCGGCCTGCCCAAACCCACCTTGCACCGCATGCTGCAACAACTCGAAACAGCACACTTGCTCGAGCGCAGCGGCGATGGGCGCTTGTTTGGCACGGGCGTGCGCTTGCGGCGTTTGGCAGAGAACCTTTTGCTCAATGACACTGTGCATGGTGCACGCCACGCGGTGCTGCGCAACTTGGTGACCGAAGTGGGCGAGAGCTGCAACCTCACCGCCTTGAGTGGCAACGAAGTCATTTACATCGACCGGGTTGAAACCCCGGCGCCTTTGCGCTTTTACTTGCATTCGGGCTCACGCGTTCCGGTGCATTGCTCTGCCAGCGGCAAAATTTTCTTGAGCCAAATGCCGCCCAGCCAACGCCTGCGCTTACTCAGCCATGCGCCCTTGGAAGCCTACACCCCGAAAACCATCACCCAGCCCGAGGCCTTAGAAGCAGAAATTAAATTGGTCAAGCGCCAAGGCTTTGCGCTGGACAACGAAGAGTTTTTACCGGGCTTGCTGTGTGTGGCCATGCTGGTTCCCGCAAGCGTGGGGCGCTCTAATTTATGCATCGCAGTCCAAGCGCCGCTGATGCGCTTAACGGCCGACAAAGCACTGGCCTTGCTGCCCGCTTTGCAACGTGCAGCGGACGCGCTGAGCCACATTGAAAATGACGCCATACCCGCCATCGCAGAAGGCCGCGCATGAGCACCGACCGCGAAGCCGCGCAAAAAACACCCCCGCTGCGCAAGGCGTCCGTACGTGACGTTTTTGGAATTGACACTGCGCTGCAGGTCAACGCATTTAGCGAGCCCAGCGCGCATGTGCCCGATATCGATACCGCCTACCGGTTCAACCCGGAAGTCACCTTGGCTTTGCTCGCTGGCTTCGAGCACAACCGCCGGGTTTTGGTGCAAGGCATGCATGGCACCGGCAAATCCACCCACATTGAACAGGTGGCTGCCCGCTTGAACTGGCCTTGTGTGCGGGTGAATTTAGACGGGCACATCAGCCGCTTGGATTTGGTGGGCCGCGACGCCGTGGTGTTGCGTGACGGCCAACAGGTCACCGAGTTTCAAGAAGGCATCGTGCCCTGGGCCTTGCAGCGGCCAATGGCCCTCATCTTTGACGAATACGATGCTGGCCGGCCCGACGTGATGTTTGTGATCCAACGCATTTTGGAACGCGAAGGGCAATTTACCTTGCTCGATCAAAACCGCGTGATCCGCCCGCACCCCCACTTTCGTTTGTTCGCCACGAGTAACACACTGGGCTTGGGCAATCTCAATGGCATGTACCACGGTGCCCAGCGCTTGAACCACGCGCAGTTGGACCGCTGGAATGTGGTGGCTGCGCTCAATTACTTAAGCGCGGAAGAAGAAATGGCCATCGTCGCGGCGCGCGTTCCTGCGCTGGCTGGCCCCCATCACCAGGCCCTGCTGCGTTCGATGGTGGCCGTTGCCGATCTCACCCGCAAAGGCTTTGCCTTGGGCGATGTATCGGCAGTCATGTCCCCGCGCACGGTGATGAGCTGGGCTGAAAATATTGAAATATTTAACGACCCCGGCTTGGCGTTTCGCTTGTCGTTTGTCAACAAATGCGATGAGGCCGAACGGCCCTTGGTCGCCGAGTATTTCCAGCGCTGCTTTGACCGCCCCTTGAACCCGGACTCTGCGCCCACCGCCTAATGCTTGCGCCATGAACAGCGCAGCCACCGCCCCCAGTTCCCCCACGCTGGTGCGCTACCAGCAACAATTAGACGCCTTGTGTGCGGCCACGCTGCGCGCCTTAACCGGGCAGGCGCAGCTGCATTTTCGGGGCCGCCAACTCTACCGCGCAGACCACCGCTTGCCCAGTTTTGCGCCCCATTTGCACCCGCACGCCCACTTTGATGATGCGCGCTCGTTTCGAGGTGCGGCCGATGGCGTTGCACTGCGCCTGCGCTACAGCGACAGCGCCTTGCACCAACGCCTGCAACCTGCCCTTGCCCTTGCGCGCATGGTGTTTGATTTGCTAGAACAATTTCGCTGCGCTTCGCTGGTACCCGACCATTTGCCAGGCGTGCGCTCCAATATGCTGCACCGCTTTGAAGCCTGGTCGCTGGCTTTTGTACGGGCGCGCTTGCACGAATCAGCACAAGGTATTTTGCTGCTCACGGTGGCGCAGATCTGCCACGCCCGCGTAACTGCAGAACCCGTGAACGAGTCGTTAACCGACCTGATCGAAGCCACCCGATTTGGTTTGGCACCGCGCATCGGCGAAGCACTGGCAGGCTTGCGACGCAGCCGAACTTCGCAGGCCGACTATGCCGTGCATGCCTTGCATATCGCCACCACCGTTGCCGCCTTGGTCGCCAGCGAAAAAGAGGCCCGTGCCCTTGCGCGCCAAGACGTCCCCGATGAAGAAGACGAAGACGCATGGCTGCAACTGTGGGTGGACTTTGAAAGCAGCGAAGACGGCGGCTTTGCAGTCGCTGACGCCGGGCGTGAAAGTTCTGATGCCGCCTTCGCGCCTTACCGCGTATTCACAACGGCCTACGACAAGGAAGTCGTGGCTTCCAACTTGGTTCGCGCTGAGCAACTGCAATCCTTGCGCTACACCCTGGACCAACACATCGCCGAGGCCGGTATCAGCGTCGCGCTGTTGGCGCGCCAACTCCAAGCCCTGCTGGCACAACCCCACCACGACGACTGGGACAGCGGCCAAGAAGAAGGCCGCATTGACGGGCGCCGATTGGCGCAACTGATCGCCAGCCCAACAGAGCGGCGCCTGTTTCGTACTGAACACCAAGAGCCTTTGGCCGATTGCATGGTGGCTTTCTTGGTCGACTGCTCGGGCTCGATGAAACAACACATGCCCGCCTTAACCACCATGATTGACCTGTTGGTGCGGGCAATGGAGTTGGCTGGCGTTTCTAGCCAAGTGCTGGGCTATACCACCGGTGCGTGGAACGGCGGTCGGGCACTGCGCGACTGGCGCAAAGCGGGCAAGCCGCCAGACCCTGGCCGGCTCAATGAGCTGTGCCACATCGTATTCAAGGATGGTGAGACGCCTTGGCGTCGCGCACGCCGTGATATCGCCGCCTTGCTCAAGCCAGAGCTCTTTCGCGAGTGTATCGATGGCGAGGCCTTGCGATGGGCGAACCAACGCCTAGAAGAAGGTAGCGCAACGCAAAAAATACTGATCGTCTTCTCTGACGGCAGCCCCATGGACAGCGCCACCGTACTGGCAAACGACCCCCACTACCTCGACCGCGATTTGCAAACCGCCGCCACCCAGATTGAGCGCGCCGGGCGCGTGACCTTGCGCGGAGTTGGCGTGGGATTGGATATGAGCCCTTACTACCAACGCAGCGTGGTCATTGATGCAGTCAACTTTCCATTGCGTAGAAGTTTGCAAGACGTCTTGCAATTATTGGCCTAAGGTATTGCACCCGTTGTCGCGAGGCCCTTCGAGTAAAGTGCAAATTCTCAAATTACCGGACTTGCCTGAACGCAAGGTGCTGCTTGGCTGATCTTTCCGTCATCGAATGGGCGTATGTTTGCGTAGTGGTTTTTATCGGCGGGCTTGCGCGCGGATTTTCTGGGTTTGGGTTTTCTGCCTTGTGTGTCTCGGGGTTGTCCTTGCTGCTCTCACCTGCCCAAGTGATTCCACCGATTTTTATCTTGGAAATTCTGGCCAGTCTGACCTTGTTGCGCCAAGCCCTCAAAGAGGCTGATTTTTCCTGGTTGAGTTGGTTGTTGTTGGGCAACGTGATTTGCATTCCTCTGGGAATTGCCATGCTTAATTTTGTTCCAGAGATCTATCTGCGCTTGCTCATTGGCATGGTGCTGGTGGTGCTGGTGGGCGTGCAACTTCGCGGGCTGCAATGGCATGGCAGTCCCACCCGTTTATTTCGCTTGCTCACGGGCTTGGTGGCTGGGCTGGTCAATGGCTTGACGGCGATGGGCGGCCTGGTCGTCGCGGCCATGATGAGCGCAACGCCTTTGCCCGCCATCGCCATGCGCGCCACCTTGGTCCTTCTTTTTTTCTTCGGCGACTTATACGCCTTGCTGTGCGCGGCGCTCATGCCCGTCAGCGCCGAAGTGGGCGCGCCCTTGCTTGGCTGGAGCGCGTTGACCATGGCCTTGTTCATGGCCGTTCCCATGGCCCTCGGAATGGCAGCCGGTCAGCGCTTTTTTACGCATACGACACCGCAACAGTTTCGTCGCCTGGTGTTGCGCCTGTTGATGCTGTTAGCCGTCATCACCGTTGGGCGCTCCCTCCTGCAACTGGTTGGTAGCGCCGTCTAAGGTGTGGGTTGCAGCTTAGAACAACAAGGACAGCGTAGGCGAGAAAATAGCGACTGTCAGGCCCAGTCCCACCGACCACACAACGGTCCGCAATGCCGCAATATTGGCGAGGTACAAGGCGGTATAAACAATGCGCGCGCCAATAAAAGCCATGGCCAATTGATCGGTACGTGCTTGGTCTACACCGGCCATTTGCGCCGCGAGCACCGCAAATACAAACAAGGGCAGGGCTTCAAAACTATTGTTGTGTGCGGCGACTGCACGGGCGCGCCACCCTTCTTGGGCCGCTGCAAATCCTCGGGGGTTGCTGTTGTCATAGCCACCTTCGCTGCGCTTTTTTCCCGCCATGCTGCCTTTGGCTAAGCCCATGGTTACAACGGGCATCAACGCTGCAATTAAAACGGTGGTGTTGGCGATAGTCATAGAGCCTCCTGTGGTGTGTGAATCGTTGTGGATATTGCTTTCAAAATGTACCACGGCCTGATTCGCTTGCATACGGCTTTGCGCTACCATCAGCCCACTTATTTTTGGGAGTTGGTGTGTTTATTTTCACTTTACGGCCGCGCTGTGTTGCCGCGATGGCACTGGTTTTGTTTTTGCCTTTTGCCGCTTGGGCCAAACCGCAGCTGCAATGTATTTTCGAAGTGAATTCTGAAATTCACCACCGGGTCTTTGCACTGGCGTCTGACCCTTACACGGTAGAAGGCGTTCCGATTGGCAATCGGTTTCGTTTCAAAGCCATTGTCTTGGGTGAAGGCGCGCACGTTGAGAGCGTCAACCTTTACGTCTACTACAACACCCGGCGCCAACCCATGGTTATGCAACACACCCAGTTTCTTCAACCGAAAGTTGTAAACGCTGCCGCCGAGGACGCACTGACCGGCAGGGTCTCGGTGTACTCGCCCTTGCTCGGCAAAGAGTTGATGTACCGCTGCGCTTTGCAAGAGGTGTCTCAATGAAGCGCTTTATCGTTTCAGGTCAGCAAGCGCTGTGTGCTTTGCTATTGGGCTTTTTTGCCACACACGCTTTAGCGCAAACAACTGCTGCAAGCTCCACTGTTTCTTTGGTGGTCGTGGGCGACATCATGCTCGAAGACGGCCCAAGCTTTGCCATGCGCAAAGGCAAAGACCCATTTGCAGGCTTCGCGCACTTTTTTAAAAACGCCGATATCCGCATTGGTAACTTGGAGTGCGTGGTCGCCACCATTGGCTCTCCTGAGGAAGACAAACCCAATGTGTTTCGCGTCTCGCCCAAAAGCCTGAAGTTTCTTAAGCGCCACTTTGATGCAGTCGGGCTGGCCAACAACCACTCTGGCGACTTTGGGCCCCAAGCCTTTGCACAAATGCTCGGACTGCTAGATAAAGAGGGCTTGGGCGTGTATGGCGGCGGCATGAATCTCGCCAAAGCCCACACGCCGTGGATTGTGGAGCGCAAAGGCTTGCGCGTTGCCATCTTGGGCTACGACGAGTTTCAACCCCGCACCTTTGAGGCCGATACCGACAAGCCCGGCGTGGCGTGGAGTGAAGACGCGCAAGTGGTGCGCGACATCCAAGCCGCCCGCAGCCGCTGGAAAGCCGACGTGGTCATTCCCATCATGCATTGGGGTTGGGAAGACCCGATTGCCAATGCGCGCCAACGACAATTGGCACACCTGATGATTGACGCAGGCGCCGACGCCGTGATCGGCGGCCACCCGCACCAAGTGCAAGACACCGAAACCTACCAAGGCAAACCGATTTTTTACAGCTTGGGCAACTTTGTGTTTGACGGTTTCAGCGACCCCATCAACAACACCGGCTGGGTCTTGCGAATGGAGCTCGACCGCAGCGGTGTTCGCAAAGTCGAAGTTCATGTCGCAAAAATTGGCCCCGGTGGAATCCCGCGGCCCGCTGGATTGCGATGAGTGCGCCTAAGGCGCAGTCTTGCAAGGCGTAAAAACCCGCGCCGTGCACTGTGCGCATGTGTCTTGGTTTAAACGCCGCTTGACGATAACCATGACATCGTCTCCCATGGCAAAGAAGTTGTCTGCGCCTATCGTTGCATAAGCACCGCTGCGCCGCAGCATGTCCATCGGCTCTTCTTTGACGTTAAAGAGGTAAAGCGCGCCACCGAGTGCGCGACGGCGCTGCGCTTCTTGGGCCAGCATGTGTGCGCCAGTGAGATCTACAAAATTAATGCCCGAAGCAACCAGCAAGACATGTGTATGGTGCGGCTCGGTTTCATCGATGCCTTGCAAGGCTTCTTGAAGGTGGTTGGCCGCACCGAAAAAGATCGAGCCATTGATGCGCACAATTTTGAGCTGCGGGCAATCTGCCAAACCGGTACTGTCACTAAAGGCAGGCGGCATTTGGCCAGGTACGGGTTTGACGTCATCTAAGCTGGGTTGCGAGGTTCGCTTGAGGTACATCAGCAAAGACAAGCCCACGCCGATGTAAATCGCAAATTCCAATGGAATGCTTAAAGTTGCGATCAACGTGGCAAACAAAATCGCAGCCTCCGAGCGGCTGGTGCGCACCACCTCACCAATGGCGTGAAAGTCAATCAAACCCCAGGCCACCACAAACAAAATACCTGCCATCGCAGCCACGGGCAAGTACTTTGCCAAGGGCGCTAAAAACAACATGATCAGCAGTAAAAAGCCAGCGGAATACACGGCAGCCAAAGGCGTTTTGGCACCCGCGGCTAAGTTCAGGCCGCTTCTGTTAAAGGAGCCGCTCGATGCATAGCCAGAGAAAAAACTACCCGCCAAATTCGACAAACCTTGGCCAATGAACTCTTGGTTGCCATCAATGCGCTGCCCGCTTTTAAGGGCCATGGCGCGTGCGATGGACACGGCCTCGGTGAGCGCCAAAAGCGCGACTGCAAACGCAATCGGTGCCAGTTGCTGCAAGGTGCTTGCGCTCAAGTCAGGCATCGACAAAGGCGGCAAACCAATCTGCAACGCGCCTATGCTGGTGATCTCCGTGAGCGCCTCACTCCATTGCGCGTTCAACCCAAAAGCCAACACGCTGCCACTGACCATGCCCACAATCATGTGCGGCACCTTGGGCCACCAGCGCTTGGCTGCAACACAACTCACCACCGTCACCAAGGCAACGGCTGTAATAAACCCATTGATGTGCCCGGCTTGTTCAACCACGCTTTGTAAAACTTGGGCCACAGAAGCGCCACGGGGAATGGCGATGCCAAAAAAATTCTTCACCTGGCTGGCGGCAATCAATACCGCAGCGCCCGCCGTAAAACCCACCACGACCGTGTGCGAAACAAAATTGACCAAGGATCCAAAGCGCAGCACCCCGAGCAGCAACTGAAACACGCCGACTAAAAAAGTCAGCGACAGCACCAGCTGCACATACGCTGCGCTGCCGGCCTCTGCCAAGGGACTCATGGTGGCAAAAACCACAATCGAAATAGCGGTCGTCGGGCCTGATACCAAATGCCATGACGAGCCCCACAAGGCAGCAACCACCGCAGGCAACATGGCGGCATACAAACCATACTCCGGCGGCATTCCGGCAATCGTGGCAAAGGCCACGCCTTGCGGCACCAAGATCAATCCACCGGTCAGTCCCGCAATGAGGTCCGCCCGTGAGGTCGTGCGGTTCACGCGCGGCCACCAACGCAAGAGGGGCAACCACGCGGTCCAATCGAATTTCATGCTCAAATTTCTCCTAGGGATAAACCCGTAACCACATGGTGTTGCAAGGACACAGAATGCCATTGTTTTTTAACGGCATCGTGGGCAGATCACCAATGAAAAATGCACCAAATTGCGCCATGGCTTGGCACCAGTCCAGTGCAGTTTACGCGGGTTAACTGGCACTATAAAGGCATTCAACTGGCTCTACTCCCAAACCATGTCCGCGTACAAACTTATAAGCTCATGCGGTAATGTTGTGTGAGCAGGCGTAGCATGAGTCCCCGTACATCGATACGCTTATTTTTTAACTGAAGGACCCTTATGAAAAAATCTGTGCTCCCCGTTCTTTCGAAGACTCTGGCCGGCTTGCTCGTGGCTGTGGGTATGGTCTCCGCTTTTGCGCAAGCAAAAAAGGAAGTGACCTTTGGCCACCAAGACATGCAATTGCCTTGGCGCATCTTGATGGATTCTGAGCTTGAAAAAGCCACCGGTTACAAAATTAACTACCGCATGTTTGGCGGCGGCGGTGAAGTGATCAAGGCCATGAGCTCTGGTGACGTGCAAATTGGCGAAATTGGCTCCAGCCCCTTGGCGACAGCAACCAGCCAAGGCCAAGACCTGCGCTTGGTGTACATCATGGATGACATCGCAGCTTCTGACCAATTGATTTCGCGAAACGGCGCTAGCGTTAACAGCTGGAAAGACTTGGTCGGTAAGAAAGTGGGAACGCCTTTCGCTTCCACCGCACATTACTCTCTTATGGTGGGTATGCGCCTTGAAGGTGTCGATGCCAAGAGCGTTAACGTGATGAACCTGACACCCCCCGCGATTGCAGCGGCTTGGGAGCGTGGTGACATTGATGCGGCATTCATTTGGGACCCCGTTTTGTCCAAAATCAAGCGCAACGGCAAGAAACTTGCCGACTCCGGCGACATGGGCAAAAAAGGCTACCCCACCTTTGACGGCCTGGTTGTCGACGCGAAATGGGCGGCACAAAACCGTGACTTCATTGTTGCAGCCATCAAAGCCATTAGCAAAGCAGACGCCGACTACCGTGCCAATGCAGCGAAATGGACTGTGGGTTCTCCTCAGTTGAAGGCCATTGCGAAATGGACCAAAGCGGACGAGAAAGACATTCCAGATGCTATGAAGGCGTTTGCCTTGCCAACACCGGCAGAGCAACTCTCTAACGCATGGTTGGGCGGCGGAGCTGCCGGCGGAGCTGCCAAAACCTTGGAAAACAGCGCCAAGTTGTGGAAAGAAATTGGCCGTATCACGGACGTCAAGTCTGACTACGGCGTTTTCATTGACACCAGCTACTTGCGCGATGCCATGAAGTAATTGGGTAACTGGTTACCGAGACCCAACAAGGGGCGACTACGCATTAGTTCGCCCCTTTTTTATTTGACTCTTTTTTTGACATAGACATGCCTACATTGAACATCAAGGACTTGACCTTAAATTACGCCATCAAAGGCGGAACTTTACAAGCGCTCGCTCCTGTCAACATGACCATGCACGACGGAGACTTTGTCGTTGCCCTGGGTGCATCGGGTTGCGGTAAAACCACGCTGCTCAATTGCATTGCCGGTTTTTTACCCCCCTCTTCGGGTGAAATATTGCTGGATGGCCAGCCCGTCGTAGGCCCTGGCGCAGACCGCGGCGTGGTCTTTCAAAAGCACGCCCTGATGCCTTGGCTCAATGTGCTTGACAACGTCGCCCTGGGTTTGCGCTTGAGCGGCGTCAACAGCGCAGCTCGCAACCGTATCGCCATGGAAAAACTCGGCCTCGTCGGCTTAGAAGCCTATGCCGAACGCGCGGTGTACGAACTCTCTGGCGGTATGCAACAGCGCGTAGGTATTGCCCGCGCTTTGGCAAGTGACCCCGCCGTGTTGTTAATGGACGAACCCATGGGCGCGTTGGATGCGTTTACCCGTGAAACGGTTCAAGAAATTTTGCTGCGCGCTTGGGCGCAGTCCAACAAAATGGTGTTCTTTATTACCCACTCGGTAGAAGAAGCCTTGTTCTTGGCCACCCGCTTGATTGTGATGAGCCCCAGCCCCGGTCGCATCACCCACACCTATGACAACGTTCCGTTCTCGCGTGAGTTTTTATCCCACGGCGATGCGCGCAAAGTAAAGTCAGAACCCGAATTCATCCGCATGCGCGAAGAAGTCCTTGCCATCATTCACAACCGGGAGGCCGTCCATGTCTGATGCCCGCACCACCACAAACCCATCCGCTCCACTGAAGACCAGTGCCTTCAAGGTGCCTGGTGAAGGCTCCAGCCTCTACATCAGCCTCACAACCATCGGCATCATGGCGGTGCTTTGGTATATCGCTACCAACTACGGCTGGATCAAACCGATCTTCTTGCCTTCGCCACAAGCGACCTACCAGCAGTTTTACGAGTACCTTACTGGTATTGCCAATGACAAGCCGCTGTGGGAGCATTTCGCGGCCAGTATGCTGCGCGTTTTCTCGGCCTTTGCTTTGGGCTGCGTAACGGCGATTCCTATTGGTATTGCCATGGGGATGTCGCGGGTTTGGAAAGGGATTTTTGACCCCCCCATTGAGTTGCTGCGCCCACTACCCCCCTTGGCCTATTTGCCACTCATCATCATTTGGTTTGGCATTGGTGAAGTTCCCAAAGTCTTGCTCATTTTCTTGAGCTGCTTTGCGCCTTTGGCCATGGCCGCGCGTTCCGGTATGCGCAGCGCCTCACAAGAACAGATGAACGCGGCGTACTCCATGGGCGCGTCTTACAGCCAAGTGATCCGCCACGTTGTTTTACCCGCCGCCATGCCTGAGATTTTGGTGGGTATGCGCGTGTCCATTGGCTTTGGTTGGAGCACCTTGGTGGCCGCTGAAATGGTGGCTGCGAACGTGGGCTTGGGCCAAATGGTCTTGAACGCGTCGAACTTTTTACGCACCGACATTGTGGTGATGGGCATCATTGTGATTGGCTCCGTGGCGTATTTGTTTGATTTATTGATGCGCTGGGTTGAGGACAAAGTGGTGCCCTGGAGAGGCAAAGTCTGATGGCGAATTCTTTTTTCACGCCGATAACGGGCTCCGTCATGCCCCGCTTTGCGGGCTTGGCAACGCTGATGCGCTTGCCGTATGTCGGGTTTGACGATGCGCAATTTGCCAATGTTGACATTGGCCTGATTGGTGTGCCTTGGGACGGTGGCACCACCAACCGCCCTGGCGCGCGCCACGGGCCACGCCAGGTGCGCGATATATCCACCATGGTTCGCAACGTCAACCGAGCCAGCGGCTTGAAGCCTTTTTCTATTTGCAATTGCGCCGACCTGGGTGACACGCCGGTCAACCCGGTGGACTTGATGGATTCGCTGCATCGCATCCATGCGTTTTATGACAAGGTGTGTGCTGCAGGGATTGCGCCTTTGTCGGTCGGGGGAGACCATTTGGTCTCGCTTCCCATCATGCGTGCTTTGGCTAAAAATGGGCCCATTGGGATGGTGCATTTTGATGCCCATACCGACACCTGGGATGGCTACTTTGGCGGCTTCAAGTACACCCACGGCACTCCGTTTCGCCGGGCGATTGAAGAAGGTCTGTTAGACCCCAAACGCACGATTCAAATTGGAATTCGCGGTGCGCTCTACAGCGACGCAGAAGACACCTGGGGCCAAGAGCAAGGCATTCGCGTGATTGATATTGACGAGTTTCATGCCATGGGTCTTGAAGCCGTGATGGCCGAAGCGCGGCGCGTGGTTGGCGACGGGCAAACCTATGTCAGTTTTGATGTGGATGCCTTGGACCCGGTGTACGCACCTGGCACAGGCACCCCAGAAATTGGTGGGCTGACAACGCTTGAGGCGCAGCGCATGGTGCGGATGCTGCAAGGGCTGAACTTGGTGGGCGGCGACGTGGTTGAAGTGTCTCCGCCATTTGACCCCAGCGGCAACACCGCGCTGGTAGCAGCCACCATGATGTTTGAAATTTTGTGCGTGCTGGCCGACAGCGTGAGCAAAAAGAAAAGCGCTTAAACCGGCCTTAAGCCAGCAACTGCAGTTTGCGCCGGGGCGTGCCCCGTGCGCGGGCCAGCGCATCCATCGCCAAGCCCAAGGCTTTGATGCCATCGGAGATTTGCTCAGCGGCAATCGACGACAAGCGCAACCGAAAGTAGGGGCAGGGGTAGGGCGGGCTCATAAAAAACGCCTCGCCTGCTTCAATCAAAACGCCATGCTCGCGCGCAATCAGCGCCAGCTCCGCAGAGTCCACCCAGTCCGGCGCACGCACCCAGACGGATGCGCCGCCGGAGGGCAGGGTAAATTCAAAATCTGGCAGGTACTTGGCCAAGGCGCGCGCCACCAAGGCCATGCGCTCTTGCATGGCGTGGTTAACGCGCCGGGCGTGCGCGTCATGGTGGCCCAAGGAAAGAAACAGCGCAAACGTGTGCTGCAAAAACGCACTGGGGTGGCGCACCATTGCGTGGCGCAACTCGCGCAGCTCGGCAATCAACGCGCGGGGTGCGACGATATAGCCCAACCGCAAGGTGGGCGAGAGGCTTTTTGAGACTGAGCCCACATAAATTACCCGGCCCACTTTGTCCAAGCTCTTGAGCGCAGGCATGGGGTCGCCTTCGTACAGGTTTTCTGCTTCGTAGTCGTCTTCAATGACTACAAAATTTTGAGCCTCGGCTTTTTTCAGCAACAGCTTACGCCGCTCTAAGCTCAGCGTGCTGGTCGTGGGGCTTTGGTGCGACGGCGTCACGAAAACATAGTCCACCGCCGGCATGCGCTCCACCACCAGGCCTTGTTCGTCTACCGCCACCGGAACACAACGCGGATGGCGTAAAGCAAAACTGTTGCGGGCGTGCGGGTGGCCCGGCTC
>JAIPDD010000005.1 GCA_021737875.1 Sulfuritalea sp.
GACCGTGGGGGGCGTGTTGGGAACCGTCTCCAATGTGGGTGAGGGCTATATCGGCTTGGAAGTGGCCAGTGGCGTCGAAGTCCAAATCCAACGCAGTGCCGTTGTGCAGGTTTTGCCCAAAGGCACGATCAAATAATCTGACGCAACCTCCGACATTTTTAAGCAGTAGGCGAAGGCGACCATGAACCGTTATCCATTGTGGAAATACGCGATCCTTGTGGTCGCTATCGTGATTGGGGCCTTGTACGCCTTGCCCAATGCGTTTGGCGAATCGCCTGCGGTGCAGGTGTCCTCTGCCAAAGCCTCTATGCCCTTGGACCTCACCACGGTGACGCGGGTGGAAGAGGCGCTCCAAGCCGCAGGTCTCACGGCCCAGACCCTGGGTTTAGAGGGCAACTCGATCAAAGCCCGTTTTGAAAATACCGACGTCCAACTCAAAGCCAAAGACGCGATTCAAAAAGCGCTGAACCCCAATACCGCAGAGCCTGGTTTTGTGGTCGCGCTGAATCTGCTGACCCGTTCACCCGCTTGGCTCACGGCCTTGCATGCCTCGCCGATGTACCTCGGTTTGGATCTGCGTGGTGGCGTGCACTTCATGCTGCAGGTGGACATGCAAGCGGCCCTGAGCAAAAAAGCGGAGTCACTCGCTGGCGATTTGCGTAGCGCCTTGCGGGATAAAAATGTGCGCCATGGTGGCGTGAGCCGCAATGGCCAAACCATTGAAGTGGTGTTTCGGGATGCGGCGATGGTCACTGCGGCCAAGGCCGTGGTTCAAGAGCAGTTCCCCGACTTAAGTACGGCAGAGACAGCGCAAGCCGGTGAGTTCAAAATGGTGGCGACGATTTTGCCGGTCGCTGCGCGTAAAGTCCAAGAGCAAGCCCTCAAGCAAAACATCACCACGCTGCATAACCGCATTAACGAGCTCGGTGTTGCTGAGCCCGTGATTCAGCAGCAAGGCCTCGACCGCATCGTGGTGCAGCTGCCTGGTGTGCAAGACACGGCCAAGGCCAAAGACATTTTGGGTCGCACAGCCACTTTAGAAATTCGCATGGTCGATGAGGGCACCGACGCCCGCGCCGCCGAAAACGGAACCGGCCCTGTGCCCTTTGGTTCTGAGCGCTATCTCGAGCGCAACGGCCAGGCCGTGATCGTGAAGAAGCAAGTGATCTTGACCGGTGAAAACCTCACCGATGCGCAACCCGGCTTTGACAGCCAAACCCAAGAAGCCGCCGTCCATTTGACCTTGGATGCCAAAGGCGCACGGATTTTTCGCGACGTGACCCGAGAGAGTGTGGGTAAACGTATGGCGATTTTGTTGTTTGAAAAAGGCAAAGGCGAGGTCGTCACAGCGCCTGTGATTCGCTCTGAAATTTCTGGCGGCCGGGTGCAAATTTCAGGCCGTATGAGCACCATGGAAGCCGCCGACACCGCGCTGTTGCTGCGGGCCGGTTCCTTGGCCGCGCCCATGGAAATCATTGAAGAGCGCAACATTGGTCCGAGCTTGGGTGCAGAAAATATTGCCAAAGGCTTTAACAGCGTGACCTGGGGTTTTGCAGCGGTTGCCGTGTTCATGTGCTTTTATTACCTGTTCTTTGGCGTGATCTCCAGCGTCTCTTTGGCCTTGAACTTACTCCTTTTGGTGGCCGTGTTGTCGATGCTGCAAGCAACCCTGACCTTGCCTGGCATGGCGGCGATGGCGCTGGTATTGGGTATGGCCATTGATGCCAATGTGCTGATTAACGAGCGGGTGCGCGAAGAGTTGCGCAACGGTGCCTCGCCGCAAGCGGCCATCCACGCTGGCTACGACCGCGCGTGGGCCACCATCATTGACTCCAACGTCACCACCTTGATTGCGGGCTTGGCTTTGCTGGCATTTGGTTCGGGGCCTGTCCGGGGCTTTGCGGTGGTGCATTGCTTGGGCATTTTGACCAGCATGTTCTCCGGTGTGTTTTTCTCGCGCGGCGTGGTCAACCTGTGGTACGGCCGCCAAAAGAAATTGAAGGGTGTCTCGATTGGCACCATATGGCGTCCTGACGGCAGTACGTCGGGTGCGACTTCGCCATCGACGGCTTTGGAGAAATAAGCATGGAATTTTTCAAAATCCGACGCGACATTCCGTTCATGAAGAACGCTTTGGCGTTCAATCTGATTTCACTCCTCACTTTCTTGGCCGCGGTGTTTTTCCTGTTCTCCCGCGGCTTGCATTTGTCAGTGGAGTTCACAGGCGGCACCTTGATGGAGGTGGGCTATTCGCAAAGTGCCGATCTCAATGCCATCCGCTCCACCGTGGACGCGCTGGGTCTTAAAGACGTGCAGGTGCAAAACTTTGGTACGGCCCAAGAGGTCTTGATCCGCATGCCGGTTCAAAAAGGCAGCACGCCAGGCCAGCAAAGCGAAAAAGTGCTGGAGGCGCTCAAAGCCAGCGATCCCACTGCAACTTTGCGCCGCACAGAATTTGTGGGCCCGCAGGTGGGCGATGAGTTAGCGATCGACGGTTTGAAGGCACTGGCCTTTGTGGTGATCGGCATCATGTTGTATTTGGCGATTCGCTTCGAGTGGAAGTTTGCAGTCGCTGCCATCATCGCCAACTTGCACGATGTGATTATTATTTTGGGTTTCTTCGCCTACTTCCAGTGGGAGTTTTCTCTTCCGGTGTTGGCGGCGGTGTTGGCTGTCTTGGGTTACTCCGTCAACGAGTCGGTGGTTATTTTTGACCGAATCCGAGAAAACTTTCGCCGTTACCGCAAGATGAACACGGTCGAAATTATTGACAACGCGATCACCTCCACCATCAGCCGGACCATCATCACGCACGGCTCCACGCAATTGATGGTGCTGTCGATGCTGCTGTTTGGTGGCGCCACCTTGCACTACTTTGCCTTGGCTTTAACCATTGGCATTTTGTTTGGCATTTACTCGTCGGTGTTTGTGGCCGCCGCGATTGCAATGTGGCTGGGCATTGCGCGCGAAGACCTGATCAAGACACCAGTCAGAAAAGACAACGACCCGCAAGACCCCAACGACCCCAACGCGGGCGCGACGGTTTAAGTGCTTTTGTCTTGTCGGCTGCGCGAAACGCGGCTGGCCAAGGCGTCGATATAACCCAGCAGCCGCTCGGCCTGTACCGGCTTTTGGTACAAGGTAATCCAATCGGGCAACACGCCATCGGCTCTGGCCTCTTGTGGGGTCTTGGCTGTTACCACCACCAACTCAATGGATCGGTAGGCGGGCTCAGCGGACAATGACTTAATCAAGTGGTAGCCATCAAAAGGCTGCATCATCAGGTCGGTCACGACCACGTCGGGGCGCTGGCGTTCGATTTGAATCAGGGCCTGGGACGCGTCGGTGGCAACCGTCAAAAGAACCGGATGGCGGCAGCGCTTGAGTAGCGTTTCAAAGTAGGCGACTTGGACCGTATCGTCTTCAGCGAGCAACACGCGCAATTCACGCGGGCCTGTGTCGGTGTCATTGCGAAGTTGGATTTTGGTATCCAAGGCGGAGCGAAAAATACGCCGGTGCCCGCCCGAGGTAACCCAGGCCTCTAATTCCCCACTGGCGACCATTTTTTGCACCGTGGTAGTGGACAGGCCCAAAATGCGCGCAGCTTGTTGGGTGGTGAGAATGTCTGTGGGTTTGGCCGGCGCAGGGGGTTTTTTTGCGTTAGCAGGTTTTTTGATTTTGGGGGTGGGTTGGGTATCCGGTGTGGAGTTCATAGGGTTTCCTTTCTTTGAATGAAGTGCGCTTATTGCGCTAAAAAAATGCGCTGAAACATTGCGCCGGGTACGCGTGCGATGCGTCCCTGCAACTCGAGCGCCATGAGTTGCGCTTGCAATTGCGCGGTACCAAGACCCGTGCGCACTTGCAAGTCCTCAAGGCTGCTGGCATCAAAGCCCAGCGCATGCAGCAATTCGGAGGCTTCGTCCAAAGTCCCCTCACTGCCTGATTCTGTTTTAGTCTCTTGTTCGGATTCACCAAACGCAGAGGCTGTCGCCAGGTGCAACTCTTCCAAAACAACTTGTGCACACTCCACCAACTTGGCGCCTTGTTTGATCAAAGCGTGGCAACCGCGCGATTGGGTGCTGTGGATAGAACCGGGAATGGCGAACACGTCTTTGCCTTGTTCGAGCGCCAGGCGGGCGGTGATCAAGGAGCCGGACTGTAAAGCGGCTTCAACCACCAGTGTGCCCAAAGACAAGCCCGAAATAATGCGGTTGCGCTGCGGGAAATTGGCAGCCGTCGGTGGTGTGCCCAGTGGGTATTCGCTCAGTAATACGCCCTGGTCTGCGATGCGCCGGGCCAAACCCCAATGGGCTTTGGGGTAGACGCGGTCGAGCCCGGTACCCACCACGGCAATGGTGGCAAGCGCAGAGGAGGCGCCCGCCAATGCGCCTTCGTGGGCCGCACCATCGACACCCAGCGCCAATCCAGACACCACCGTGAGTCCAGACTGCGCGAGCGTTTTTGCAAACTGGTTGGCATTGCTTGCGCCTTGGGGCGTGGGGTTGCGGCTTCCGACAACGGCGATGCACGGCGCTGCGTTCCACACAGCAGACTCCCAAAAGCGCGCTGCGCCCATGGCATATAGCAGCAGGGGCGGGTCTTCGGTCTGGAGTAAAGCCTGCGGGTAGGCTGGGTCGCCCAGCGTCAAAATGTGCCGGCGCTCGGGGTCGGCTTGCAGCCATTCCCACGTGGTGTCCAGCGCCAACGCCAAACCCTCCGGTGTGCTGCACAAAGCGTGCGCCTGCCGCTCACTCACCACTTGGCGCAAGGCACCTTTTGTTTGTGAAAAAAGGGATGCAGGCAATCCAAACGCCGTCAACAGGTGGCGTGCGCTGGTGTTGCCAACACCTTCTGTGCCTTGTAAACGCAGCCAGTCGTGAAGTTCTTCGCGGTCCATCATCGGTTTGATAAATAAGGAGTGCGTTGCTTTTCAGGGCGCTGTCAGAACGTCGCCAACGCGCACACTGTCTTCAATCTGAACCACCAAGGCGTAGGACACTTTTGTAAATGGCAAAAGCACCAGTGCCAGCCCGTTGCGCTCGGGCGAGAGTGCGGCCGTTTGCGGGCGTTTTTGGATGGCCATCACGTGGCCGGCCTCTACACCATCGGCGCTCCCGCGGTTGATAACCACCACTTGGTTTTGTGCCGCATGCGCCACAGCGCTGGCGTAAACCGACACCACATGGGCGGGGGTTTGCGATGCAAATGCCCGGGGGATGAATTCGATTTGGGGTAGGGCAGTGGCGGCGATCACCAGGTCGCCCACGCGAATTTCTTCTTGGGCACTCAGAATTTCCAGCGTGGCAGCCGCTGCCTTGTCGCCTTCGCCGCGAACCAAGCTGGCGCTGCCGAGGTATTGCGCCTCCAAGCCTAAGACGGCGCCGCTGATGGGATCTTTCAAAGGGGTAGGCTGACGAAAAATGTCAAACCGTTGCGCTGGCTCTGGGCCCAGTGCCAAGCGCGTGTCTGCGCCGCTGATGGCGTGCACACGGTCACCGCGGCTGAGCAGGGTGCGCTGATCGGGCGCGGAAACAATCCGTGCGGCCGCATTCAATGCGTGCGAATCCATCACCTTGGGCCGCACCAAAAACGGAGCGATGCGGCGCGCCTCTAGTGCTGCGGGCGCAGGCAAGGGCAGCGTTTCGATTCTGACTTCTGGGCTCAAACGCGCAGAGGAGAGCGTGAAGTTTTCTGCGGATTGCGCAGTCGCCGCGGTAGCAAAAAAAACCGTGGCCCCTACGCAGGCCAAGGCGCAGGTGCACAGAACATCAGGCGCAAAAGCACCAAATTGTGGCTTCGTCATTCATTCATCCCTGAATTTATAAATTTGTCTTTTTACGCATTATTACCGGAAGTCCTCGCAAAAACCGGTGCTTTTTTGACACCCCTCAGATTTATCCCATGAAAAAAGCGAAAATACGCAACGCTCTCCGAAATTTGTACGCACCCTCTATGGCCTTACTTCCCATTCTTGTTTACCCCGACCCCCGTTTGCACACGGTTGCCAAACCCGTAGCCACAGTGGATTCCCGCATTGCGCAATTGGTCGATGACATGCTCGAGACCATGTATGAGGCCAAAGGGATCGGTCTGGCGGCCACGCAAGTTGATGTGCACCAGCGCGTGATCGTGATCGACACCTCTGAAGAACGCAATACCCCCTTGGTGCTGATCAATCCGGCCTTGGTTTGGACCAGCCCCGAGACGCACCTCAACGAAGAGGGGTGTTTGTCGGTGCCAGGCATTTACGACGGCGTGGTCCGTTTTAATGAGATCCATGTGCAGGCCTTGGATCAAAAAGGCCAAAGCCAAACCGTTCAAGCGCAAGAATTGTTGGCCGTGTGTATTCAGCACGAGATGGACCATTTGCTGGGCAAAGTCTTTGTGGAGTACCTCTCGCCCCTCAAGCGCAACCGCATCAAAACGAAAATGATCAAGGCCCAGCGCGAGGACGCGCGTTGAACCTGATTTTTGCAGGAACACCGGATTTCGCTTGTACGGCGCTTGCGCATTTGCACGCGGCCGGCCACCGCATCGTTTTGGTCTTGACCCAGCCCGATCGGCCCGCCGGACGGGGTATGAAAATGCAGGCCTCCCCCGTCAAACAATTTGCCCTGGCCCACGGCATGGCCTTGGCCCAACCGAAGAGCCTGCGCTTAGACGGCGTACACGCGCAAGAAGCCCAAGCCGCCCAACAAGCCATCGCCCATGCCATCACTGAGGACGGCGCAACAGCCATGGTGGTGGCAGCTTACGGGTTGATCCTGCCGCAGTGGGTGCTCCAGCGCATGGACGGTCCGGGGATGTGGGGCTGCCTCAATATCCACGGTTCGGTTTTGCCGCGCTGGCGCGGTGCCGCGCCCATTCACCGGGCCATTGAAGCGGGCGACAGCCACAGTGGCGTGACCCTTATGCAAATGGATGCAGGCCTGGACACCGGTGCCATGCTCGCCCAGACACGTATCGCCATCGCTGCAACCGACACCACCGCCAGTTTGCACGACCGCGTAGCGGCATTGGGCGCCCAAATGATGGTGCAAGCCTTGGCCCACCCGCAGGCACTGCACCCGACACCGCAGCCGCTTGAGGGCATCACCTACGCGCACAAAATTGAAAAATCCGAAGCGGCCATCGATTGGCAGCACAGTGCCGCGCAGATCGCCCGACAGGTGCGCGCCTTTGATCCTTTTCCTGTGGCCCAGGCTGATTTTCAAGGTGAGACCTTCAAGTTGTGGGCAGCGCAGGAACTGTCATCACCTGAAGTGACTGCGCTGGCGTTGGTGGCCGGCGCAACCCCTGCGCCTGCGGGCCACGTGATGGCAGTCAGCGATGCAGGTATTGTGGTGGCTTGTGGTGAGGGCATGCTGCGGCTCACCCAACTCCAACGCCCAGGCAGCAAGCGCATGCCAGCCGCTGATTTTTTGCGTGGCTGCAACGTTGCTGTAGGCAGCCACTTCAAACAAGGAAACCCCCGCTAATGTTCTTTTTGCTTGCCCACCGGCGCCGTCCTGAATTTCGCCAAGGATTTCTCGACATGCTCAGTGTCGCCCCGGGCATTGCCGCGTGGGGTTTGATGACGGGTGTGGCCATGGTCAAGTCGGGCATGACGACGGTGGAGGCATTGGCCATGAGCCTGTTGGTGTTTGCCGGAAGCTCGCAATTGGCGGCTATTCCTTTGTTGCTCGCAGGTGCGCCGATGTGGATTATTTTGGCGACTGCGTTTTGCGTGAACCTGCGCTTTGTGGTTTTTAGTGCCCACATGCGCCCCTTTGTGATGCATTTGCCGCGCTGGCAGCGCTTGGTGACTGGCTACTTTACGGCAGACCTCACCTACGTTTTGTTTGTCAAACGCTTTGCCAAACCAGCTGAAGATGAAGAAGGTCGCGCCGCCCAAATGGCCTACCTGGCAGGCAATGGCAGTATTAACTGGTTTAGCTGGGTCAGCTTCAGTGTGTTGGGGGTGGTTTTGGCTAACTTTATTCCCACCGCGTGGGGCTTGGGCTTTGCGGGGGTTTTGGCCTTAAGCGGTATCTTGTGTTCGCTGGCCACGAGTCGCCTGCGCTGGGTATCTGCGGGCGTGGCGGGCACCGCCGCAGTGGCCGCCTTTGCCTTGCCCTTGAAGCTCAATATTTTGGTGGCAATTGCCGCCGCTGTGGCCTTGTGCTTGCTCTTGGAAAAACTTCCCAGCCAAGCTCCTGGCGTGGAGGTGCCATGATGGATTTTTTCAAAATCGACGTAAGTGCCTACGCAGACCCCCAAACCCTGTGGACGATTTTTTGGATGTCTGTAATTACGGTAGTGTCGCGCTCATTCTTCTTTATCTCTGATACGCCGTGGACCTTGCCCGCTTGGGCGCAACGGGGTTTGCAATACGCACCTATCGCTGCGCTTTCTGCAGTGGTGATTCCTGAAGTGGTGATGACCCAAGGCCAGTTCATTCACACGCTCATGGATGCGCGTCTGTATGGTTTTGTGGGTGGCGCGGTGTATTTCTTTTGGCGCAAAGGCGCAGGTCAAGCCGTGCTTGGCACCATCATCTCGGGAATGGCGGTCTACCTGCCCTTGCATATTGGCTTGGGTTGGTAATCTCCTTTCTTTATTTCTTTTTTCATTATTGATATCGGTATGAACTTTCTTCGCTTTTCTGATCTGTGCGCCCAAGGCAAAGTCGCTGGGCAGCGCGTATTTATCCGTGCCGACCTCAATGTTCCGCAAGACGCGCAGGGCGCGATCACCGAAGACACCCGGGTGCGTGCCAGCGTGCCGTGTATTCAGATGGCTTTGGACGCGGGTGCGGCCGTCATGGTCACCTCGCATTTAGGCCGGCCCACCGAAGGGGCGTTCAATCCTGCTGACACCTTGGCTCCGGTGGCAGAACGCTTAAGTGCTTTGCTGGGACGCGATGTGCCCTTGGTCGCCCACTGGGTCGACGGCGTAGAGCTTGCGCCCGGACAAGTGGTGTTGCTTGAGAACTGCCGCTTGAATGTGGGCGAAAAGAAAAACGACGAGGCCTTGTCGCGAAAAATGGCAGCGCTGTGCGATATTTTTGTGCACGATGCGTTTGGCACCGCGCACCGCGCCGAAGCCAGCACGTATGGCATTGCGCAGTTTGCAAAAGTGGCATGTGCTGGCCCGCTCTTGGCCGCGGAAATGGATGCCATCGCCAAAGCCCTGTTGTCTCCCAAGCGCCCGCTGGTGGCGATTGTGGCGGGCTCCAAGGTGTCAACCAAGCTCTCCATATTGCAAAGTTTGGCCGCCAATGTGGACCAACTGATTGTGGGCGGGGGCATCGCTAATACCTTTATGCTGGCCGCGGGTCTCAAAATCGGCAAGAGCCTGGCAGAGCCTGATTTGCTAGACCAAGCCAAAGCCGTGATTGCTGCGATGCAGGCCCGGGGCGCTGCCGTTCCGATCCCGACCGATGTGGTCACTGCCAAGACCTTTGCGCCCGATGCGGTGGCCGCGGTGAAAGCCGCCAACGACGTGGCCGACGATGACTTGATTTTGGACATCGGCCCCCAAACAGCACAACGCTTGGCTGATCAACTCAGCCAGGCGGGCACCATTGTCTGGAACGGCCCGGTGGGGGTGTTTGAGTTTGCGGCATTTGAAAATGGCACCAAAGTGATTGCCCATGCAATTGCAGCTTCCAGCGCCTTTAGCATTGCCGGGGGCGGAGACACCTTGGCTGCCATTGCGAAATACGGTATCACCTCAAAAATAGGCTATATCTCCACAGGCGGTGGTGCATTTTTAGAAGTTTTGGAAGGTAAAACGCTTCCCGCTTTTGAGATACTGATGCGCCGGGCCAAACCGTGAGTTTTTCATGTTGACGCATGGCTAAAAAGGGTATTGATGCGAATCAAATCCAAGCCCCAACTGACCGATAATAATCAGCACTGCGCAGCTATGGTGCTGCCTGTTTTACTTGATTGGAAAAAATACCATGTCAAATCGTCGTGAATTCGTAGCCCAATTGGGTCTAGGCGCAAGTGCTTTGCTTGCAGGTTCTGTATTTGCTGCGCCACCCATGCTGGCCGAGTCCGATGCCGCTGCAGTAGGCTTGGGTTACAAGGCCGATGCCAGCAAGGTCGACAAAGCCAAGTTCCCTAAATTTGCAGCCGGCCAAAACTGCATTAGCTGCGCTTTGTACCAAGCCAAAGCCGGTGACGCAGCAGGCGGTTGCCCCTTGTTTGCAGGCAAACAAGTCGCTGGCAAAGGCTGGTGCAGCGCTTACGCTAAAAAAGCGTAATAGCACTTTTGCAGCGTCGCTGAAAGCGGCGTTGCCGCAAGGCAAGCAAGTCGGGGCAAAATCAGCGGTGTGCGCACTGAATTTTTCAGTCGCCACACCACACTGATTGTTGCCCCGCATGTCTTTTTCTCTTCTTGGTTTGTCTCCACCCTTGTGCGCCGCCGCCGGCGCTGCAGGTTTCAAGGAGCCGACTCCCGTTCAAAACCAAGCGATTGCAGCCGTTCTTCAAGGCCAAGACGTTTTGGCCTGCGCCCAAACGGGTTCGGGTAAAACGGCGGCCTTTGCCTTGCCACTGTTGCAGCGCGCGTTGGACGCTGCGCTGGCAGGTCGAGGAGCCGCAGGCGAGCGCCGAGCGCACACGCTGGTTGTGGTCCCGACCCGCGAGCTTGCTGTGCAAGTGGGTGAAGTGTTTAAAGGACTGGCGCAAACCTTGCCGCTGCCCCTCAAAATTACCGTGGTGTTTGGCGGTGTGTCGATCAACCCGCAAATGATGGGCTTGCGCCGAGGCACCGATATCGTGGTGGCCACACCCGGCAGGTTGTTGGATTTGGTAGACCACAATACCTTGGCGCTAGACGCCGTGCGAAGCCTGGTGCTTGACGAAGCCGACCGCATGCTAGATGCAGGTTTTAGCGAAGAGCTGCAACGCGTGGTGGCCATGCTGCCCGCTAAGCGCCAAAACCTATTTTTCTCGGCCACCTTCGCGCCCGCCGTTACCGCTTTGGCACAGCGCCTCTTGCACAAGCCGCTGCGCATTGACGTCCTGCCCCAGACGGGCGCAACGCCAGACATCACCCAACGCGCTATTGCCGTCGATCCACGCGCGCGCACGCAGCTGGTGCGGCATTTGATACAAGAGGCGGGCTGGAGCCGCGCTTTGGTGTTTGTAGCGACCAAGTACGCCGCAGAAATTGTGGCCGACAAACTGCGCAAAGCAGGGATCGATGCGGAGCCTTTGCACGGCCAACTCAGCCAAGGCAAGCGTACCCAGGTCTTGGATGATTTCAAAGCATCACGGATTCGCGTGGTGGTCGCTACCGATTTGGCTGCGCGGGGCATTGACGTGGTGCAACTGCCCGTGGTGGTCAACTATGACTTGCCGCGGTCTGCCGACGATTACACCCACCGCATTGGCCGCACCGGGCGATCCGGCGAAGCTGGTTTGGCGGTGAGCTTGGTGAGCGCGGACACCCAAGCGCATTGGCGTTTGATTGAAAAGCGCCAGAGTTTGGATGTGGCTTTGGAAACGGTGGAGGGTTTTGAGCCTACGCTGACCGCAACAGCAACAGACATGAGTGGCAACGGCGGCGTCAAAGGCAAGCGCCCGAGTAAAAAAGACAAGCTGCGCGCTGCAGCCCAAGCGGCTTTGCCCCATGCCTAAACGCTGGCGGACTGTGCTGGTTGGCTGTGCCTTGGCGCTGGCCGTACTCCTAGGGCACATCGGGGTGTTGCAGTCGATGTTGGAGGCTTTGCAGCTGGGCTCTCCAGCACAAGTCCGTGGCGAAGTGGCCCGCGTATTCACCACCCGCAGCGTGCGCTTGGAGCGTCCCGTGCCTGTTGCGCCTAAAGCACCCGCAGCGCCAGTGGCTTCGCCGGCGCGCGTCGCCAAAAAACCTGTGCCTGTAACACCTCCCATTGCATCCGCTGACACTGCCTTAGCTGCGACTGACCCATCTCCTTTGGTGCCTCTGACGTCATCAGGCGAAGCTGGGCCCGTCGATCCTTCGCTTGAAGCCCCAAAGCCGCCCGCTGAAGCGGTCGTTGCCGCAGAGGCCGACGCAAGCCCTCCCCGCTGGAGTTTGCTGCTGCCGGGTTCTACCCGGCTGCGCTACAAAGTGCACGGTGTGGTGAAGGGGTTTCAGTACTACGTCAATGGCGAGTTGCTGTGGTTGCATGACGGTAAAACCTACGACGCGCGTTTGGAGATCAGCCACTTTTTACTTGGCGCGCGGGTGCAAACCAGTAAAGGGCAAGTCACTTTAGACGGCTTGGAGCCGCTGCGTTTTGGCGACAAAGTGCGCACGGAGGTCGCCGCCCATTTCGAGCGCCAAAAAGGACGGGTGAGTTTCAGTGCCAACACGCCAGACGCACCCCTGCAAGCCTTGGCCCAAGACCAGCTCAGTGTTTTTATGCAATTGGCCGCAATGTTTGCAGGCGACCCCACCCGGATTCAGGCAGGTATGCCCCTGCCGTTTCAAGCGGTAGGGCCCCGCAGTTCAGAAAACTGGGTATTTCAGGTCGGGAAGTCTGAGGTTTTGAAGCTCGATGCAGGCCCGGTGCCTGCGGTGGGCCTGGTGCGCGAGCGCACCGGTGAGTACGACACCCGCGTCGAGCTTTGGCTCGCGCCCGGGCTCGATTACCTGCCCGCCCGTATCCGCCTGACCCAAAGAAATGGCGACGAGGTGGACATGCAGTGGATTTCAAGCCAAAAACCCTAGAAATTCCTGTTACCCTTGAAATGTGAGATGCTCACCCCATGTCTTTTCCTAAAGGCACTCCACAAAGACCACCGCATGCACACGCTCTACGATTCTGAAACTTTCACCGTCACCCATATGTTGGCCAACGCCCAATCGCAGAACATGAGCCCCGAGGCGGCCTCAGGCCCGGGCAATACGGCCTTGAGTGACGTGAAAACCGACCAGTACCCGCAAGGGGTTCCGATGTTGGCCCGCCACGGCTTTGAAATTGTGGACAAGCGCTCAGGCAAAGAGGTCTACCTTGACGGCTCGTGGGCCGAGCTGTTTCAGCAGCACATCGTGGCCTGGCAGGTCAATATGCCAACCCAAGAAGAGGTGGAAGACACGCTGTCGCAGTACGCAGAGTTGGCCCAAAACCCCGTCTTGGTTCACTAAAGCGGGTTTTGTAAGTTGGCCTTACTGGGCGTGCGCCATCGCCTCGCCCATGCGCACCGGCAAGGTGGCTTGCCACTGCGCGTTCCAATCCAAAGCGCCCTTAGGAAACAACATCACCACGGTCGAGCCTAAGAGAAACCGCCCGAGTTCATCGCCTTGGGCCAAGGTGATCGCCCCTTCGTCGTAATGCCATTCGGTCACCTGCGCTAAGCGCGGCGGGTTGACCACGCCATGCCAGACGGTCGCCATGCTGCCGACCACGGTGGCGCCCACCAAGGCCATCACCATCGGCCCCCATGCGGTATCAAAAACGCACACCACCCGCTCGTTGCGCGCAAACAAACCCGGCACGCCCCGTGCAGTTTGGGGATTCACAGAGAACAGGTCGCCTGGCACATAGACCATGCTTCGGAGCTGGCCAGTGCACGGCATATGGATACGGTGGTAGTCGCGCGGGCTTAAATACAGGGTGGCAAAACTGCCGTTTTGAAACTGTGCGGCCAGTGCCGCGTCACCGCCCACGAGCGCAGTGGTGCTGTAAGCGTGGCCCTTGGCTTGAAAAATTTGGTCGGCTTCGATGGCGCCTACCTGACTGATGGCCCCGTCCACCGGGCAGACGAAGTCGGCCTGTGCCAAGGGTCTGGCTCCGGGGCGCAAAGCGCGGGTAAAAAAATCGTTAAAGCAGGCGTAGTTTTTGACGTCGGGATCGGCGGCTTCGCCCATATTAACGTCGTAGCGTTTCACAAACCACGCAATCAAGCGGGTGGTTGCTGTGCCCCAACGGCGACTGGCAACCCATCCGCCAAAGACAGTGAGGGCCCGTTTGGGCAGGAGGTACTGCGGCAACACCGCGATGAAATCAGACACAGCAACTCCGGTTGGAAGAAGGGGGCAAAATAAACATGTAAAGCCCCTGTATTTGCAAGGGCCGCGAATTATAGTGAGCGCTATGAGCCTTGCCCGCATTCCCCCCATCCAATGCCTGCTAACGTTTGAGGCACTGGCGCGTTTGCGCAGTGTGACCCAAGCCTCAGAAGAGTTGTTTGTCACCCCAAGCGCAGTCAGCCACCGGGTACGCCAGTTGGAGCAAATCATTGGCACCAAGCTGTTCGGTCGGGCGGACTTTTCGCTCACGACCGAGGGCAGCGAATACCTCGCCCATGTGCGCGAGGGCTTGGCTATCTTGCAAAAGTTCCCCAGCGCCAGCGCCGTGTCTGGCAAGCGCAAGCTGCGTTTGGCTGTCACCCCCACTTTTGCCCGCTCGATTGTGATTCCCCGCTTACGCGAGTTCACCGAGGCCTACCCGGAAATTGACGTGACCATGCAGGTCTCGATTCCTTTGTTAGACGTGGTGGCCGAAGATGCAGACTTGACCGTCAGGTTTGGAGCAGGGCGCTACGCCGACATGGAATATGTGTGCTTGACCAAAGACGTCATCACGCCCTTGGCCTCGCCTACCTTTGTGCGCGAGCACGGACCGTTTGAGACAGCCCAAGATTTAGACCGGGTGGCTTTGTTGCGCAGCCCTTTGGAGCCTTGGCGCAGCTGGTTTGCGGCCAATGGCCTGGATTGGCCCGAACCCGTGGATGGGTCGCAGTTCAATGACATTGGGCTGATGTGCGACGGGGCAGCTGCCGGTATGGGTGTGGCGCTGGTGCGCCTAAAGTTAGGCGCGCCTTGGTTGGACAACGGCTCTTTGGTTCGCTTGGGCAGCAGTGCGCCTTTTGTCACCAATGTACCGAGCCCCCACGCCCATTACCTGTGCTGGCGCACCGGCATGATGGACCGCTGGGAGTGCGCCGCCTTTGCCGAATGGCTCAAACAAGTGTTGGCGTAGACAAGCCTGGCCCTGCCGCACCAAACACCCCTCAATTTCACGCAGCGCTGAAAGATTCTTCACGCAGCAGGGAGCCAAGTTACCTTACAGTGAAGCTTATGAACGCCCCTCTTCCTTCTGCCGCCCGAGCCACAGGCCACGACCTGCTCGATAAAGCGGCTTTGCAGGCGCTGATTGTGCAAGCTTTGCACCAAGTTTTACCTGCGCACGCCCTGTTGTACCAAACCGAAGACACCACGCCCTATGAGTGCGACGGCCTAACCGCCTACCGCCAGCGTCCTTTGGTGGTGGCTTTACCAGAAGATGAAGCCCAGGTGCGGGCCGTACTGCAAACCTGCCACGCCTTGCGCGTGCCCGTTGTCGCCCGGGGCGCGGGAACGGGCTTGTCAGGCGGGGCCATGCCCCACGCCCGTGGCGTGACTTTGTCTTTGGCCAAGTTCAACCGCATCGTCAATATTGACGCCCGCAGCCGAACAGCACGCGTTCAGTGCGGCGTGCGCAACCTCGCAATCAGTGAAGCTGCCGCGCCCTATGGCCTGTACTACGCGCCGGACCCAAGCAGCCAAATCGCTTGCACCATTGGCGGCAACGTGGCAGAAAATTCCGGTGGCGTCCATTGTTTGAAATACGGCTTAACGCTGCACAATATTTTGAAAGTCCGGGGCTTTACCGTGGAAGGCGAGCCGATTGAATTTGGTGCAGAGGCCTTGGATGCGCCCGGCTACGACCTCCTAAGTTTGGTCGTTGGCAGCGAAGGCATGCTGGCGGTGACCACCGAGGTCTTGGTCAAACTCATACCTAAGCCGCAACTTGCCCGCTGCATCATGGCCAGTTTTGACGATGTGCGAAAAGCCGGTGATGCGGTGGCAGCCGTGATCGCCCAAGGTATTATTCCTGCGGGTTTGGAGATGATGGACAAACCCATGACCGCGGCGGTGGAAGACTTTGTACATGCCGGCTATGACCTGAAAGCCGCGGCGATTTTGCTTTGCGAGAGCGACGGTACGCCCGAGGAAGTTGAGGAAGAAATTGGCCGCATGAGTGATGTCTTGCGCAAGCATGGCGCGACCGCCATTGCGGTGAGCCAATCCGAGGCCGAGCGTTTGCGGTTTTGGAGTGGCCGCAAAAACGCGTTTCCGGCGTCGGGCCGCATCAGCCCCGATTACATGTGCATGGACAGCACCATTCCTCGCAAGCGCTTGGCTGATATTTTGTTGGCGATTGCCGAGATGGAAAAGAAATACCAGCTTCGCTGTGCCAACGTGTTTCACGCCGGCGATGGAAATTTACATCCCTTAATCATGTTTGATGCCAACGACCCTGACCAACTTCACCGCTGTGAACTCTTCGGCGCCGACATCTTAGAGACCAGTGTGGCCATGGGCGGAACCGTGACGGGCGAGCATGGTGTCGGTGTTGAAAAACTCAACAGCATGTGCGTGCAATTTTCCGCCGAAGAAAACGCCCACATGTTTGCCATCAAACATGCTTTTGACCCGCACGCTTTACTCAACCCCGGTAAAGTTATTCCGACGCTGCAGCGCTGCGCGGAGTACGGAAAGATGCTGGTGCGCGGTGGGCAAATCAAACATCCCGATTTGCCACGGTTTTAAAGCGCACAGTCGCATTGACGTGTTTTCGCATCTGGCAATTGCCACCTTCGAAACCCTGTACGATGTACTTGCAGCGTCTACTTCCCCTAGGCGGCTGGCGATTCACAATCTTATAAAGAGGAGAGACTTCTTATGTTGAATTCCAAAAATCTGCTTCAGCGGCGCAGCCTGCTGCAGTGGGCCGCAGCCAGCGCAACTGGTTTGACACTTCCAAGCTTTGCCCAAAACGCATGGCCCACCAAGCCGGTCACTATGGTGGTTCCGTTTCCCGCGGGTGGCGGTACCGACGCCTTTGCCCGCCCCATGGCGGCGCAGTTTGCGCGCCTGACAGACAAGCAACTCATTATTGACAACAAGGGTGGCGCAGGGGGAACCTTGGGCGCAGGCATTGCCGCCAAGGCTACGCCAGACGGTTACACCTTGTTTATGGGCGCGGTGCACCACACGATTGCACCGTTCATGTACCCCAAGCTCGATTACGACCTCGAACGCGATTTTTCCCCTTTGATTTTGGTGGCCAGTGTTCCTCAAATTTTGGTGATCAATCCCAAAAAAGTCCCAGTCAACAACTTCAAAGAGTTCCTCGACTTTGTCCGTAAAAACCCCGGCAAACTCAATTACGGCTCTGCCGGCGGTGGAACCTCGCACCATTTGGCGGGCGAGTTGTTCAAACTCCAAACGAAAACTTTTATCACCCACATTCCCTACCGCGGTGCGGGCCCGGCCTTGCAGGACTTGATTGCGGGCAATGTGGACATGATGTTCGATGGCCTCGGATCGTCAGCGGCCCATATCAAAGGCGGGCGCATCAAGGCCTTGATGGTCTCAGGCGCCAAGCGCAATGCAGCCTTCCCCGATGTGCCGTGTTCGGCCGAACTGGGTTTACCGGACTACACCGTGAGCACCTGGTATGGAATTTGGGCGCCTAAAGCGACCCCTGCGGAAGCCCAAACGCGGGCCACTGAAGAAATCCGCCGCGCCTGCCTGACCGACGAAGCCAAAGCAACTTGGGCCAGCCAAGGCGCTGAATTTCCCAATTTAGCCGGGGCGCAGTTTGATGGCTTTATCAAAGGCGAGTTGGCCAAGTGGTCCAAGGTCGTCAAAGCCTCTGGGGCGAAGCTCGACTGACAGGGTCTATGCGCCGCACCATTCTGAATCTTGAAGAATCCAAAATACGGGAAGTCGCCAACGCCGGTTTAGGCCGCAGTGATGTTTTGGCTTTTTGGTTTGGGGAAAGCGATGAAGTCACCCCTGACTTCATTCGCCAAGCGGCGATAGGCTCTTTGCAGCGGGGCGAAACCTTTTACGCCCATAACCTGGGCCTTCCCGCGCTGCGCGAGGCGATCGCGCAAGCGATGACCCAAAAGCACACTGCGCCCGAGGGCCTCGCACCCATTGCCGCCCAGAGGATTGCCGTTACCGCCGGCGGTGTAAATGCTTTGATGCTCGCCGTGCAAGCGCTGGTGGATGCGGGTGACGAGGTGGTGGCGGTCACACCGGTCTGGCCCAACCTCACAGCCCAGGCCGTGATCATGGGCGCGAATCTCAAAACCGTTGCCTTGACTGCGCAAGCGCACAGCAGCGCCGCTGGCGATGCGGGGGCTTGGACACTGGACTTGCCCAAGCTCTTATCTCAGATTACTGCGCATACCAAACTGCTGATCGTGAACGCCCCCAACAACCCCACGGGTTGGACGCTCAGCCGCGAAGAGCAAAGCGCTGTTCTTCAGCATTGCCGCACAACAGGGACGTGGATTTTGGCCGACGAGGTGTATGAGAACCTGTATTTTGAGCCGACCCACAACGACTGCGCTCCGAGTTTTTTAGACCTTGCAGCGCCTGAAGACCGTTTGGTGGTGGTGCACAGTTTTTCAAAAAGTTATTTGATGACGGGTTGGCGCTTGGGTTGGCTAGTGATGCCGCCAAGCATGGAGTCGGCCATGGGCAAGCTCATTGAATTCAACACCTCGTGTGCCAGCGTGTTTACCCAACGCGCAGGCATTGTGGCTTTAGAGCGGCGCGAAGAAGTTACGCCGCGGTTGGTGCAACACCTCAAAGCCTGCCGCGACACCTTGGTCCCTGCGCTGCAAGCCTTGCCGGGCGTTCAAGTGGCAAGCCCCAAGGGTGGCATGTATGCATTTTTCCAACTGCCAGGCCATGCCGATTCGCTAGTCACTGCCAAGCGTTTGGTATCAGAAGCAGGGCTGGGCTTGGCCCCAGGCATTGCGTTTGCCCCGGAGTCTTCGGCGTGGTTGCGCTGGTGTTTCGCGTCCAAAGACTTGGCGCGTTTGACCGACGGGGTACAGCGTTTGGAGCGCTGGCTCACTTCCCAAAGCTAAAGTAACGCTTGCGAATTACCAGCTGTCGATGGCGGGCCCTTGAAACGCTTTGACTTTCCCTGAAGCGAGGCCTTGAGCCAGCCAGGCACGGGTCTGCGCAGGGTCAATCACCGCGTCAATCTCCAGCGTAGTCGCCATCGCAATGGCGCTGCCGTTTTCAATGTGCTGGGCCAAGAGTTGGGCAAACAGCGAGTCGCGTTGCGGGCCTTCGGGAAGCGCTTCTAGCTCTTTTTTGTAACCCAAACGCACGGCGCCTTCCAAGCCCATCGCACCAAACTCCGCGCTGGGCCAAGCGACGGTACACAGCGGCGCGTGGAATCCGCCCGCCGTCATCGCCATCGCGCCCAAGCCATACCCTTTGCGCAAAACGACGCTCAAAAAAGGAACGCGCAAATGGGCGGCTGCAATAAACATGCGGCTGACGTGGCGCACCTGTGCGGTGGCCTCGGCGTCGGGGCCCACCATAAAGCCTGGCGTGTCGACCAGGCTCACCAAAGGCAGGCCATGCGCGTTGCAGAGCTGCATAAAGCGGCTGGCCTTATCGGCGGCATCGGCGTCAATGGCACCGCCCAGGTGCTGGGGGTTGTTGGCGAGGATGCCAACGGCGCGGCCTTCGATGCGCGCCAGCGCAGTGTGAATCCCTAGGCCAAAACCGGTGCGCAGGCTCAAGACGCTGTCGGTATCGGCCAAAGCGTGCACAGCCGCAAGACTGTCGTACACGCGCAAGCGGTTCTCGGGCACCACGTTGCGCAGGATTTCTGCGTCTGGGGCATGCCACTGGGACGCACCGCCTTGAAAAAAAGCGAGGTATTTTTTGGCTGTTGCCCCCCCTTGGGCCTCGTCTTCCACCAAGATGTCAATGACGCCGTCGGCGTGTTGTACGGGGCTCGGGCCAATGGCCTCTGGCTTAAACACACCCAAGCCTCCGCCTTCGATCATTGCCGGGCCGCCCATGCCGATGTTGCTGGAGCGCGTGGCGATGATGGCATCGCAACACCCCAAGAGCGCCGCATTGCCCGCAAAGCAGCGCCCGGTCGTGATGCCAATGACCGGAATCTGGCCGTTGAGTTTGGCAAAACTGGCAAAGGTCGCCACATGCAAGCCTGCCACGATGGGCATATCGACATCCCCCGGACGGCCGCCACCGCCTTCGGCAAACAACACCACAGGCATCTGGTGTTCGAGCGCAAGGCCTAAGAGCCGGTCGGTTTTTTGGTGGTTGCGCATGCCTTGTGTGCCCGCAAGAACCGTCGCGTCATAGGCAAGGATGGCGCAGCGTTGCCCAGCAATGCTGCCAATGCCTGTGACCATCCCATCGGCTGGGGTATTGCGCATCAAATCGTCAGCTGTACGGCGCTGGCTTTGGGCTGCAACCGCCAGCGCGCCGTATTCAGAAAAACTGTCCGCGTCGCACAGGTCGGCGATATTTTCTCGCGCCGTGCGAAGCCCCAGCGCGTGGCGTTTGGCCACCGCTTCGGGGCGGTTAACGTCTAGCGTGTGTTCAAGACGGTCTTGGAGTCGTTTGAGATCGCTGCGAAGCGCTGCAGGACTCGCGACAGCTTTTTGTTGCAAGACGGGCGCAGCAATGGAGGCGCTTTTTTGCATCGTCACCAAGACATCGTTGTCGCCCACTGCATCGCCCACAGAAAAATGCAGCGTATGGATGTGCCCATCCACGGGGGCAGTGATTTCGTGCTCCATTTTCATCGCCTCTAAAACTACCAACAACTGCCCCGCAGTGACAGCGTCGCCTGCTTGGACATGGCATTGGATGATGTGGGATGGCAAAGGAGCACGAATGTTGAACATGGTGGCCAAGCTTTCTGTGGAACTGGGGGTATTGTCTCGCAGTGTGCCGGGCCAAGAAGAACCAAGCAGCTAATTTCCTGTGGCCTTGGTGCGATACTTGTAGCTATGCCCTTGCAGCCCCGCGTTGACCCATTCCATTCCCCTCTATCGACCGAGCCAAGACGCTTGCGCATCGCTGTTCTTAGCCGCAATTTTTCCGTAACTGGTGGCGGGGCGGAGCGGTATTCGATTGCAGTGGTTGAAGAGCTTGCGGCGCAACATGAAGTGCATGTTTTTTCCCAAACGGCGAATCACGCGCATCCCGGCGTTATGTACCACCGCGTTGCACTACCGATGCACCGCCCACGGTGGATCAACCAAATGTATTTTGCATGGGCGACATGGCGTGCGACGCGGTCCGGTTTTGATATCGTTCACTCGCATGAAAACACGTGGCATGGCAATGTTCAGACGGTGCACGTACTGCCCATCAAAACCACCTTATTCAAAGGCAAACAGGGAGTGCCACTGGCCTTGCGTTGGCTCAAAGTTGCAAGCAGTCCGCGCTTGCTTGCCTACCTTTGGCTTGAAAAACGCCGTTATGCCTTTGCGCCGAAAAAGCAAGTTGTCTGTGCTTCTGCCGCACTCAAAGAGGTGCTTGAAAAAACGTACCCTGAAGCGGCACCGATGCTCAGTGTGGTGACGCCCGGCGTTGCGAATGCCCCAGGGTGGGCGTCAGAGCAGGTACGCCTTGAGGCCCGCAATCAATTCGGTTTGTCGCAAGACGCGTCAGTACTTCTATTTGTAGGCAATGACTTCGTTAAAAAAGGCCTTCCCACGCTCCTGGCTGCATTGTCAAAGTTGCCAGAAAAAACGCATCTTGCGGTTGTGGGAAATTCTGATGGAGTGCAAGCCATGCGGCGTTTGGCGCAGCTTTCCGGGCTCACGCAGCGTGTCCACTTTTTGGGAAGCTTGGCCAATATGGAGCCTGCGTACCAAGCCGCTGACGCATTGGTTCACCCCACGCTCGAAGATTCCTACGGCATGGTGGTGCTAGAGGCCATGGCCCATGGCTTGCCAGTGGTGGTCAGTGGCGCACCTTACAGTGGAATTGCGCAAGACCTGACCGATGGTGTGAATGGCTTGCTATTGAAAGACCCAAAGAATGTGGAGATCCTCGCAGCGGCGATTGCTTGTCTTCAAAGCGATGTTGGGTCTTCGGAGACGCTTTCAAGAAATGCTACGGAATTTGCTGCTGAACATACCTGGGTCAAAGCGGCTTCTGCTTATGCGCTGATGGCGCAAAACATGACTCAAGTGGAATAGCGAATGACAGAGCTTATCCTTCAATCGAGACCTTTGGTTTCGGCAATCCGGGTTTGGATGCCATATGCCATTAGCAAGCCCAAAGTTATGCAGAAGTAATCCCCTATCAAATCATCGTAAAGAACCGAATTAAACAGGCAAGCAACAGCGAGAACCGCAGCCACAGAAAAGATGGATCGCTGAATAGGTGTTGAGTACTGGAGCGCGTCTTTTGCAATCGAGAACAAAAGCAAAAGAAATAAGAGTAAACCAACAATCCCTAATTCAACACCCCACAAAAGATATTCTTGGTGCGGGTTGCTTGAATTCCCCTCACCAAAAACAGAGGCCCCTTTTTTTCCTTCAATACGCTTTACAGTAAGGGCCCAACTTCCTACGCCGTGACCTAAAAATGGTTTTTCTTGTATTGCTTCTAGCGACCGGTGCCATGCATTGAGTCTCCAACCTGCCGATGTTTGAATGTCAGATTTTTGAGCGTATTGCTGAGACTCGGTTACAACTCCAGAAAGTCGAGTGTTGAATGCTAAAGAATACGCATACAACACCAAAGAAAGCAATAGTGAAGTGATGCCAAATGCAATAAAACGATAGGGCTTTGGCACGGACCACATTACGATCAAAGAAAACACAACAACTCCAACAACGTGACCGGTTCGCCCCTCTAGCAAAAAGAAAACGTTTATCAAGGCTGCAACAGTGAAAAGAGTGGACACCCATTTAGGCCACAGCCCCTCATTTCGCAGATGCCAAGCCACCGCTGCCATAGATGCAAACATAATAGATTGGTCTAAATAACTTGAAAAAACGACGTATTTACCCGTTTGATCAAGGGTCCATGGAATAGGCACGCCAAATGCCAAAAGCCAAGAGCTTAATAGCAAGAATGATTGTCCAATCATCAATGCAACGACCCCCATTCTTGCGTCTCTAATCGTTTTAATAAGTGCTAGAAGCAATAAGATCCCAAGTAGCTTGGCGTGCTTTACCAATGCTAGGAACGCAAACGAAAGTATGCTGTCTGTCCAAGCAAGACTTATACTAAATATGGCAAGGGTGGTCCAAATGACTTTCGAAGTCCAGCCATCTGCAGTCCAAAATATTTTCTTTGCAGAAAAATAACTGTTCGTTAAGTAAATTAAACCGCTAAGGAGTAGAAAAATTTTTGCCAGGCTGATCCATGCGATAGGTAAGCTAATCGAGATGCCAGTAAAGATAATCAATAGGCTGCGAAAACGCAGCAATAATTTCGGCTGGTTGGTTTCCATGAGTGAAGTTTGAGTGATAGCGAACACCTTTTTTTAAATAGCAAGGTTTGGGAGGGTATATAGGGTTGCTTACCCTCGCCGATCCTCATAGCCAGATATCATTTTTAGTAAAAATTGAACCGGGTTTGTTGACTGAGCAATCAGAACACGGGCAAGGCTGTAAAAGTCATCCTCCGAGCTTGTACGTCCTCTGCGTGTAGTGGCGGCAGTTATAAAGCCAGCTTCTTTAATCTGAGTACTGTGTTCCAGAGTAAATAAACCATAGGGATAGCAAAAGTGATGCACCTCGCATCCAATTATTTCTTCGAGCTCTCTTTTTGATTCTGAAATCTCAACCTGTGAATCTTCCAAGTTGAGTGTTGTTAAATCTGCATGGGTCCTTGTATGCGATCCGATGTCCATACCCGCATCGCGCCAAGTTCGCCAGTTTTCAAGCGTCATTAAGGGTTTTTCTGCAACCTTGCCCTTGTCCCAAAGATTGGTCCTACCGATCATGCTGCTTACCGCGTAGCAAGTCGCGGTAAAGCCATGCTTGCGCAAGATGGGAAGCGCGTTATCCAGGTTGTTTTGGTAGCCATCGTCAAAGGTGATGCCAACCACCTTGCCTTGTTTTTTTCCTTGGAGGTAAGGCTCCAAGTCGCGCATAGAGAGCCCTTGGAAGCCCATCAACCGCAGCAGCCGCATTTGCCAAGCGAACGAAGACGGCGCCACGATCAAACCACGCAAAGCGGTTCCGCGCTTAGGCGGTTGGTCGATTTGGTGGTACATCAAAATAGGAATCTTCATGATTGCATCCGCCTAAGGTTCGCGTAGTAGCCATTGGCTTGCAGCAGTGTGGCGTGGGTTCCAGACTCTACAACGCGGCCTTGGTCGAGTACCAAAATTTGATCTGCACGTTCAATGGTGCTGAGCCGGTGCGCAATCACCAAGGTTGTTCGGTTTTGCATGAGGGTTGCAAGAGCATCTTGTACCAAACGTTCCGACTCCGTATCCAGCGCAGATGTCGCTTCGTCCAAAATTAACAGCGGTGCATTTTTCAATAAGGCTCGGGCGATGGCAATGCGCTGGCGTTGACCGCCCGACAAAGTGCTGCCGTTTTCACCGATTACGGTGTTTAATCCTTGCGGTAGTTGCGCGATAAATTCCCACGCATGTGCCGCAACGGCCGCTTCTTGAACCTTGGCGGTGTCCATGTCGCGAGAGAGTCCAAAGGCGATATTTGCGTGAACCGTGTCATTCAATAGAACGATGTCTTGGCTTACCAAGGCAATTTGGCTTCTCAAACTTGCCAATGTCAGTGCATGGATGTCGATGCCATCTAAAGTGATGCTGCCGGAGTCGATACAGTAGAAGCGGGAAATAAGGCTGGCAAGGGTGGATTTGCCGCCGCCAGACGCACCAACCAATGCAATTGTGGTGCCCGAGTCCGCCGTGAAGCTGACATCGTCTAATGCCAAACGCTCTGTGCCGGGGTAGCGAAAGCTCACATGGCAAAACGCAAGCTTTCCATGAGAGTAGGGCAGCACGGAAGTTCCGTTATTAGGTTCATTTTGCGCGTCAAGAATTCCAAAAACGCTTTCACATGCGGCAAGTCCACGCTGCAAGATGGGACTGATATTGCTGAGTTGTTTGATAGGCGAAATCATTAAAAGAAGCGCTGTGATGAAGGATACGAATCCTCCAGCAGAGGAACCAGATTCGGCCATCGATCGGTTAAGAGCTATGAAAATAATGAATGCGATTGCCAAGGACGCAGCCAGGTGAGTGACTGGTGTCAAAGCAGAAGCGGGTAAGGCTTCTTTCATCATGCTGCGCCGAAAGCTTTCTGTCACGTTGTAGAACCGCTCTTGCTGTTGGTGTTGCGCCCCATAGATTTTTATTACTTTGCTCGCAGCCGTGGTTTCCTCTACAGTGTGCGCTACTGCACGTAAAGAGATAAGACTGGCTTTACTGGCTTTGCGGATGCGCTTGCCAAAACTGTGGATCAAAACTCCAATCAGTGGCCCTACTGTGAGGGCTACCAAAGTGAGTTTCCAATCCAAATACAACAAATACCCGAGCAGCGCTAGGGCGGTGAGGCTTTCCCTTATGGCGGTCACTAAAACGTGGGTGGCTGCAAGATTAATATTGTCTACGTCATAGAGCAAGCGAGAAATCCATTGCGACGCAGGCTGGGATTGAAAAACATGCGTTGGAGCGTAAAGCAATTTGTCGAACATCGCCCGACGCAAATCAATGACCAAACGCGTTGAGACCCATGTCATTAAATAGTTGGTGAGAAAAGACAAAACCCCACGCAACAAAAACAAACCCACAATGCTCGCAGGAATAAGCCAAATGAGGCGAGCGTCCAATGTATGAAAACCGCTGTCAAGCAGGTATTTCATGATGGCGGGGAAAACGGGCTCGGTGGACGCCGTAAGCACCATACAGACTACGGCGATTGAAAACACTTTCCAATAGGGCTTGATAAAGCCCAAAAGGCGCAGGTAAAGCGCCCGGTCGGCTTTAGTCATGGTTGCTGTGAATAGGCTGAACAGTGTTTGGGGCTTGCCAAACGTTTCCTTTTTGCATTTCCAAAGCCTTGGCGTAGCGGTAAAAAGTGCCTTCAAAATTTCCTAAAGCAATCACAAAACCAGCCCAGCCGTCCAAAAACCCCCGCTTAAAGAAGTAGTGCTTCAAAAATGACCAAGTTCCGTGGAGCAAGGCAGAGCCCATGGTTATTTTTTTATGTCGAATTTTCTCAGCGCCCAAGGAGGAGTAGCGGTTGGCCTTGTGCATTACCTCGGCCAAATTCTTGAACGGGAACTGCCAAATGGCGGATTTCATATGGCCTAAAGCCTTAGGGGTATGTAAAACATAGCCTTCGTGAACTGGTTTGAGGTCATAAGACATCGCCCCTTTGCGAAAGAGCTGGGGCTGACGGTAGTTGGGGTACCAGCCAGAATGGCGGATCCAGCGGCCCATAAAGAAGTTGCGCCTAGGCGTATGGTACGCGTCAAGCGCGTCTTGGTCTTGGGTAATGCGGCGGATTTCTTGTGCGGCCTCTGGCGTACACCGTTCGTCCGCATCCAAGCTGAAAATCCAAGGGTGGGTACAGGCGGCTATGGCGTGGTTACGCAGATCGCCAAAGCCTTGGAACGTGACTTGTACCACTTTGGCTCCCAACTGGGTTGCCAGTTCTGCCGTTCCGTCGGTGCTCCAGGAGTCCACCACCACGATTTCATCAGCCCAACGCACGCTTTCAATCGCTGCGCGTACTTTCTCTACTTCGTTGAAGGCGATGATGTAGACGGAAATCAAAGGCGTTAACTCGGTGAGATTTGTTGAGCAGATCTCTTCATTCTAGATTACCACTGATGATAGGGTGCAGAGCCAGCAGGGCCAAAAAAACAGTATGTGCGTCAAAAGGAGCCTTTTTGTTGATTGTTACTGTCAACTGCCGTGTTTACATGAGGGCGTAAATAAAAATACCCCGCCGTGTCACCACGGCGAGGTATTGGGCTTGTAACGCTTAAGCTAGCACTAAGCTAGCTCGAGAATTAGAAGCTGTGACCCAAAACAAACTCGGTCATGCTGGATTTATTAGCTTGAGGAGTAGGATCTGCCGCGCTTGTGGCTCCAGTCCATTGACCATAAGTCGCAGTCATGTAAGTGCGCTTGCTCAATGGGTATGTTGCTTTTACGATTGCGCCAGTAATAGTTGTATTGGCAGCGGTGGCCGCATAATTGGCAGCCGTACGCTGTCCGAATTGACCAACCACAGTGAGAGGACCCACTGGGGCAGCCAATGAAAAAATGCTATCAGTTAAGGTGTTATTGCTTGTGCCGTTAAACAAAACAACTGAAGCGCCCACACCTAATTTCACAACACCTAAGTCATACGACAATGCCCCGCGTGTTACGCTGGTACCACTAGTCTCTGTTGCTGCTGTGCGATTTGCGTATGAAACGTAATTCAAGTTAGAAGCCAAAGCCCCCGCTGCATATGTTGCAGAGATAGAGGTTGTTGGTTGACCAACAGTAGCAGAAACTCCGGATACACCTGCGCCTGTTCCATTGGTGGTACTAGCTTCGGAAAAAGTGAGTCCAACTGTCAAACCGCTCATTGAAGGAAGTGTGAACGATACAAAATCTTTCACGGAGCGTGCGGTAAAAATTCTTCCATCCAAACCGTATCCGCCTAAACCGGAAATACCACCAGACAAATAGTCTCCGCCTTTGGTCAGACCAGTTTTAAACGTACCAGCACCTGTTGTCAAAGTCAAAGTTGAGTCAGTTCCAGTAACAGCGCCAGACTTAACTAAGCCGGAAACGCCAAAAGCTGCAGCAATTTTCATGCCACCGCCCAAGTCTTCGCTGGCATCCAAATACACATCTGATGTGTCATTACCAAAACCGGAAGCTTCAACTCCGTTGGTCGATGTAGCCGTGTAGCCATAAGCTAACGTACCAGTCATCGATACATTTTGCGCAAAAGAAGCGCCAGAAGCAGCCAAAACTGCCAAAGCTACGATAGTCTTTTTCATTTGTAAATTCTCCAAGGTTAAACAAAGGGCTCCAGGAGGAACCCCGGGCCAACCTCCTAAAAAAAGGAAGTTACATGTATTGAAGCAGACCGCCTCTGCCTTGGCAAACGTTTCGTAGCTCTTGGGTCGTTAATCCCTGTTTTCCGTTGCAACCGTGCAACAGTTTCTAGGGGCTGTGGCCTAACGAGTTACTAAAGCAGCCCACGGCATTCATCCCTAAAATGCAAGCTACTTTTGAGGTTGTCTATGACTTTTGCTCCTGTAAGCCTGGCCGATGCACTCTTGGGCGCCGCTGATACGGCACTGCGAACTTTGTTTGCTCCGGCCCATGCCGCCCTGCCCAGCCCCGCAGGGGGAGGTGAGGTCAGCGATCTGACTCCGCAAGAGGCAGCGCATGCTGCGCGGCTCATGCGGGTGAACCACGTGGGCGAGGTTTGCGCCCAAGCGCTTTATACGGCGCAAGCGCTGGCAACGCCCGATCCCGCTTTGCGAGCGCACTTTTCACACGCCTGTCTTGAAGAAACCAACCACTTGGCTTGGACTGCCGAGCGGCTTGCGGCCTTGGGGGCACGGCCTTCCCTTTTAAACCCGCTTTGGTACGCTGGGGCGTTTGGTTTGGGCTTGGTAGCCGGACGTATGGGTAAGGCAGTGAGCTTGGGCTTTGTGGCCGAGACGGAAAAACAGGTGGGGGCCCACCTGCAAAGCCACTTGAACGCCCCAGCAGGCGGCCTGCCCGAGGCGGACCACGAATCCCGCGCCATTGTCCAACAGATGTATTTGGATGAAATTCGCCATGCCGAGACCGCAAGCGATGCGGGTGCGGCGGAGTTGCCGGGTGCTGTCAAAGCGTTGATGCGTGCGGCCGCCAAGGTGATGACGGCGGTGGCTGCCCGAATCTAGTCGGGTTTTTGCTGCGGCTGATTAAAACCGCGCCCTGCGCTCCAAGTCATCAAGATCGATGTGGTTGCGCATGTACTGCTGGCTGGCATCAACGAAGGGCTGGTGGTCCCAGGAGGTGCGTTTGCCTTGGGCCAAGGCTTTGCCTACCAAGCGACGCCGGCGTTGGCTGGCTAAGACTTGGGCGTGCAGGGCAGGGAGGTCCCAGCGCTGGGCGACTTCTTCGTGAAAAGCGCGCGCAGTGTCTTGGTAGGCGGCTTGTTCGGCAAGATTATTGAGCTCGTCAGGGTCTTGGTCTAAATTAAAAAGCATGCAGACGTCGTCTTGGCCGTAGATGAATTTCCACGGCCCGCGGCGGATCATTACCAGCGGCGTTTTGCTGCCTTCTGCCATGTATTCTCCAATGACTTCGTCGTGCCCTGGCGTGTCTGTGAGGCCTTGCAGGTGTGCCACCAAGGAGCGGCCATCTAAATGCAGCTGGGAGTCCACTGTGCCTCCGGCGAGCTCAACCAACGTGGGTAACAGGTCGATGGTGGAGACGCTTTGCGATACCTTATGCGGAGAAAAACGTCCGGGGGCGCAGACCACCAAAGGAACACGGGCTGCCATTTCAAACCAGTGCATCTTGTACCAAAGCCCGCGTTCGCCCAGCATGTCGCCATGGTCGCCCGAGAACACGATGATGGTGTCCTTGCGCAGCCCGCACTCGTCCAAGGTTTTAAGGATTTCGCCAATTTTGGCGTCCACATAGCTGCACGAGCCAAAGTAGGCGCGGCGTGCGCGGCGAATGGCTTCTTCGCTGACGGGTTTGTCCCACAGGTCGATCACTTTGAGTATGCGCTTGGAGTGCGCGTCTTGCGCTGCCTGCGCAATCGGGTTGCGCGGCATGGGAATCTCGCTGTCTTGGTACAGGTTCCAAAACTCGGCAGGGATGGTGTAGGGGTCGTGCGGATGCGTCATTGACACCGTCAAGCAAAACGGTTGCTCGGGCGTGTTGCGAACGTGGTCGTACAGGTATTGGCGGGCCTTGAAAACAACTTCTTCGTCAAAGTCGAGCTGGTTGGTCCGAACCGAAGGACCGGCTTGGAGCACGGACGCCATGTTGTGGTACCAGCTGGGGCGCACCTCGAGTTCGTCCCAATTCACGGCCCAGCCGTAGTCTGCGGGGTAAATGTCGCTCGTGAGACGCTCCTCATAGCCGTGCAATTGGTCGGGGCCACAAAAATGCATTTTTCCGGACAGCGCCGTGCGGTAGCCCAGGTTGCGAAGGTAGTGGGCGTAGGTGGGAACGTCAGCAGCAAAATCGGCCGCATTGTCAAAGCCGCCGATCTGCGAGGGCAGCTGGCCGCTGACCAAGCTAAACCGCGAGGGCGCACACAACGGGCTGTTGCAGTAGGCTGAATCAAAGGTGACTCCGGCAGCGGCCAAGGCAGACAAATGGGGCATCTTCACCACTGACGCAGAGTTGTACATGGGCAACAGGGGTGCTGCCATTTGGTCGGCCATGATGAACACAATGTGCGGGCGTTTGGGGGACATAGGCGTTTTGCGAAGGAGTGAAAGGAAAGCGGACAGGTTAACAAAATTTCGGGATGCGCAGGCGCCGCGGTTCTCGCATTGCGACTTGCCATGTCGTGCTTGCGTCGGGGGTAGACTGGCAGGAGTTTTATCCATTCCAAAGGGAGACCGCAATGCACACAAAAACCATGCGCCACAGCGCCAGTATCTGGGACGGTGAAGTGGGGCAATCGAACTGTATCGATGTGGTGCACTGGGAAGGCGACATCACACCAGAGCAATTGGCCAATGTGGCCAACCAAATGTCTGGCGAGTGGCACATGATTGACATGCAGCTCGACCCAGCCCACCCTTTGCACGGCAACGCCTACCACCTGCGCCGCTTGTCAGAAGATGAATATGAGGAGGCAGAGTACCAAAAGCGCAAGGCGGCGTTTGAAGCCAAATATGCCGGCAAGCGCGTGTGGGTCCACGGCTTTCACCTCGAGGTGGACGAGGCCGCAGGCACAGAACAGCCGTTTTTCTATGACGTGATGTTCAGCACCCTATTCATCACTTTGGGCGACATTGAAGCCCTGTGTGACAAGCATTACGGCGAAGGCGTGTGGGATGAGTACAGCTTGTACTTGGATGACAAACTGCCCACGCCGCTGGAAATAGATTTTTAATTTCTGGGCCCTTCCTTCTTGCGGTTTCTTGTCAAGCCATTAATGCCACGTTGCCACCTGCAGCCGTAGTGTTGACGGTGACCGTGCGCTCAGCGCAAAAACGGTACAGGTAGTGCGGTCCGCCCGCTTTGGGGCCGGTTCCACTCAAGCCTTCGCCGCCAAAGGCTTGAACCCCAACGACTGCGCCAATCATGTTGCGATTGATATACACGTTGCCGATGTGGGCGGCGCTAGCAAGCGCTTGGGCGCGGCTGTCAATGCGGGTTTGGATGCCGAGGGTGAGTCCAAACCCCAGCGCGTTGACTTGTTCAATCACTGTCAAAGGGTCGCCGCGCCAGCGCACGATTTGCAAAACAGGGCCAAAAATTTCTGCGCTGACATCCGAGATCTGCGCAAGCTCAAAGGCGTGGGGTGCAATCAAGTGAGGAATGGGCGAAGAGGTGACGGTTTCTGCCGCAGGCGTAATCCGCACAGTGTGTTTTTCCTTTAAGCGCTCGATGTGCGCGCTGATGTTGGCAAAAGCCTCGGCGTCAATCACCGGGCCGAGGTCGGTTGCGAGCTCAGCGGGGTTTCCAACCCGCAGTTCTTGAGCCGCACCTTGGAGCATGTCGATCACGGCATCGGCAATGTCGTCATGCACACACAGCAAACGCAGGGCTGAGCAGCGTTGGCCGGCCGAGCGAAATGCACTCACCACCACCGCGTCTACCACTTGCTCTGGCAGCGCGCTGGAGTCCACCAGCATGGCGTTGATGCCACCGGTTTCTGCGATCAACGGGACGATGGGCCCGTCTTGGGCTGTGAGTGCGCGGCTTATGGTTTTGGCTACGGAGGTCGAACCGGTAAATACAACGCCTGCTACACCTGGCTGCGCAACCAGCGCAGCGCCTAACGTTTCTCCCGGCCCATGAAGAAGTTGCAAGGCGTCTTTTGGAACACCCGCGCCGTGCAGTAGTTGCACTGCAAATACAGCAATGGCGGGCGTTTGTTCCGCGGGTTTAGCCAACACCGTGTTGCCTGTGGCCAAAGCCGCAGCAACTTGGCCCATAAAAATAGCCAGCGGAAAGTTCCACGGACTGATGCACACCCACACCCCGCGCCCAGTCAGGCTTAGGGTATTGGTCTCTCCGGTCGTCCCGAAAGCGAGGCTTGAAGAAAACGCGGCCCCATGCATGTGCGGCATGGACAGGGGCTGCATGATGCGCTCGGCTTCGAGCGCGTAGTAACGCAAAAAGTCGACCGCTTCACGCACCTCGGCCACAGCATCGCCCCAGGTTTTGAACGCCTCTTTGACCAAAAGAGCGTAGGCCGCGGGCGTTTGGGCTTGGAGTTGGTCGGCGGCGGCTTGGAGAATGCGTGAACGCTCCAATGCACCCCGGCGGTTCCAAGCAGGAAAAGCCTGATTTGCTGCGGCAAAAGCAGGGCCAACGTGGGCGAGATCGGTCAGCGCAAGGTGGGGCACCGTTTGCGCCTTGAATGCTGCCAACAGCGGCGCGGTCATGCTGGGTACCGTGAGGTCTAAGCCGGCGCTGTTGGCTCGGCCCCCTGCGCTTGCGCCAAAGAGGTTGTCTGGCAAAGGCAGCGCGGAGTGCGGTTCGAGGCGCAGGGGGGAGATCAGTAATTCATCCATGCCCACGGACTCGTCTGCCAACTGGTGCACAAACGAAGAGTTGGCACCGTTTTCTAACAAGCGGCGAACCAGGTAAGCCAGCAAGTCTTTGTGGGCCCCCACCGGTGCATACACGCGGCAACCCACCAGAGGATTTTTCAGTACCTCACGGTACACACCCTCGCCCATGCCATGCAGCCGCTGTAGTTCAAACGGCGCTCCACTTTTTGCGCCCATCTGCAAAAGGGCTGCGATGGTTGCTGCATTGTGGGTGGCGAACTGCGGAAAAATCACATCGCTCGCTGCCAAAAGCGCACGGGCGCAGGCCAGGTAAGACACATCGGTATGGTGCTTGTGCGTAAAAACGGGGTAATGCGGCAAGCCCAACTCTTGGGCGCGTTTGACCTCTGCATCCCAGTACGCGCCTTTGACCAAACGGCACATCAAACGCACGCGGTAGGTGCGCCCCAGGTGCGCCACGTGGTCAATCAATTCCAGTGCCCGCGTTTGGTAGGCTTGCATTGCCAAACCCAGGCCGCACCACTGTGGGTGGTTCTTTGCAACCCAAGCCACTAAGGCTTCAAACACTTCAAGGGACAACTCCAGCCGGTCGACTTCTTCTGCGTCAATGGTGAGGTTGATGTTGGCCTGCGCTGCCATCTCGCACAAGCCTTCAACGCGCGGCACCAACTCCCGCATCACGCGCTGGCTTTGTGCGTCTTCATAGCGCGGGTGCAAGGCACTGAGCTTGATGCTGATGCCGTCGCTTTTTTCGGGTACTGCGTCTGCAGGGGTATTTTTTGCAATACAAGCAATGGCGTCTTGGTAGCTTTTTAAATAGCGCTGCGCGTCGCGTTCGGTGCGCGCGCCTTCGCCCAACATGTCGTAGGAAAACGTGAGTGTATTGCTGGCTTTTTTTCGTGCTGTTTGGGCTTCTTGCAGGGCCTCTGCCATGGTTTGGCCCAGTACAAACTGCCGTCCCAGCAATTGCACCGCGCGCAGCGTCGCAGCCACCACCGTCTTGGCGCCGAGTTTGCCCATGAGTCCTGGTTTATGCGGCGTGTCAGTGGAAGTTTCGGGTAAAAAATGTTTGGACAGTGCAATGGCTGCGCTGGAGAGCTTGGACAGCACGTGGTCGCCCCCCTCGGCAAAGTCGGCCCGTCCCAACTGGTCTGCAGTCAACGCAATGGCGGTGTCCATATCGGGAATACGCAGCAGCGCTTCGGCCAAACGCATCAAAGCCAAGCCTTCCGCGCTTGAGATGGGGTACTCCTTGAGCAGGCTTTCCATGGCCCAAAACGGCGGTGGGTTGTCGCGCACTGCCTGAACCCAGGGCGCGGCGACCTGGGCTGCTGCCGCCCATTCCAAGGCGTTGGCCAAGGCCTGCAGTCGGTGCGAAACAATGGCCGCTTCGGGGCGGTAGGGGCTGGGCAGGCGTTGGGCAACAGGCATGGCGATACTTTCAAAACGATGATGAGCGATGCACTATGTTCCACCGTTTTATATTGCATTAATAACTAAAATATTGGATATAAATAGTGAATAATTAACTCCATGACCGCTACATCGAACGACTTAGACCGAACGGACTTGAAAATTTTGCGCTGCCTGCAAGACGACGGGCGCATCTCTAACCTGAAATTAGCGCAGGAAGTGGCTTTGTCGCCTACCGCTGTTTTAGCGCGGGTTCAGCGCTTGAGCAAAGAGGGATTTATTCTGGGCTACGAAGCCCGTTTGAACCCCTTGAAACTCGGCGCGGGGATGATGGTGTTTGTCGAAGTACTGCTTGACCGCACCACGCCCAACGTATTCGAAGCGTTTAAAGCAGCAGTGCAAGTGCGCGCAGAAATCATGGAGTGCCACATGGTCGCAGGCGGTTTTGACTACCTGCTCAAAACCCGCATGGCCGACATGGCTGCCTACCGCGCGTTTGCGGGCACCGTGTTATGGCAGCTGCCCGGGGTGCGCGAGACACGCACTTACGCGGTGATGGAAGAAATCAAAAACACCACCCGTTTGCCGCTGCTGCGCTAAGCCCGCCCGCCAAAAATCGCAGAGCCTACACGCACCATGGTGCTGCCCTCTGAAATAGCAGCCTCGAGGTCTGCGCTCATGCCCATCGATAAGGTGTCGAGCGCCAAGCCGGATTGGCACAAAGCATCAAATAGGGCGCGGGCTTCACGGTGGGCTTTGCTGGCGCTGGCAAAGTTCTCGCTGGGTTCGGGGATGGTCATGATGCCGCGTAGGCGCAATCGCGGCAGCTGCGCGAACGCTTGCGCTAAAGCCAAAGCCTCCGCGGGCGCAACACCGGACTTGGTGGGGCCGCCATCGATATTGATTTGCAAGCAAATGTTCAAAGGTGCGAGATTCTCAGGGCGCTGTTCGCTCAAACGCTGGGCGATTTTCAGGCGGTCTACCGAATGCACCCAATCAAAATGCTCGGCTACCAAGCGGGTCTTGTTGCTTTGAATGGGACCAATGCAGTGCCACTCTAAGGGCAAGTGCGCAAGCGCCGCTATTTTTTCAACCCCTTCTTGGATGTAGTTTTCACCAAAGGCAGTTTGGCCTGCGGCAAAGGCCTCGGCCACCTGGGCTGCAGGGAAGGTTTTAGACACAGCCAGCAGGCGCACCGAAAGAGGATCTCGAGCGGCTCTTACGCAAGCCTGTTGGATGCGCTCTTGAACCTGGCGCAGTTGGGCAGAGATGTTGCTTGTGTGGGGCATGCCGTTGAGGATAATGCAAAAAAAGGGAGCGCGGCCGTGGATATTTCTCAATTGCTCAAAATGTGCGTGGACAGCCACGCCTCGGATTTACATCTTTCTGCGGGCTTGCCGCCTATGCTCAGGGTGCATGGCGAATTAAGTCGCACAGACATGCCGGCTCTGAGCGATCAAGAAATCCGCACCCTCTTGGAAGCCACCATGAGCCCCGCGCAGCGCCAGACCTATGCCACGCACTGGGAGTTGGACTATGCCTGTGTGGGGCCGCACGCAAGCCGTTTTCGGGTTAACGCGTTTACCCAGTTGCATGGCGCAGGTGCTGTATTTCGTAGTATTCCAAGCCAAATTTTGACACTGGAGCAGCTCGGAGCCCCCGGTATTTTTTCGCAGTTGGCCTTGAAGCTGCAGGGCTTGGTTTTGGTGACAGGCCCTACCGGTTCAGGCAAATCAACCACGCTTGCGGCCTTAACGCACCACCGCAACTCGCACCACGCTGGCCACATTGTGACGATTGAAGACCCGATCGAGTTTGTCCATGCTTCCCAAAAAAGCGTGGTGCACCAACGCGAAGTGGGCACGCACACCCATGGTTTTTCTCAAGCCTTGCGCTCGGCCTTGCGTGAAGACCCAGACGCCATCGTGATTGGCGAACTGCGTGATTTGGAAACCATTCGGCTGGCCCTCACGGCGGCAGAAACAGGGCACTTGGTTTTGGCCAGTCTGCACACCGCCAGTGCTGCCAAAACCATAGACCGCATTGTTGACGTCTTTCCCGGAGATGAAAGAAGCATGGTGCGAACGATGCTGTCAGAGTCTTTGCTGGCTGTGATCTCTCAAACCTTGTGCTCCACCCTAACCGGCGATGGTCGCTTAGCGGCGTTTGAAATTCTGGTGGGAACCCCGGCTGTGCGCAATTTAATTAGAGAAGGCAAAATTGCGCAGCTGTATTCAGCAATGCAAACGGGCAGCGGTGCGGGAATGCAAACCTTGGACCACCATTTATCGGCCTTGGTGCGCGAGCAGCGCATCGCTTTGGACGTAGCCCGCAGCAATGCCAAAATGCCAGAGAACTTTTAATTGACAACTTAGGAAACCCCCATGACCCAACCGTCTTCTTTGAACGCTAAAACCTACGAACCCGCGCAAGCCCAATCGCTTGCTTTTATTGGTCTGGGCGTGATGGGCTACCCCATGGCGGGTCATTTGGCGCGGGCAGGTCACCGCGTTACGGTCTACAACCGCACCCCCGCCAAAGCCCAGGCCTGGGTGGCTGAATTTGCAGCGAATGGCAGCGCCAAAGGTGCGCAAGGGTTTGCCGCAACGCCGCGCGAAGCGGCAATGCAAGCCGACATCGTTTTTTGCTGCGTTGGCAATGACGACGACTTGCGCAGCGTCACCTTGGGCGCCGATGGGGCGTTTGCCGGCATGCACGCGGGCGCTATTTTTGTGGACCACACCACGGCGTCTGCGTCGGTTGCCCGTGAGCTGAACCAGGCCGCCCAGCATCTCGGTTTGCATTTTGTGGATGCACCTGTTTCCGGCGGCCAAGCGGGAGCGCAAAACGGCATGTTGACCGTGATGTGTGGCGGCACGCAGGCGGCTTTCGATCAGGTCCAAAGCACGGGCATGGCGTTTTCTCGCGCATTCACTTTGATCGGTGACAGCGGTGCGGGCCAATTGGCAAAAATGGTCAACCAAATTGCGATTGCCGGTTTGGTGCAAGGCTTGAGTGAGGCGGTGGCTTTCGGCGCGCACGCTGGTTTGGATATGAATTTGGTATTGGATGTGATCGGCAAGGGCGCAGCCCAAAGCTGGCAAATGGACAACCGTGGCAAAACCATGGTGGCGGGCAAGTTTGATTTTGGTTTTGCGGTGGACTGGATGCGCAAAGACTTGGGGCTGGTGCTCGACGAAGCCAAGTCCAATGGTGCGCGCTTGCCGGTGACGGCCTTGGTCGACCAGTTTTATGCCGATGTCCAGCAAATGGGCGGTAAGCGCTGGGACACCTCAAGTTTGATTAAACGCCTGAAATAAAAAATGGGCCCGAAGGCCCATTGGATAGTCCGGTAAGAACCCGGAGCGTTTATTTTTTGGGTGCTGCTTTTTGCGAGCGCGCAAGTTCGTCTTCTGAAATAATTTCCAGCACCCGAACCACCTTCTTCACGCCGGGCACCACGCTGGCGGCCTCAGTCGCGCGTTTGGATTCGCGCTCGGTGACACGGCCCATCAAAAATGCCACGCCGCGCTCGGTGGTGACTTTGAAGGCGGTCCCAAAAATGTCCTTGGAGTCCAGCAAGGACGCTTTGATGCGGCCGGTGATGATGAGGTCATTCGAGCGCTCGCTGAAGTTGCTGTTGCCCATGATTGCCACTTCATCGACGGTGGACTCTACGTTCTCTACGTTACGCACAATCTGAGACACCAGGGCCTTGTCTTGGGCGTTGGGCGCCTCGCCTGTGATCAACACTTGGCGGTTGAAGCTGGTGATGTTGATGTGCGCGCGGTCGCCCAAGCTGTCGCGGATGCGGCTGCCGGCTTTGAATTCAATGGCTTGGTCTTCCACCACCGTGCCCGAGGTACGCCGGTCGGTGGCCACCATCCCGGTCATCACCGCACCGCCCACTGCCAAAGGAAAACAAGCGGTGAGTTGGGTGGCAGCGCCCACGGTAAGCAGGGCCAAAGCCAGAGGGCGGAACACTAATTTCATGGATTGCTTTCTTGGTCGCCCATCAGTTGGGCATCGACGCCATCGCAAATGCAATGCAGCGCCAGGATATGAACTTCTTGAACGCGTGCCGTGCGCTCGTGGGGGACGCAAATATGCACATCGGTATCGCGCAGTACCTGCGCCATCTTGCCGCCTCCGCGCCCACTCAAACCTACCACCACCATTTCGCGCTGGTGGGCCGCCTCAATGGCTGCAAGCACATTCGCAGAATTACCGCTGGTAGAAATCGCCAGCAACACATCGCCGGGTTGACCGAGTGCGCGTACTTGGCGTGAAAAAATCACGTTGTAGTCGTAGTCGTTGGCAATGGCGGTAATGATGGACGTGTCAGTGGTCAGCGCAATCGCGCCAAGCTCAGGGCGTTCGCGCTCAAAGCGGCCCACAAACTCGGCCGAAAAATGCTGGGCATCGGCTGCCGAGCCCCCGTTGCCGCAGGCCAAGACCTTGCCGCCACTGGTCACACAGGCCAACATGGCCTGAATCGCCGCAGCGATGGGTTTGCTTAAGACTTGCGCGCTTTGGTATTTCAGGTCCGCGCTGTCAATGAAGTGTTGTTCAATACGTTGTTCAAGCATGGGTGCAATGATACCGCGTGCCCAAGACAAACGAAAATTCAGGACGCATCAAAAGCGGCTTGGAGCCAGGCCAGTCCCTCGGGTGTGACTTCCACCACATCAAAGCGGCAAGGCGGCAGGGTACGCAGTTTCAAAAGGTAAAACTGCGCAGCAAACACAATGCGCCTTTGCTTGACGCGGCCTACGCTGGCTGCAGCCCCACCGTGGCGCGTGGACGTGCGTTTGCGCACCTCCACAAACACCACCGTGCTGTCTTGGTCTTGCATGATCAAATCAATTTCACCGCCGCCGCGCCCGGGGCTCCGATAATTGCGTACCAGCAAGCGCAAGCCTTGGGCTTGCAAATACTGCAAAGCTTCGTCTTCCGCCGCATCGCCGATGCGTTTGGTGGTAGCGTGTGGGGTCTTGTTTGGAAGGAATCCCATTTGTGAGTGCTTCTTTTTTCTCTGCCCTGGGGGCCGCAACTGAGGCGGCTGGTTCGCAGCATTATCCGCAAAGTACCCTGTATGTGGTGGCCACCCCCATCGGAAATTTAGCGGACATCAGCCTGCGTGCTTTGCATGTGCTGACCTTGGCGGATACCGTGGCGTGTGAAGACACCCGCCACACCCAAGCGCTCTTGCGTGCCTATGGCATCGAAAAAAACAACGCACAAACCTTGGCGGTACACCAACACAACGAACAAGAAGCGGCGGCTAGCGTTGTCGATCGCTTGCGTTTGGGCCAGCGCGTGGTGTATGTCAGCGATGCGGGAACGCCGGGTATCAGCGACCCTGGGGCGCGTTTGGTGGCGCATGTGCGCGCGCAAGGCTTGCGTGTGGTGCCTTTGCCGGGAGCCAGCAGTGTGACTGCGGTCCTCAGTGCAGCTGGGGTGTTGCAAGACAGCGAAGGGGGCAGTGGTTTTGTGTTCGCCGGGTTTTTGCCCACCAAGGCCGGCGAGCGCGCCAGTGCCGTGGAGGCCCTGGCGGGCCAAACCCAAGCGGTGGTGCTGTTAGAAGCACCGCACCGGATCGAAGCCTTGGCCCATGCCTTGGCGGTGTTGGGCGCGCGATGGGTAACGGTGGGGCGGGAGTTGACCAAGCAGTTTGAAGAGATTGCGACACTGCGCGCCGATGCCTTGGTGCCGTGGTTAGCCGCAGATGCCAACCGTTTGCGCGGAGAGTTTGCTTTGGTCTTGCACCCTGCTCCAGCGACGAATGAAGTCGCCCACGACGACCGCATTCTCAAATTGTTATTAGAGCAATTGCCGCTGAAAACCGCGGTGAAGCTCGCTGCCGATATCAGTGGCGAGCCGCGCAACGCCTTGTATGAACGGGCCTTGGCTTTAAAGGGCCAAGCGGCGCCCTAAACGCGGCGCGCTAATTCGGCTGCTTTGCCGGTGTAGCTGGCAGGCGTCATCGCCAAAAGGCGTTGTTTTTCAGCCTCTGGAATGGCCAGCGCCGCAATAAAGCCCTGCATGAGTGCTTGGGTCATGGCCTCACCACGGGTGAATTTTTTCAACTGCTCATACGGCTGGGGCAAACCGTAGCGGCGCATCACGGTTTGAATGGGCTCGGCCAACACTTCCCACGAGGCATCTAAATCTTTGGCAATGGCTGCGTGGTTGATTTCCAATTTATTGAGGCCCGCCAGCAAGGACTGGTAGGCCAGCACCGCATAGCCCAAAGCCACACCCATATTGCGCAAGACCGTGGAATCCGTCAGGTCGCGCTGCCAGCGGCTGATGGGGAGTTTTTCACTGAGGTGTTTGAGTAAAGCGTTGGCCAAGCCCAAATTACCTTCGGCATTTTCAAAATCAATGGGGTTGACCTTGTGCGGCATGGTGCTGGAGCCCACTTCCCCGTCGCGCAATTTTTGTTTGAAGTAACCCAGCGAGACATAGCCCCACACGTCGCGGGACCAGTCAATCAAGATAGTGTCTGCGCGGGCGATGGCATCAAACAGTTCGGCCATATAGTCGTGCGGTTCTATTTGAATGCTGTAGGGTTGAAAAACCAAGCCCAAACCTAGGGGTTCGGGGGCTTCAATGACGCGCTTAGAAAATGCTTCCCAATCAAAATCAGGCCAGGCGCTGAGATGGGCGTTGTAATTGCCGACCGCGCCATTCATCTTGCCCAGGATCTTGACATTGGCAATTTTTTCACAGGCCGCTTGCAAGCGAACCACCACATTGGCGATTTCTTTGCCAACAGTGGTGGGGCTGGCGGTTTGGCCATGGGTGCGGCTGAGCATGGGAACGTCGGCATAGGCGTGCGCCATATCGCGTAGTTTGAGCACCAAGCGGTCGAGTTGGGGCAAGACCACCATATCGCGTGCCACGCGCAGTTGCAAAGCGTGGCTGGTGTTGTTGATGTCTTCGCTGGTGCAGGCAAAGTGCACAAACTCATTGGCACTCATCAGTTCGGGGCGGGCTTCAAATTTGGATTTGAGCCAGTACTCCACCGCTTTGACGTCGTGGTTGGTTGTCTTTTCTATGGTTTTAATGGCTTCACCATCGGCTTCTGAGAAATTTTTGACCAGGCCTAAAAGATAAGTGCGCGCGCCGGGGCTTAAGGGCTTGAATTCTGCGAAGCCCGCGTCGCTTAAAGCAATAAACCAAGCCACTTCGACTTGCACCCTGCGGTGCATATACCCCTGCTCGCTCATCAAGGGACGCAGGGTGGCGAGCTTGGCGGCGTAGCGGCCGTCTAAGGGCGAAAGGGCAGAAATAGCAGAGAAAGTCATGGTGCGATTGTAGGTGTACCCATGGTCAGGCAAGGGAAGTTTTCGGTGTATAGAATGAACCATTCTTTACCACCTGATTACCCATGAAACTTATTGGATCCGTCTCTAGCCCCTACGTTCGCAAAGTGCGCATTGTGATGGCTGAAAAAAAGCTGGACTATGACTTCCAGATTGAAGATGTG
>JAIPDD010000006.1 GCA_021737875.1 Sulfuritalea sp.
GCTCGCCGGTGTGATGGCTGCCATGTTGGTGGTGGCCGATCAGGTGATCGACAACTGGGCCGACGGCCATTTGCTCTTGGGCTGGGTGGCCTTGTGGAGCGTGGTGTTTGCGGGGCTGGCGTTCTTTGCCCGCCCCTTGCGCAAAATCACCATGGCCTTGGCTGCCAGTGTGGACCGCCAAATGAAAGTGGCTGCCCAAATTCGCCGCGAAGAGCAAATGTGGGAATTCGCTAATCGCGACCCCCGCGTGATGGAGGAGCTACGCGCCGCAGTGGCGCGTTCTTCTTAAGCCGCCAGGCGCTGTTCGAACTGCGCCTTGGTCTTTTCCAAGGCCGCAGGCAGATGGTACGCCAGTTGCCCAAACAGCTCGGTGTGCAGGGCAATCTCTTGCTTCCAGTCGGCTTTGTTCAAGCTGGTCACGGTGGCAAACTCTGCCGGTGTAAACGCCAAGCCCTTCCACGTGATTTCTGCATACGTGGGGCTCACACCAAAGCCATTGTCAACGCCCTTGGCTTTGCCTTCGAGGCGGTCAATCATCCACTTCAAGACGCGCATGTTCTCGCCGTAGCCCGGCCAAACGAATTTGCCGTCTTCGCCTTTGCGAAACCAATTGACACAGTAAATCGCTGGCAACTTCGCGCCAGCTTGGGTGAGCTTGTCGCCCATATCTAACCAGTGTTGGAAATAATCGCTCACGTTGTAGCCGGTAAAAGGCAGCATCGCAAAGGGGTCGCGGCGCACCACGCCTTGTTGACCGGCCGCAGCAGCTGTGGTCTCGGAGCCCATGGTGGCAGCCATGTACACGCCTTCAACCCAGTTGCGGGCTTCTGTGACCAAGGGCACGGTGGTTGAGCGGCGGCCACCAAAAATAAACGCGTCAATGGGCACGCCGTTGGCATCGTCCCACGCGCTGTCTAGCGCAGGGTTGTTGCCCGCTGCCACCGTAAAGCGCGAGTTGGGGTGGGCGGCTTTGGCGCCGGTTTCTTTGGCGATAGCGGGTGTCCAGTCCTTGCCTTGCCAGTCGATCAAATGGGCGGGTAAAGCGCCGCTGTCTTTTTCCATGCCTTCCCACCACACGTCGCCGTCATCGGTGAGTGCCACGTTGGTGAAAATCACGTTCTTATTCAGGCTGGCCATGCAATTGGGGTTGGTGTGGTAATTCGTTCCTGGGGCGACACCAAAATAACCCGCTTCGGGGTTGATCGCGTACATCTTGCCGTCCGCATGCGGCTTGATCCAGGCGATGTCATCGCCAATCGTCGTGACCTTCCAGCCTTCAAAGCCCTCGGGTGGAACCAGCATTGAGAAATTGGTTTTACCGCATGCGCTGGGGAAGGCGGCGGCCACGTGGTATTTTTTTCCTTCGGGGCTGCTCACCCCTAAGATCAACATGTGTTCTGCAAGCCAGCCTTGGTCGCGGCCCATGGTGGAAGCAATGCGCAAGGCAAAGCATTTTTTTCCGAGCAAAGCGTTGCCACCGTAGCCCGACCCGTACGACCAAATTTCGCGGGTCTCTGGGTAGTGCACGATGTACTTGGTTGAATTGCAAGGCCACTTCACATCGGCCTGGTCGGCCGCCAAGGGGGCGCCCACCGAGTGCATGCAAGGAACAAAAGCGCCGTCGGTACCGAGCACGTCATACACGGCCTTGCCCATGCGCGTCATGATGCGTTGGTTCACCGCGACATACGCGCTGTCACTTAACTCAATTCCTATGTGGGCAATGTGGGAGCCCAAAGGTCCCATGGAGAAAGGCACCACGTACATGGTGCGCCCTTTCATGCAACCGTCAAACAAGGGCTTCAGAGTCGCCCGCATCTCTTGGGGCGCCATCCAGTTGTTGGTCGGGCCGGCGTTTTCTTTGCGCTCGCTGCAGATGAAGGTGCGGTCTTCGACGCGGGCTACGTCGGTGGGGTCTGAGCAGGCGAGAAAACTGTTGGGCCGTTTGGCGGGGTTGAGTTTTTTGAACGTTCCGGCATCTACCAGTTGCTGGCAAAGGCCTTGGTACTCTTCCTCGGAGCCATCGCACCAGTGAATGGCGGCAGGCTGGCACAAGGCGGCCATCTCGGCCACCCACGCGATCAGGCGGGCATGTTTGACATAGCTGGGCGCATTCAGGCTAAGCCCCTGCATGGTGGGTGAATTCATCGCTAACTCCTAAGTTTAAAAATCGTCTTTTCGCACGCCACCGATCCACGATGGGTTGTGAAAACAAGATTTCCAAGCGCAAACTGTCAGAGTAAAGTCAGCTTTTAGACCCTTTGCGGGGGCTTGATTTTAGGAACTGGTTTCCAAGTTACATAGCGATTACAGCCAATAGATATGCAAAACTTGCATGAGGTTATGAGTTGACTTGATCTTGCGTGCAAGCCAACTTGCTAGACTCAAAAAAAAGACCCCCATGCCACCCATCCACACCTTAATCAGCGCCTGCGTAGGGGAAAGCGCCGCCCAAGCGCTTTTTTCACACATGGACATTCACCCTGCGCTGACCCAAGCCAGCAGTGGCGAGGTCAGCCGCGCGGTATTGGCGCAAGCGTTGAATATGGTTTTGTTTCATGGCTTGCTGGAGCGTGTGCCAGTCGGCAAAGCCTATGTGGAGTGCGAAATAGCGCAAAACCACCGAAAAATCGTGTTTGACCACGGTGCGCTCAGAACAGTGCACTGGCCCAGCGGGGACTTGCCGCAGGGCGAAGAGGCGCTGGTTCGGATTCTTCGCCCGCTCGGCTTTGCGATGGCTGCCACCTATCCCCTGCCCGCGCTCAAAATGACTGGCCGAGCGTACCGTCACCAAGACTTTCCCCAAGACATTGCGCAGTTTTTTGTCTCAGAGCTTCACCCAGAACGGTTTTCTCCCGCCTTCCAAGACGGGGTTACCCGCGTGTTGGCAAGCTCTAAAAACCCCTTGGACGAAGACGCTGCAGCCGCTTTGTTGCAGGTAGAGCAAACCGGCACACTGCCTATGCAGCAGGCTCGTGAGGCGCTGCCAAAGTGGGCGGCTTGTTTTGACAAACACCATGCCGATGTGGCACTTAGCGATTACGAGTTGCTGCTGGCAGAGTCGGCAGAAATGGCTTGGATCGCCACAGAAGGCAATGCGTTTAACCACGCCACAGACCGGGTGGCGGATGTGCATCTCGCAGCCCAACAGCAGCGTCAATGCGGCCGGCCTATCAAAGACAAAGTCGAGGTTTCATCCAGTGGCCGGGTGCGCCAAACGGCCTTTGTCGCAGCCAGGGTGGAGCGAACAATGGCTACGCCGCTTGGCAGCGTTGTGCGCAGTGTTCCGGGTTCGTTTTTTGAGTTGATCAGCCGCGATGTTTTGCCGGCAGACGCCAATCTTTTAGATTTGGCCTTTGATGCGGGCAATGCCACTGGCATCTTTGGGATGACGCGGGCGAAAACCTAAGCCGGCATCAAAGCCTTTGCTTTTAGCGCTGGGCGAGCGCTTTCTTTACTTCAGCGATCAGTTTGGCGTTGTCAGGGGTGGTAAAGCTGGTGTAACTGTCAATGACCTTGCCATCGCGGCCGATCAAATACTTGTAAAAATTCCAGCGTGGCGTGGTGCCGCTGGCTTTGCTTAGGTCGGTAAACAAGGGGTTGGCAGACTTGCCCAGCACGGTCGATTTCTCGAACATCGGAAACTTCACGCCATAGGTGTTGAAGCAAAAATCAGCAATCTCTTTGCCTTTGCCGGGTTCTTGCTGACCGAAGTCGTTGGTTGGGAATCCCAAAACGACAAAACCTTTGGTGCCGTAGGTGGCGTTGAGTTTCTCTAAGCCTTCGTACTGCGGAGCAAAGCCGCATTGGCTGGCCGTATTGACCACCAATATCACTTTGCCGCTGTATTGGCAGAGGTTTTGGGGGGCATCGTCTTGCAGGCGATTGAAGGTTTTTTGCAATAAAACGGGGCAATTGCTCGCATCCTCCTGCGCCGGTGTTGCGGCTGCGGCAGGTGCGCAGAATGCGAGAGCGACACAAATACCCCAGACGGGAGCAAGCAAAACGCGAAAACGTAAGCCGTGCATGACAGAGCCAAATCCCATGGCCTTAGGCCATCGTCACAGCAATAAAGGCCAGCAAGAACATCAGTACAGCGCCAACAAGAGGCAAAACGATGGGCATCATCGGGACGATGTCTTCAACCACATCGGTGGTTTCGGTGTCGTGGTCGTGGGCGTGAGGAGCGGACATGGCGTACTTTCTAGAGAAGACAAAAAGGGCAATGCCCGCATTTTAGCGACAGAGGGAAAAGTCCTTGAGACAGACGGGCCCAAAGCAGGGCGTCACTTTTCAAAAAAAGTGGCCCAACGTGTCAACCAAGCGTTGCGCTGGTGCGTGATAGATCCATGAAATCGATGGAAAACAAGGACACTATGTCAAAAACACCTATTCAGATGCCTGAAAAGGGAAGCTACAAGTGGCAGCTGTTCAGTTATTGGTCGGATGAATACCGCCAAACCCGCGCCGAACACTCAGCCTACATCGCCCTCAATTTCGCTGGCGCCTTGGATGTCTGCCGCACCAAATTACAAAAACTTTTGCAACACCACCGCCAGTTTGCCGGCGATGCCAGCTGCGGTGCCAGCCACAACCGCGCCATCGCGCGCTTACAAAACACCTTGAGCGGCGCGGCCATGGCGTATGAAAGCAGCTTCAAGCCGCATTGAATCGAGCGCTGCCCTCTTCAAAAACCCTTGGCTTACCACCCGAGGTTTTTTTACGCCACGGCAACGACGCGCAGCACCTCGTGGGCGTAGGCTTCTAATTTTTTCACCCCCATGCCACTGATGCCTTGCAGGTCTTGCAGGCTTTGGGGGGCGCGCTCGGCAATGGCAGCAAGCGTTGCGTCATGAAAAATAACGTAGGCCGGCAAGTTGTGTTCTTTTGCAATTTCCGCACGCCAGGCTTTGAGATCCGCATACCGAAGCAAAGCCAAAGCGTCGAGTTCGATCGGGGCCTTGGGCTTGGTGCTTGCAGGCGCTTTGCCTTTGCGCGGGGCGGGCAGAGAGACAGATTCGCGCAGGCGCACCGCTATGTCGCCTTTCAAAACCGCACGCGATTTCTCGGTTAATACCAAGGTGTTGAAGGCCTGCACATCCACCATGACCGCGCCCATCGCCAGCAGTTGGCGCAACACGCCGCGCAGTTGGATTTCGCTCAAGTCAGCACCTACACCAAAGGTACTCAAGGTGTCGTGGCCATGTTGTGCGACCTTATCGGTTTTCTTGCCGCGAACAATGTCCATCAGTTGGCCGGCGCCAAAACTGATGCCACTGAGTTTGTGGATTCTGTAAATGGTGGAAAGCAGCATTTGGGCGGCGGAACTGCCGTCCCACACCGCGGGCGGATGCAAGCAGTTATCGCAGTTGCCACAGGGCTGGCTTGCTTCTCCAAAGTAAGCCAACAGTCGGGTGCGGCGGCAGTCGGTGGCTTCTGCCAAACCGAGCAAGGCTTCGAGTTTTCCGCGCATCACCTGTTTGAAGGTTTCTTCCGCGGGGCTCTCGTCAATCATGCGGCGTTGGTTCACCACGTCTTGCAGGCCGTAGCACATCCATGCATTGGCAGGCAGTCCGTCACGCCCCGCGCGACCTGTTTCTTGGTAGTAGCCTTCGATGTTTTTAGGCATGTCCAGGTGCGCCACAAAACGCACGTCGGGCTTGTCAATGCCCATGCCAAAGGCAATGGTTGCCACCATCACGATGCCCTCTTCCCGTAAAAAACGGTCTTGGTTGGATTGGCGTATGCGGCCATCCAGCCCGGCGTGGTAAGGCAGTGCGTTGATGCCTGCGTCTACCAGCGTTTGCGCAATATCTTCTACTTTTTTGCGTGATTGGCAATAGACAATGCCCGCATCGCCCGCATGTTCGCGCTCGATAAAACGCAGCAGCTGCGTGGTGCTGTCGCGCTTTTCAACAATCGTGTAGCGGATATTGGGCCGGTCAAAACTGCTGATAAAGGCACGGGCATCTTGGAGTTGCAAGCGCTCCAAAATATCGGCGCGGGTGAGGTCATCGGCTGTGGCGGTGAGCGCCATGCGCGGCACCCCTGGAAAGCGCTCATGCAACACACTCAAGGCGCGGTACTCGGGTCGGAAATCGTGGCCCCATTGGCTCACGCAGTGGGCTTCATCAATGGCGAACAAGCTCAACTGGCCGCGCTCAAATAAGGAGGCGAGTTGCGCTAAAAAGCGCGGCGTGGTGATGCGCTCCGGCGCGGCGTACAAAAGCGTAATATCCCCGCGCAGCAAAGACTGCTCCACTTGGTAGGACTCTTCGCCGCTCAGTGTCGAGTTCAAAAACGCCGCACTCACACCGGCCTCATGCAGTGCCCCGACCTGGTCGTGCATCAAAGCAATCAATGGGGAGATCACGATGGTGATTCCCAGGCCTGCGCCTTGGCGGGCGATGGCGGGGATTTGGTAGCAGAGCGATTTGCCGCCGCCTGTGGGCATCAGCACCAAGGCGTCGCCGCCGCTGCCCACGTGTTCTACGATGGCTTGCTGGGGGCCGCGGAATTGTTCATAGCCAAAAACGTCGTGGAGGATGGAGAGGTAATTCAAGATGTCCTATTGTCGGGCTGTTTGCTAGGCGTCTTTGGAGGTGCGCCGGTATTGCATTGCTTCAGCGACGTGGGCCAGTGCGGTGGTGGGCGAGCCCGCCAGGTCGGCAATGGTGCGGGCAATTTTGAGGGTGCGGTGCGTGCCCCGCGCCGACCATGCCAATTGGGCCGCTGCATTTTTTAAAAACGTGGTCGCGGCCGGTTCCAAGTGCGCGTGGTGGTCAATGTCTGCGCCTTGCAGCGCTTGGTTGGCAAGGTTCTGGCGGGCCAACGCAAGCGAGCGCGCTTGGGTGCAACGCGCACGAATGGCCTGGGTAGTTTCACCGGGCAGGCTTTCAAGCAGCTCGTGGGCGGGGAGTGCGGGTACATCCACATGCAGATCAATGCGGTCCATCAAGGGCCCGCTGAGTTTGCCTTGGTAGCGACTGACTTGGTCGGGCGTGCAACGGCACGGTCGCGCGGCTCTGCTTGCGCCGAGGTAGCCGCAGGGGCAGGGGTTCATGGCGGCAATGAGTTGAAAGCGGGCGGGGAACTCTGCGCGGCGCGCAGCGCGGGCAATGGTGATGGTGCCGGTTTCTAGCGGTTCGCGCAGCGCCTCTAAAGCGGTGCGGGGGAACTCGGGCAACTCGTCTAAAAAGAGAACCCCGTGGTGGGCTAAAGATATTTCTCCCGGCCGAGGCGGTGAGCCCCCGCCGACCAACGCGACCGCGCTGGCGCTGTGGTGCGGGCTGCAGGTGGGGCGCTGGCCCCAACGCGCCAAATCAAAGCGTCCGCTCACGCTGCCAATCGCGGCGCTTTGCAAAGCCTCTTCGGTCGTCATCTCGGGCAGCAGCCCCGCAAAGCGCTGCGCCAACATCGACTTGCCCGAGCCAGGCGGCCCAGTGAGAAGCACGCTGTGTCCGCCCGCAGCAGCAATTTCCAAAGCCCGTTTGGCGGCCAATTGCCCTTTGACATCCGCCATATCGGCTTGCGTTGGTGAAAAGCGCGGGGGCAAGGCGCTCACCCTTTGCCAACCTTCGTCATTCACATCATCGGCTGCGGCTGGCGCAAAGTGGCGCGCCACATCACGCAAATGCATTGCGCGGTACACCTGCGCACCAGGTACCAAGGCTGCTTCTTCGGCGCTGCCCGCAGGCAAGACCAAGCGCGTTGCAACTTGGGCGGTGTGCAAAGCCAAGGCCATCGCCAACGCGCCGCGAACCGGCCGCAAAGCCCCTGACAAAGAAAGTTCCCCGGCGAATTCGTAATCGGCAAGCCGTGCGCCATCAATCTGGCCACTGGCCGCCAAAATGCCCAAAGCAATGGGTAAATCAAAGCGACCGGAGTCTTTGGGTAAATCGGCCGGGGCCAAATTGACGGTGATGCGCTGGTTGTGGGGAAACGCCAGCCCCGCGTTTTGAATTGCGCAGCGCACGCGTTCGCGCGCTTCCTTGACCTCCACATCGGCCAAGCCCACCAGCGTGAAGCTGGGCAGGCCGTTGGCCAGATGCACCTCCACAGTGACCTGCGCCGCCTCTAAGCCAAGCAAGGCCCGGCCTTGCACCAAAGATAAACCCATGACATCAACTCCCATTGCAGTGCGCGGTTTGGGTGCGCTCCATCAGTAAAAAGCACCAAGGCGGTGCGTACTGTGGTTTTTTACAGTGATGCTACTGCAATCGAGTGGGCTTGGCTAGACACACGGTGGTGCATTTATGAAAAAAAGTGCGATTTCTAGCTTGGCACGGCTTCTGCTAAACCAAAGCATCTCCCGACCCCGTGGAGAAGCAGCTCTGTTTGCGGGCGGATCTGCCATCAACTCTTTTGACGCTGAGGTGAACACATGAAATTAGTTACGGCCATCATTAAACCGTTCAAGCTCGACGAGGTGCGCGAAGCCCTCTCTGGCATGGGCGTTCAAGGCATCACGGTGACCGAGGTGAAAGGCTTTGGCCGCCAAAAAGGACACACCGAGTTGTACCGCGGGGCGGAATACGTGGTTGATTTTTTGCCCAAGGTCAAGATCGAAGCTGCCATTGACACGGCGCTGTTGGACCGCGTGATTGAAGCCATCGAAGGCGCTGCACGCACCGGCAAGATCGGTGACGGCAAGATTTTTGTGTACGACTTAGAACAAGTCGTACGTATCCGTACCGGCGAAACCGGCAAAGAAGCGCTGTAAAGCTGCGGCACTGAAAAAAGGAATCATCATGAAAAAACTACTGGTATCTCTGGCCCTGGGCTGGGGTCTTTTGACCGCAGGCACCTTTGCAATGGCCCAAGCCGAAGCGCCCGCCGCCGCGGCATCTGGAGCAAAAGCCGCCGCTCCTGCGCCTGCAGCAGCACCCGCCGCAGCGGCGGAAGCCGCGCCTGCCGCCGCTGCGCCTGTGCCCAACAAGGGCGACACCGCTTGGATGATGGTCTCCACCATCCTCGTGATACTGATGACCGTCCCCGGGTTGGCCCTTTTTTACGGCGGCTTGGTCCGAAGCAAGAACATGCTCTCGGTCCTCATGCAGGTCATGGTGACCTTCTCCTTGATTGTGGTGCTGTGGTTTATCTACGGTTACAGCCTGGCCTTCACCGAAGGCGGCGCTTTCATAGGAGGTTGGGACCGCTTGTTTATGGCTGGCGTGTGGGACAACGCAGCTGGCACGTTTGCCAATGCGGCTACCTTTAGCAAAGGCGTTGTGATTCCCGAGATCGTGTTTGCTGCATTCCAAGCCACTTTCGCCGGTATCACTTGCGCCTTGATTGTGGGAGCGTTTGCCGAGCGCATGAAGTTCTCTGCCATGCTGGCCTTTATGGTCTTGTGGTTTACCTTTAGCTACGCGCCCATTGCACACATGGTGTGGTTCTGGATGGGCCCTGACGCTTACACCGGCAAAGAAGTGGTTGACGCGATGAACGCCAAAGCCGGTTACCTGTGGCAGACCGGCGCGCTGGATTTTGCCGGCGGCACCGTGGTGCACATCAACGCAGCGGTGGCTGGTTTGGTCGGCGCCTTTATGTTGGGTAAGCGCATTGGTTACGGCAAAGAAGCCATGGCGCCTCACAGCCTGACATTGACCATGGTCGGCGCATCCCTGTTGTGGGTGGGCTGGTTTGGTTTCAACGCAGGCTCGGCTTTGGAAGCCAATGGTTTTGCTGCACTGGCTTTCATCAACACCTTTGGCGCAACGGCAGCGGCCGTGCTGGCGTGGTGTTTGGGTGAGGCGATGATGCGCGGAAAAGCATCCATGCTTGGCGCGGCCTCTGGCGCGGTGGCGGGCTTGGTGGCGATTACGCCCGCGGCAGGCAACGTCGGTATCGGCGGCGCTTTGGCCATTGGTTTCATCTCAGGCTTTGCCGGGCTGTGGGGCGTCAACGGCCTGAAGAAAATGCTAGGCGCAGATGACACCTTGGACGTCTTTGGCGTACACGGCGTGTGCGGAATTGTGGGCGCCTTGTTGACGGGCGTATTCAACTCACCCAGTTTGGGCGGCCCTGGCTTTGTTGCAGACTGGGTGACTGCCACCGGCATCGCCGCTGGAGACTACTCCATCGCATCGCAAGTGTGGATTCAAGCCAAAGCCGTGTTGACCACGGTGGTGTGGTCCGGCGTAGTCTCAATCATCGCGTTCAAGTTGGTGGATCTGACGATCGGCCTGCGTGTGAGCGAAGAAGACGAGCGCGAAGGTTTGGACATCACTTCGCACGGCGAGACTGCTTACAGCCGCTAAGCTGTTTTTTGCCCAAGCCCCGCACAGCTTTGGTTGTGCGGGGCTTTTTCTTTTCCCGCCACAATAGTGGCTTGACTCAACGCCGCCCTTTAACGCCATAGACCCGCATGCCCACTTCCCCCTCTTGGACTCTTGTAGATACAACGCCCTGCGAACTCGGCGAATCGCCGTTTTGGCATCCGCAGGAGCAGCGGCTGTACTGGGTGGATATTCCTGGCAAACAAATCTTGCGAACCAACCACGGCGCAGTAGAGCGTTGGGATGTGCCTTCAGAACCCGGTTGTATTGCGCCCGCCTTGGGTGGCGGTTGGGTGATGGCTTTGCGCCATGGGGTATTTCGTGCGCGGCAATGGGGCGGTGCCTTGGAGCACATCGCCACGCTGCCCTATGACACAGCAACGGTGCGGGCCAATGATGGCAAGTGCGATGCTTTGGGGCGCTTTTGGGTGGGCACCATTGATGAGACCAAGAAGGCCCAGTCGGCGGCCTTATTTTGTGTGGATGCGCGCCATGCTGGCGCAGCGATTGTCCAAACCATGGCCGACCAGGCCTTGACGGCCAATGGCTTGGCGTGGAGCCTTCGCGGCGACACGGTGTACTGGGCTGACACCCCCAAACACCTGGTTCACGCATGGGATTTTGATGCGCAAAGCAACACCTTGAGTGCGCACCGAACCCACTTGCAGTTTACCCCCAAGCCCGCCGATTGGCGCTTTGCGGATACAAGCTACCAAGGTCGCCCAGACGGCGCGGCGGTAGACGCCCAAGGCAATTACTGGGTGGCCATGTTTGAAGGGGCGCGGGTGTGCCAGTTTGCGCCCGATGGCAGGCTGATGGCTGAAATCAAAACACCTGCCCAGTGCCCCACCATGCCTTGCTTTGGCGGCCCGGACCTCAAAACCTTGTTTATCACCACGGCCCGCCACGGCCGCAGTGAGGCCGAGTTGGCGCAGTACCCGAATTCAGGTTGCGTGTTTTCTCTGCCGGTGGAGGTGCCGGGGTTGGCGGTTCATTTCTTTGTCGATGGGGCCCAAAGCTGAGGTTTGGGCGAAGGCTTGGGCGAAGGATTAGCCAAGATTTCAACCAAAGAGCGTTCAAAAAATTCACGCGGTAGCAGCGGCCACAGCCCTTACCATTGGTCTGATGCCATTTCCCCCTCCTGCGACTGAAAGCCCCTCTGACGCTGCAAGCACGCGCTTGGCTGAGCGCGTTCGCGCTGCCTTTCACCAGCCACTAGGCCAGCGCCCCTTGTTGCGGGTGCGTGGCGGGGGCAGCAAAGATTTTTATGGTTCCAACTTGGACGGCGAGGTCTTAAGCACCCAAGAACTTCAAGGCATCGTGTCGTATGAGCCTTCAGAGTTGGTCGTGACGGTTCGGGCGGGAACGCCCTTGGCGGAGTTAGAAGCGACCTTGCTTGAAAAAAACCAGTGTCTGCCGTTTGAGCCGCCCCACTTTGATGGGGGAACGCAAACGCAAACCACGTTGGGCGGCATGGTCGCAGCCGGGCTGAGCGGGCCAGCGCGGGCCACGGCCGGGGCGGTGAAAGATTTTGTTTTGGGCGCGCGGTTTATCAATGGACGGGGCGAACACCTCACCTTTGGCGGCCAGGTCATGAAAAACGTGGCGGGCTATGACGTGAGCCGCTTGCTTGCAGGCAGCTGGGGAACCTTGGGTGTGATCACCGAGGTGTCGCTCAAAGTCTTGGCCTTTGCGCCCAGTGAAGCGACCTTGGTGTGTGGCTTGCCACAAGACAAAGCCTTGGAGCTCTTACACCGCTGGGGCGGCCAGCCCCTGCCTTTGAATGCGAGTTGCTGGGTGCATGACGCGACCGCCAGCCCTCCCCGAGATTTCTTGTTTGTTCGTTTGCGCGGTGCAACCGCTGCGGTGCAGTCGGCCTTGGTTCGCATGCAGGTCGATGTGCAGGCGCAAAACGGCGATGTGCTTGTGATGGACAACGCACGGGCCGGCCCCGATTGGGTGGCCTGCCGCGAACAACAGCTGCCGTTTTTTACCCAGGCGCCCACCCCCGAGGCTTGTCTTTGGCGCTTGTCGGTTCCACAAACTGCCGCGGTTTTGGCCTTGCCTGCATCGGTGCAGTCGGGCCCATTTATCGAATGGCACGGAGCCCAGCGCTGGCTTTGGGCTCCTGCCACAGCGGCTTTGGAACTTCACGCGCTGGCGCAGCGCGCCGGTGGCCACGCCACCTTGTTTCGCAGACCCCAGGGCGCTTTGGCGAGTGCGCCCGCACAGGCTGCAGTTTTTCCGGCGCTTGACGCGGTTCAGCAGCGCATTCAAACCGCCTTACAAGAACAATGCGATCCCCGTGGCGTGTTCAACACCCGGCGTTTAAACCAAGCGTGGCCTTCGTAAACGCCTAGCCAAAGAATAAATTTTCTCCATGCAATCCACCCTTTCACCCGAATACCAAAACAGCGCCGATGGACTGGCAGCACAAGCCATTGTGCGCAACTGCGTGCACTGTGGTTTTTGCACCGCCACCTGCCCCACCTACCAGCTGCTCGGCGATGAGCTAGACAGCCCGCGGGGACGCATCTACCTGATCAAACAAGTCTTAGAAGGTGCCGAGCCCACGCGCAAAACCCAGCAACACCTGGACCGCTGCTTAACGTGCCGCAATTGCGAGAGCACTTGTCCCAGCGGCGTGGAATACGGCCACCTCATTGACATTGGGCGCAAGCTGGTTGATGAAAAAGTCAAACGACCCGTGCTTGAAAAAACGCTGCGCTGGGCGCTCAAAGAAGGGCTGCCTTCGCCCGTGTTTGGCGTGGCGATGAAGATGGGGCAAGCGGTGCGCGGCGTCTTGCCTGCAAGCCTGCGCTCCAAAGTGCCTGCGCGTCAAAACGCCGGACATCTGCCGACCCAAACCCATGCGCGCAAAGTACTGATGCTCGCGGGCTGTGTACAGCCTTCCATGGGCCCTAATATCAATAGCGCAACCATGCGTGTGCTTGACGCCTGTGGAATTCAAACCTTGGTTGCAGACAAAGCAGGGTGCTGTGGCGCGGTGAAGTTTCATTTGAACGACCACGAAGGTGGCAAAGACCATATGCGCACCAATATCGACGCCTGGTGGCCGCTGGTGAGTGCGGGCGACGTAGAGGCCATCGTGATGAACGCCTCCGGTTGTGGGGTGATGGTCAAAGACTATGGCCACGCGCTCAAAGACGATCCGGCCTATGCCGACAAAGCCCAGCGCATCAGCGCCTTGACCAAAGACATCAGTGAGTTGCTGCCGGACTTGGTTCCCTTGCTCAAACCGAAATTGCAAAGCGCTGCGGTTGAAGCGGCTGGCTTGCAAGCTTTTCACCCGCCTTGCACCTTGCAGCACGGACAAAAATTGCGCGGCGGTGTGGAAGCACATTTACAGGCTCTGGGCTTTCAGGTGCGCGTTGCCACCAACGAGTCGCATTTGTGCTGTGGCTCAGCAGGCACGTACTCGGTTCTCAACCCCACGCTGGCCTACCAATTGCGCGACCGCAAACTCGGCCACCTGGGTGAACTTGCACCACAGGCCATTCTTTCGGCCAACATTGGTTGCATCACCCACCTCCAAAGCGGCTCGGATATTCCGGTGAAGCACTGGATCGAGCTTTTAGACGCAGCGCTTGCTTAGAGCATCTAAGCAAGCGAAGTCCCGCTGGTTATTTAGCTGCAGCTAACGCTGCCGCAGCCCGACATGGTCACATTTTTGATGGTGGAGGGGTCTGCCAAGGTCTCACTTACGCTGTCAAATCCTACTGACTGCAGGTGGGCGGCTAAACCCGCGTCCATGCTGGCTGCGTGGCCAGGGAACCATTCGGCTAGCGCCTCGGCCATGCGCGTGATGATGCGCTTGTCGGTATCCATGTAGTGGGCCTCAACCGCACGCATGGTCTCCAAAATGGCGGCGTGGTGTTCGGCGTGGCAGTTGTCGGCTGAAAAGCCTGTGGCCAGCATCCAGCGTTCTTCTTGCGCAAAATGCGCCACCGTATGGTCTAAGAAATCGCGGTACAACGCCAGTTGCTGGTCTTCGGGCGTGGCCAACAGCTGGTTAATGCGTTCTATAAATTCGAGGTGGGTTTCGTCCATGCGGGCGTCGCCCGTGGAGAGTGTGTCGGTCCAAAGCATGGAGTTTGAGGTCATAACAGTCGATAGCCTGATGCGCTCAGGCAAGGGTCAAAGCTTGGCGGATAGAAGTGAGAGAAATGGGATTATCGCGCCCCACAACCCCTTCAATTGGCCCGACGAATATCAGACGGGGCAGAGCCGTAGGAGTCTTTGAAACTTCTTGAAAAATGCGACTGGTTAACAAAGCCGCATTGGATTGCAATGTCAGCAATAGGATTTCGGCTTTGCTTTAAAAGCTCGTGGGCGCGGGACAAACGCAGCTGTAGTGCAAACTGAGCCGGACTCATGGAGAGCTCGGTTTTAAACAAACGCTCCAATTGACGCGAACTGACATGCACTTGGTGCGCAATAAATTCAGTAGACAAAGGAGAGCTCAAACTTCGCTCCATCATTAAAACTGCTTTTCGCACCCGTTGGTCGGATGTGTTGGAGCCCAGCAAGGGCAAGGGTTGGGTGTTCTGTGACGAGAGAGACTCTTGTGCAATCAATATGCGCAAAGCTTTTTTGGCTTGGGCTTGGCCTCCGCGCGCACTGATTAAATGCGCTGCAAGATGCACCACGCTGGTTCCACCAGCGCAGGTGATGCGTTGGCGGTCAATGGTGAAAAGATCAGCAGACGTGGTTCTAATCGTAGGAAAACGGCGTTTGAATTCAGAGACATGAAACCAACTGACACAGGCCTGATGCCCGCAAAGCAAGCCCAGTTGTGCCAAAACAAAACTACCTGTACAAATACCAATCAATGCAACGCCCATGGTCGCGCTATGGCGAATGTAATGTTGCAGTTCGGTGTGCAGCGGGGGAGAGTCAAGCAATCCGCCAACAACGACCAGAAAATCAATAGCCAGTGGGTCAGAGAGTTGGGTTGTTGGATGAATTTCAACGCCGCAGCTGGCTTGAATGGGCTGCATGTCGTGGCTTAAAACGGTCCAACTGCAGTCAATAGGCCGACTGCGGTCGCCCTCGTCTGCAGCCAGACGCAACGTATCAACGAAAGCGGAAAAGGCTAAGAGAGTGAACTTCGGACTAAGAATAAATCCGATACGCAATGGGTGTTGCATGGGTTGGCACGCATTACTCCGCGATACCGCGCAATGCGACACTTCGACGCCGCAGGAGTTCGAGGGTTAAAAGCAAAAAAATTGCAAAAATAATCAAAACAAATGCTGCGGCAAGAATGGTGGGAGAGAGCTGTTCACGAAGCCCAGTCCACATTTGGCGAGGCAGGGTTGTTTGTTCTGCACCCCCTAAAAACAGAACCACCACCACTTCATCGAAGGAGGTTGCAAATGCAAAAAGTGCCCCAGATAAAACCCCAGGCCACACCAAGGGAAGCATGATTTTGCGAAAGGCAAAAAATTGCGAGGCGCCAAGACTTCGGGCAGCACGGAGCAAATTCATATCAAACCCACCCAAGGTCGCCGTCACAGTGATAACGACAAACGGCATTCCCAGTGCAGCGTGAACCAACACGATTCCAAGTAGGCTGTTGGCGATTCCAAGCTTAGAGAAAAAGAAGTAAGCACCCACAGCGAGTACGACGACGGGGACAATCATGGGCGAGACTAACACTGCCATGATCAACCGCTTGCCTGGTAGGTTTCGGTGATTCAAACCAACGGCCGCAAGCGTTCCTAATGTGGTTGCAAGCAGTGTGGCAAGCGTAGCCGTCACCAAGCTATTTGAAATGGCGGAAAGCCAGACAGGGTTGGTGAACAATTCATGAAACCAACGCAGGCTGTAGGTGTGAATAGGGAAATGAAAATAGGGCTCGTTATTGAAAGCAAGCGGGATGACAACCAACACCGGCGCAACTAAAAAAAACAAGATGGCACCGCAGCCAATGAGGAGCAGCCAATGACGAAAACGCTGAAGCGCCGTGGTGTAAAGGGGCAGGTTTGAAATACTCATCCTAGCCTCACGTTGCTAACGCCTACCAGCCGATCGTAGACCCAGTAGAGAAGCAAAACCGCGCCTAACAAAATGGCAGACAGTGCCGAGGCTAGCCCCCAGTTGAGGGAGCGGCCGATGTTGTCAGCAACAAAATAACTGATCATTTGGTCGGCTGCACCACCGACTAAAGCGGGGGTAATGTAGTAGCCAAGTGACAAAATAAACACAAGCAATGCGCCGGCGCTGATACCAGGCAAACACTGCGGTAAGTAGACGCGGAAAAATGCCGTCATGGGTTTTGCGCCCAAAGACCGCGCCGCACGAACGTAGGAGGGCGGGATTTGCCGCATTACAGAGTACATGGGCAAAATCGTGAAAGGCAAAAGAATGTGCGTCATCGCAACGATGACGCCAAACCGATTAAACACAAGTGCAAGAGGCTCAGCAATCAATCCTAGCGCTTGAAGGGTTGAGTTAACCACACCCTCCTTTTGAAGCATCACCATCCAAGCGGTTGTTCGAACCAGCAAGGAGGTCCAAAAGGGAAGCAAGACCAAAATAAGCAACATATTGGCTTGCTTGTCTTGCATGTGCGCAAGCAAATAGGCCAAAGGAAAACCTAGTAGCAAGCACATCAATGTGACCGTCAGTGCAACGCCTACGGTGCGCATAAATACGGTGACATGAATTCGCTGGCCTTCATCTTGGAGGCTAATCTCACCCGAACTTTGGCGCTGAAAATCAAGTGCAGATAGAAAAAATAGGGTGTGATTCTCGGAAGAAAGGTTGCGAATGATGCCCCACACCTTGGGTTGACCCCAAGCGGGGTCTGCATTTTCGAAAAAGGGCTGCCAGGGTCCGCTGTCTTGGGCCGATACTTTGCGTGCAGCGCGCATAAAGATACTGCGTGTGCCGCTTTCTTCGAAGTTAAGTCGTGTTGCGATGGGGCTAATTTTCTCAGCCGCAACCGCTGCCTTCATGTCCTGTGCCAAGGCTTCAAATACGGGCTCTGGAGGAATTTGAGTGCGTGGCCCATTCCATTTTTCTAGGGCTGAAACAGTCAGTGGCAATCCTTCTGGAACCACGGGGTCATGGAAGCTGTTGAGCAAGACGCTGCCAAGGGGCAGTAAAAAACTTAAGGCCACGAAAATGAACAAGGGTGCGATCAATAGATACGCTCTGAGTTGACCGCGCAGCTCAGCTCTGCGCAGACGGCGCTCCAAGTTCGGTTGCTCGTTCATTTCCGTGCCAAGGTTTTTTATTTTGCCAACCAAGCAGAGAAGCGTTTGTTCAAGTCATCGCCATATTCAGACCAGAACTGCGCGCTTGTGAGCATTTGACGCCCGCTGTGTCCGCCATTTGGAAGCCATGCCTTTGTTGCAGCAGGGATCTTGCCCAAAGAGGAGTTCCGTGCGGGTGCGTATGGAATCCACTTGGCCTGTTCCGTCAGCGCTGTCGTACTGGTTGCAAAACGAACAAAATCTTGCGCTGCAGCGAGGTTTTTTGTTCCTTTAACAATGACAAATAAGTCTGGAACTTGAACTTGGCCATCCCAAACCAACGCAAAATCACGTTTGTCTTTGGCATTTGCATCAAAAATTCGACCGTGGTAAACGCTCGTCATCACTACTTCGCCAGAAGCGAGTAATTGTGGCGGTTGTGCCCCAGCAGTCCACCAAACCACGCTACTTTTGATCGTGTCGAGCTTTTTAAATGCGCGCTCTACACCAGCGGGAGTTGCCAGTACTTTGTAAATGTCGGCAGGTGCTACACCATCGGCCATCAACGCCCATTCCATGTTGACGCTAGGGTGCTTGCGCATGCCGCGTTTGCCTGGGAATTTGCTTGTATCGAAATAGTCGTTCAGACTTTTGGGACCATTGGCCCCAAGCTTTGCCTTGTCGTACGCGACTACGTTTGCGTAGTAAATATTAGCAACAGCACATGGCGTGACAAGTCCGGGGAGGAAGTCTTTCGTTGCAGGGGTTCCGTCGTCTCCTGCAGGAAGTTTGGAGGCGTCAATTTTCTCGAACAAACCTTCTTCGCATCCCTTGATGGCCTCAGCCAACTCGACGTCAACAACATCCCATTTCACATTGCCCGTTTTGACCTGGGCTGCAATTTCTGCAAGATCGCCGTTGTAGTCTTGGGAGAGAACTTTGATGCCAGATTTTGCAGTGAATGGCTTGTACATCGCCTCTTCTTGGCTTTTTGTGTAGGCGCCACCCCATGCGGTAACTGTGATGCTTTGGGCTTGAACAATAACAGGTAAGAGGGTCAGAGCTACTGCACTGGCAACCCCGGTGAGGTTAACGCGAATTTTGGTAAACATATTTGCTCCTATTTATTTAAAGTCAGCCCTCACACGCCGTCCAAAGCTCTGCAATCGGATGCATTCCAGCCAATGCTGGTGGTACTTCCGGACAAGAGACTGAGGTCGCGTCCATCGTTGGGCAGCGTAACGATGAAATCTTCAAGTCCGCAGGCGTTCAAGCGCACACGGGCATATCGGCCAAGGTAGGTGACATCAATGACTTTGCCACTGACCACGGTATCAACCGCACCGTGGAGTGGGTTGAGTTGTACGCGTTCAGGGCGAATCGATAGCCGGGTCGACTGCCCGGGCTTATGTACAGCAACGGCTTGGGCAAGAATGCGAGTTCCGTCTGCCAATGTGGCCTCACAGCTGGTTCCTGAAACAGAAGTCACTTGGGCTAAGAGGGTGTTGTTTTCCCCGATGAACTGCGCAACAAAAGCATTGGAGGGGCATTCATAAAGCTGTGTCGGTCTATCAATTTGCTGGATTTTTCCATGATGGAATACAGCAACGCGGTCCGACATGGCCAAGGCCTCTGTCTGATCGTGGGTGACATAAACAATCGTAATACCTAGCTCTTTGTGCAGCCGTTTGATTTCATATTGCAACTGTTCACGAAGTTGCTTGTCCAGTGCAGAAAGTGGCTCATCCATCAAAACCAATTTGGGTTCAAACACCAGTGCTCTTGCCACAGCAACGCGCTGCTGTTGTCCACCCGACATTTGCGCGGGTCGTCTCGAATCAAACCCTTTGAGGCCGACTTTGTCTAAGGCTTTGGCAACCCTTGACTCGGCTTCGCTTCCTTTGATGCCGCGAACACTCAAGGGGAATGCCACGTTTTCAGCCACTGTCATATGGGGGAAAAGCGCGTAGCTTTGGAAAACCATGCCGATATTGCGTTGCTCTGGCGCAATTCGGTTGATGGGCTTTCCATCAAGAAAAATTTCCCCAGCGGTTGCCGTTTCAAATCCGGCCAACATCATGAGCGTCGTGGTCTTTCCTGACCCCGATGGCCCAAGCAGGGTTAAAAACTCACCTTGTGCGATATCGAGGTTGAGATCTTCTACGACAAGCACTTTGCCGTCATACGTTTTTTCAACATGCTCGAATCGTACAAATGGTTGACTCATAGGGCTACTTTTGGTATCGCAATGAGTTAGCAAGCGATGATGTTGTGTTCTGGCCCATAGGGGAAGCCAGTGATGTTTTGATGGCCTTTGTCGGTCACCACCAAAATGTCGTGCTCACGGTAACCGCCAGATCCGGGCATGCCTTCGGGCAACATGATCATGGGTTCGATGGATACGACCATGCCGGGTTCGAGCACGGTTTCGATATCTTCACGGAATTCCAAACCGGCTTCGCGCCCGTAGTAGTGCGACAAAACACCAAAGGAGTGTCCGTAACCAAAGGTGCGGTACTTCAGCAAGCCGTACTCTTCATAAATTTTGTTCAACTCATGCGCGACGTCGCAGCAGCGCACACCTGGCTTGACCAGCTTTTGACCTTCTTCGTGCACCCGAACATTCACTTCCCACAGTTTCAGGGATGCAGCATCAACCTCGCCAAAGAACAGCGTGCGTTCTAGGGCGGTGTAGTAGCCTGAAATCATAGAAAAACAATTCAGGCTCAAGATGTCACCCTTTTGAACCTTGCGGGTCGTAACAGGGTTGTGTGCGCCGTCGGTGTTGATGCCAGACTGGAACCAAGTCCATGAGTCCATGAGCTCCGTGTGGGGGTAGCGTTTGGCAATTTCACGCACCATGGCCTGTGTCGATGCCAGGGCCACTTCGTGCTCTGGAACACCTTCGTGTACGGCAGCCACCAAGGCCGCCCCACCAACGTCGCAGACTTGGGCGCCGTTTTTGATGAATTCGATTTCCTCAGCGGACTTGATCATGCGCAATTTCATGCAGTCAGCTGCGATGTTGGCGAACTCCACATTGGGGAGCACCGTCTTTATTTTTTCCATGCGTTCAAGTGGCATGTGGTCAAATTCCAAACCAACGCGTCCCTTATTCGGAACTTCTTGTGCGATCGCGCGGAAGTAGTTCCCGCTTTGCCAGTCGGTGTAAATCACGGCGCGATCACAAACGCCTTTGCGCCACGGTTGGCCGCCGTCAATATTTGCCGCAATGATGACGCTCTTGTTTTGGGTAACGACCAAGCTGTAAAAGCGGCCAAAAGAGCAGTAGAGAAAATCGCTGTAATAGTTGATGTTGTGATAGCTTGTAAACACAACGGTATCTACCGATTTGCTTGCCATCATGGCTCTAAGCTTGGCGATCCGATTGGCATATTCGCCGTCAGAAAAACTATGGCGAACGCGTTCACCGTTGTCGATATTTATAAGATTAGGCATTGCCATATTCAGTCTCCGTTTGCTGTTTACTAATGGGCAGAGTATTAGCGGTAGAGCTAAATAAGGGCTACTTAATTACGACAGTAACCTTTCGTTAAATGCCAAGCCATGGGCGCGCTCTTTTCGGTCTTTTTGCGGCGATGCACCATAGCGCGGTGTGTACCGCGCGGTCAGATTGGAAGGAGACGCAAAGCCGGTTTCAGCTGCAATTTCTCTGATATTTTTATCGCTTCGGTGTACCAAAATACGCGCATGCGAGAGCCGTATATCAAGATAAACACGCTCGGCTGATTTGGCAAACTTCTTCTTAAAAAGTCTTTGTAGGCTGCGCAAAGAAACACCAGAAAACTGAGCCACTTCAGAAATCGTTAAGGGCTCAGAAATATTGGCTTCCATTAAACGAAGTGCTTCTACAGCGGTCGGGTGTGTCACGCGGCCTTGGTGAATGATCGAGACGGTTTGAATATCAGTCAAGCTGCGCCGCTCAACAATAAGCAAATTAGCAACCTCGTTGGCCAACGCCCGGTTACCTGGTGTTTGCGTGAGTAAATAGGTCATTAAATCCAAGGGTGCAACGCCACCGCTGCATGTGTAGCGGTCACGGTCGACTTCAAAAAAATGCTGCGTAACAATGACTTTCGGGAACTGTTGGGCGAGTGCCTCATGGTCTTCCCAGTGGATCGTGCTGCGGTAGCCATTGAGCAAACCTGCTTGAGCCATCAAGTACGCACCCGTGTCGATTCCGCCAAGAGGGATGCCATTGGATGCCGCTTTCTTTAACCATAAGGTGAGATTGCGAAAACCGCGCTTAGGGATAGGGTTGGGGCCGATGACAAAAATTGCATCTAGTGCAGGCGCATGTGCAAGACTGTATTGCGTCATCACCTCAATTCCATCGCTGGATGCGACCAGTCCTCCATCTTCTGACAGGAGAACCGAGGTGTAGCTTGGCTTACCCAGAACATGGTTGGCTAGGCGCAATGGATCAACACATGCACTGAGCGCAATCAATGAAAAATTAGGAACGACAACAAATCCAAAAGTAAACGGATGCATTGTCAATCGGCCCAGGCAAAGAAAAATTCCAAAACCAAGGGCGCAACGCGCTAGGCTAAAACAGCCTCAATGTCTTTGGTGAGCGTCTTGGGGGCATCCATGGAGCCGTAGCGCTTAACGACTTGGCCGTCTTTACCAACCAAAAATTTGGTGAAATTCCATTTGATGGCTTTGCTGCCCAAGATGCCGGGGGCTTCTTGGGTGAGCCATTGGTACAAGGGGTGGGCTTGCCCGCCATTGACATCAATTTTTTCCATCATGGAAAAACTCACACCGTAATTCTTTTGGCAAAACGCGCCAATCTCCGCGTTGCTTCCTTTGTCTTGTGCGCCAAACTGATTGCACGGAAAACCCAAGACCACCAAACCTTGCGCATGGTAGCGCTGGTGTAATGCTTCCAGGCCCGCAAACTGCGGCGTGAAGCCGCAGGCACTGGCGGTGTTGACGATCAGCAGGGCTTTGCCTTGCAGGTCTTTGAGGTGCACGGGATGGCCGTCAATAGATACGGCTTCAAAATCGTAGGCGGTGGTCATAGGGGGTCTTTCGTGGCTGCGTTAGGGGAAGGCTGCGAGCTTAGCGTAGACAGCAGCGCCGCAAACAATATCAAACCTCCACCCAAGGCTACCCGCATGCTGATCGTTCCTGCGCCTAGCAGCACGGAGGATACGCTGGCAAAGACCACTTCACACAGCATGATGAGCGAGGTGGTGTTGGCCTGCAGGCGAGAAGCGCCGTACTGCAGCGCCAAATTGGCGACTGAAATCATCAAACTCAAACCCAGCACCGCCACAACCCAGTCGCTTGCCACGCTCGGCAAAGCGCTGACCAAGCCTTGGTGCATTCCCAGCAACGCTGCCAAAGTGCACATGATTGCGCCGCCACCAAACATCGCCACCGTCACCGCCGCCGGGGGCGGGCCGCTGAGTTTGCGCAGCATGATGTTGGTCAACGCAAAACTAAAGCCGCCCAAGAGCGCCAAGCCGTCGGCCATGCTCTCGGGCCAGGGCCATGGCGACTCGGGCGTTTTAAGAACAATCACCACGCCACACAAAGCCATCACCAAGCGACCCAAAGACTTCCATGTGGGTTTTTCTCCAAGCAGCGGCCATGCTAGTAACACCACCCACGCGGGCATGAGGTAAAACAAGATCACGACCCGCACCACGTTGCCGATCGTGACCGCCCAGTTGAATCCCACATTGGTCATTCCTGCGGCGACCAAGAGCACCCACAGGCCAGGAAAAGCAATAAAGTTGCGCCAAATTTTGGGGTTGGCGGCGAAGATAAAAGACAGGGCCACCAGGTCGACCAGCACGGTGGCCCACAGGGGGTGAATGCCGTGGTCTTGCAGGTAGCGAAACGGCCACCACATCACGCCATAACAAAAGGCATTGACCACCAATGCCAGTACGGCGAGTGCGTTTTTCACAGGGATTAACCGTGCAGGTTGTCGTTGCGCGCGATGTCGAGCAGGTGTTCCACCTCCGCACCATGTTCTCGGCAGTTGTAGCTGTGCCAGCGCTTAATCAGCCACATAAAGCCTGCAACCAAAATGCCAAAGACACTGATGGCACCAAAGGCGGAGAGCCCCATGCCGGTAGACAGGCTGTACAAGCCGCCCAACAACAAAATACAGGCTTGCTCGTTGAAATTTTGAACCGCAATAGAGCGCCCCGCGCCCATCAAGTTGTGACCGCGGTGTTGTAGCAATGCGTTCATCGGCACCACCAAAAAGCCACCCAATCCGCCAAGCAAAATGAGGAAAGGTGCTGCCACCCACACGTTGTCAATGAAGTTCAATAAGAGAACCAGTATTCCCATGCCAATGCCCAGCGGCATCACCAAAGTCGCATGCTCTAAGCGCATGCGCAAGGAGGCTGCGACTGCGCCCACAGCGGTGCCAATGGCAACCACGCCCACCAAGGCCGAGGCCTGGGTCACGGTGTAGCCCAAGGCGGCCGAAGCCCAAGCCAAAACGATGTAACGTAAGTTTCCGCTCACCCCCCAAAACAGCGTGGTGGTGCTCAAAGAAATTTGCCCGAGCTTGTCTTTCCACAAACGCAAATTGCAATTCCAAAAGTCAGGCAGGAGGACGAAGAGGTTGCGCGGCAAGGGGCGCATGGCAACGCCAGTGTCAGGAATGCGGGTGTTAAACCATGCTGCCAAGAGGTACACCAAAATCAAAACGCTGATGGCGGCTTCGGGCGCGGTGTCGATCCCGGTCTCCAACAAAGGAAAGTCCAAGGACAACAAATACGGCGCGATATTGGGGCCCACCATTTGGCCGCCCAACAGAACGCCCAAAATAATCGAGGCAATGGTCAGCCCTTCAATCCAGCCGTTGGCCTTGACCAATTGAGAGGCCGGTAGTAACTCCGTCAAGATGCCGTACTTCGCTGGGGAGTAGGCTGCTGCGCCAAGACCAACAATGGCATAAGCCATCAAAGGGTGGCTGCCAAAAAGCATCATCAAACAGCCCACAATTTTGATGGAGTTGCTCACCAGCATGACCCGCCCCTTGGGGTAGGCATCGGCAAACGCCCCGACAAACGGCGCCAAGATTACGTAGAACAAAGCAAACATAGGAACCAAGGCGGCCTGTTGCCACTCGGGCGCATGTGAGCTTCTCAGCAATTGCACCGCGCCAACAAACAAGGCGTTGTCGGCCAGCGAGCTGAAGAACTGCGCCGACATGATGGTAAAAAAGCCGCGTTTCATGGATGGATTGTTGGGTTCCTAGGAGTGCAGGGGTTATAGCACGCCAGCAAGTGCCAAAATAGGCCATGCCCCGTCCGATTCGCGCCACCATCCACACCCAGGCCTTGCGCCATAACCTGCAGGTCGTGCAGTCTGCTGTTCCCGATGCGCGGGTGTGGGCGGTTGTCAAAGCCAACGCCTATGGCCACGGGATTGAAAGGGTGTTTGAAGGGCTGCGTGGCGCCGATGGCTTTGCCTTGCTGGATTTGCAAGAAGCGCAACGCCTGAGAACCCTGGGTTGGCGTGGGCCTATTTTGTTGTTAGAAGGTGCTTTTGAGTTGCGCGACTTGGAGCTGTGTTCCCGTTTGGACTTGTGGCACACGGTGCATAGCGAAGCACAAATTGACATGCTTGCAGCCCACAAAACCAATGTGCCCCACCGTGTGTTCCTCAAAATGAATGTGGGCATGAACCGTTTGGGTTTTCGGCCTGAGCAGTACCGCTCGGCGTGGACGCGTTTGAATGCGCTGCCCCAGGTCGATGAGATTTCCCTGATGGCGCACTTTAGTGACGCCGATGGGCCGGTGGGCGTGGCTGTGCAAATGGAAACATTTCTTGCTGCAAGTGCAGAGCTTCCCGGCGAGCGCAGCTTGCACAACAGCGCGGCCGTCTTGCGCCACGGGCAGTTACCGGGGGACTGGGTTCGCGCAGGCATTGCCTTGTACGGCAGTTCGCCAGACCACCCTGAACACACGGGCGCACATTGGCAGCTGCAGCCCACCCTGAGTTTGAACGCCGACATCATTGGCACACAAGACTTAAAAGCGGGTGACACCGTCGGCTATGGCTCGACCTTTGTGGCACAAGCGGCCATGCGCATTGGCATCGTGGCGTGCGGTTATGCCGACGGCTATCCGCGTATTTGCCCTACAGGTACACCAGTCTTGGTTGCGGGAACGCGCAGCCAAACGCTTGGGCGCGTCAGCATGGACATGCTGGCGGTGGACTTAACGCCCACGCCAGAAGCTGGCATCGGTGACGAAGTCACGCTGTGGGGCCGGGCGAAAACGGGAGCCGTTTTGCCGATAGATGAGGTCGCAGCATGCGCGCAAACCGTGGGGTACGAGCTCATGTGCGCACTGGCACAGCGGGTGCCGGTGACCGTCGAGCCCTAAAAACGCAAATCAACTGTATTTAAATACAGTATTATCGGCCGTATGGCAAAAGACAAAACCGTATTTACCTGCAGCGACTGTGGCGGAACCAGCCCCAAATGGCTGGGCAAGTGCCCGAGCTGCGGGGCATGGAACACGCTCATTGAATCGGTCGCCCACGCCGACTCCGCTGTAAAAAACCGTTTTGCCTCGCTTGCCAAAACGGCCGAGGTGGCGGTGTTGTCAGACATCCAAGCCAGCGATGTCGAGCGCACCCCCACCGGCCACGAAGAGCTTGACCGGGTTTTGGGCGGTGGCATTGTGGAAGGCGGCGTGGTTTTGATCGGCGGAGATCCCGGCATCGGAAAATCCACCCTGCTCTTGCAAGCGCTTGACGCACTGCAGCGCGCGGGCAAAAATACCTTGTACGTCACCGGCGAAGAAAGCGGCGCCCAAGTCGCTTTGCGCTCGCGCCGACTGGGTTTGGACCATTCGCAGGTTAAAGTGCTGGCAGAAATTCAATTAGAAAAAATTCTCGCAACGCTCACGGAGCTTCGGCCCGACGTTGCAGTCATTGACTCCATCCAAACCGTTTATTCCGACCAGCTCACCTCCGCGCCGGGCTCGGTAGCGCAGGTGCGCGAGTGTGCGGCCCACCTGACCCGTGCGGCCAAGGCCAGCGGAGTCTGCATCGTGCTGGTAGGCCACGTGACCAAAGAAGGCGCTTTGGCGGGGCCGCGTGTGTTGGAGCACATGGTGGACACCGTCTTGTACTTTGAAGGCGATACGCACAGCCAGTTTCGTTTGGTTCGCGCCATCAAAAACCGCTTTGGTGCGGTCAATGAAATTGGGGTGTTTGCCATGACCGAGCGCGGGCTCAAAGGTGTCAGCAACCCCAGTGCGATTTTTTTGAGCCAACATGCCGAGCCTGTTCCAGGCAGTTGTGTGATGGTCACGCTCGAAGGCACCCGCCCGCTCTTGGTCGAAATTCAAGCCTTGGTTGACAGTGGAGGCCCGAGCCCACGGCGTTTGAGTGTGGGGCTGGACAAAGACCGCTTGGCGATGCTCTTGGCGGTATTGCACCGCCACGCTGGCGTGGCCTGTATGGACCAAGATGTGTTTATCAACGCGGTTGGTGGCGTGCGCATCGGTGAGCCTGCAGCAGACTTGGCGGTGATGCTGTCTATTACTTCGTCCTTGCGCGGCAAGCCATTGCCCAAAGGGTTTATTGCGTTTGGCGAAGTCGGCTTGGCGGGCGAGGTTCGCCCTGCCCCACGCGGCCAAGAGCGTTTGAAAGAAGCCGCCAAGTTGGGCTTCACGGTGGCCATTGTTCCAAAAGCCAATGCCCCTAAAAAACCCATCGACGGCATGGCGATTCACGCTGTAGAGCGCGTTGAACAAGCCATGGAGATTGTTCGCGGTCTGGGTTAACCGTTGAAAAACTGCTTTGCCAACTTTGGCTTAGCTTGTCATAACTTCACACAGCGTTAACTTGGCCCTGCCACCATCGTGCTGATGGAGGCTTTATGCAATCAATTCTCAAACGCCGTGTTCTGACCCGCTTTGCGGGCAGTGTATTGGCAGCTCTGTGCATCGCAGCGCCTGCGTATGCCATCACCCCTGCGGCGCAATTGGCAGCCTTGGCTGCGCAGTCGGGTCAGGCCCCGCAAATCTCCAAAGGCCAAGCCTTTTTTAATAACAAGCACGGCGCGCAGTGGTCCTGCGCTTCCTGCCATACGTCAAACCCGGCGCAGGAAGGCAAACATGCCAAGACCGAAAAGCGCATCAGCCCCTTGGCCCCCGCGTTTAACCCGGACCGATTCACCGACAGCGCAAAAACCGAAAAGTGGTTTCGTCGCAACTGCAATGACGTAGTAGGTCGCGAATGCAGCGCCAGCGAAAAGGCCGATGTCTTGGCGTGGCTGATCAGTGTGAAACCTTAAATAGAGAAAGCGCAAGCCATGCAAACCAAATACAAATTCATCGTCGCGTGTACCTTCGCGTTCGTTTCACTGGTGAGTTGGGCTGATTCACCGGTTAACAAAGTCCCGCCCTTGCCAGCTTACAAAGCAGAGTGTTCCGCCTGCCACGTGGCCTACCCTGTTGGGATGCTGCCTGCACCGGCTTGGAAAAATATCATGGGGGGCTTGCAAAAACACTATGGAACCGATGCCTCCTTGGACGCTGCAACGGTATTGCAAATCGGCAAATGGCTGGAAGCCCATGCAGGGACTTACAAGCGCGTGAGCGAGGTCCCGCCAGAAAACCGCATCACCCAATCGGCGTGGTTCATTCGCAAGCACGATGAAGTAAGCCCCAGCGTATTTAAGCGGGCATCGGTGGGCGGCGCCGGCAATTGCGCTGCGTGCCACAGTGCTGCGGCAGACGGCAATTTCAGCGAACGCCAAATTCGCATTCCAAAATAACAAGGAAAAGAAAACACATGGAAACGACATCGTCAATTCGCGTCTGGGATGCACCCACGCGTGTTTTTCACTGGCTCTTGGTTTTTTGTTTTGCGGGGGCTTATCTGACAGCAGAAAGTGAGCGCTGGAGTTTGGTGCACGTCACCTTGGGCTACACCCTGGGCGGGCTCATTGCCTTTCGCTTGCTTTGGGGCATGGTGGGAACCCGTTACGCGCGCTTTAGCAGTTTCGTGCAAGGCCCCGCGGCTGTGCTGAAGTATGCAAAATCGATGGTCGCAGGAGCGCCAAAACATTTTGTGGGCCACAACCCGGCAGGCGCGGTGGCCATCGTATTGCTCCTCGTGGCAGGCATTGCCATCGTCGCTACAGGCTATGCCACTTACAACGAAATCGGCGGAGAGTGGTTGTCGGAATTGCACGAAGCGTCCGCCAATGCCATGCTCATTCTGGTCGGTGTTCATATCGCCGGCGTGGTGGTGGCGAGTTGGCTTCACAAAGAAAATTTAGCCCGTGCTATGGTTACCGGATTCAAGCAAGGAAAAGCGGCGCAAGGCATCCACCGCGTGTGGGTCAGCGTTGCTGTGCTGTTACTAATGGCGGTCTTGGCCTATTGGTATCTGCAGTCGGCAGCTGCTGCTTAGCGCTGTAACTCACTCATTTGGTAGTGCGCCGTTTGTAACCACGCGGGATTGACTTCAACGCCCCAGCCCGGATCGGCGGGGATGCGCACCTTGCCGTCCTGCACCGCAAAGGGGTCACCCAAAAACAGGTTTTGTTGCCAAGGGTAATAGTCAGACCCTTCGATCGAAAACTCCAGGTACTTTCCTGCGTTGGGAATGGCGCCTAAGAGATGCATGGTGCAAATGGTGACCAAGGAGAGATTGGCGCTGTGCGGCGTACACGGCAAGCCGGCCCGCTCGGCCATGCGCGCCACTTCAAGGGTGCGCGTTAAGCCACCCATGTACATCACATCGGGTTGCACAATATCGACAACGCCCTGGTCCATCATGCGTTGCCAGGTGGGCACGTCCCAGTCTTGCTCGCCACCGGTCACATCCAATTCCAGCGCCTGCGTCACTTGCTTGGTTTCTTCAAAATTCCAATACGGGCAGGGTTCCTCAAAGTGGCTGATCCCTTCGTCTTGGAGTATTTTTCCGACGGCGATGGCGCGCGCCGGAGAAAACCCGCTGTTGGCATCCACCAGTTTGGCAACGCCTGGCCCCAGTGCACGGGCCACCACAGGAATCACCTCCTCGGTGCGCCCGGGCCACTCATCGACATCGCGCCCACATTCGGCCGCAACCCGCCACTTGAAAGCATCAAAGCCTTGCGTATCACGCAAGCGTACCAAGCGGTTTGCCTCATCCGCCGGGCTGATGTCACGCTTCATGGAGGAGGCGTAAGCCCGCAGTGGTTTTGCCCGACCGCCCAAAAGTTCGACGACGGGCTTGCGCTCAATTTTTCCGCGCAGGTCCCACAGCGCGGTATCCAAACCCGCCAGTGCGCGGCAACGGTAACTGCCCGGGTATTTGTGTTCGCGCTCTTGGATGGTTTGGAGTAGCGCGTTGATATCGAGTGCATCCGCACCCAAGGCCCAAGGCGCCACCTGCCGGTGAAAAATCGTTGCGGTGATGTCCGCGTTGTAGGTGGAGGTTTGCCCCCAGCCTACTTGGCCGGCATCGGTGGTGAGCTTGACAAAGCCCACAAATTCATTGGAGAAAGTTTCAAGCTTGGTTATTTTTGGCATGGCAGTGGGTCTAAGTAGGGGCAAGAATAAAACGGGCCGCTTGGTGGCCCACCAGGATGGCGGGCGCATTGGTGTTGGCCGAAGTAATGGTGGGGAAGATCGATGCGTCTGCAACACGCAGACCCTCTACGCCGTAGACCCGCAATTGCGCATCGACCACGCCACCGCCAGCCAAGGGCCGCATCGCGCAGGTGCCGCAGGGGTGGTACACCGTCCCGCTGCGCTGGCGAAAATCGTCCTCGATGGATTGCAGGCTTGCGCTTGCCAAGTCAATGTCTTTGGGCGCGTCAATCAGGGCCTGCATGGCCGGTGTTTGTTGCAAACGGGCAATGAGCTGCGCGCCTGCTAAAACATCGGCAAGGTCACGCGGATCGCCGAGGTAGTTGGGCTCGATCTTCGGGGCTTCCAAAGGGTTGGAAGAACGAATGCGCACATGTCCTTGGCTGTGGGGCCTGCAAGGGTTGAATCCGAGAATAAAGCCAGGAAAAGAATCTGGGCGCAGCAAGGGGCGTTGATTGACAAACGATGCGGAATAACTGATCGGGCTGAAATAGAGTTGAACATTGGGCCGTGCCAAAGCGGCATCGGTGCGAACCATTCCGCCCATTTGGTTCACGCCAATACTCAAAGGCCCGCTGCGCGCAAAGAGGAACTGCAGACCGGCCTGCATGCGCCCGGCCCACGAGCCCAAGACACCGTTGAGCGTGGGCACCTTGGAAGAAAAAGTGTAGTTTATGCCCAGGTGGTCTTGCAGTCCCGCGCCCACCGCGTCATTGGCAAAAACGATGGGGATGCCGTGTTCGCGTAGCAATGCAGCCGGGCCGATGCCAGAGAGTTGCAAAAGTTGGGGCGAGTTGATGGCCCCGGCGGCCAATACGATTTCTTCAGAAGCATAGACCGTGGCGAGGGTGCTGTCCGGGCCGCTGCTGTACTGCACGCCAATGGCGCGTTGGTCTTTGAAAAGAATACGGTGCACCAAGGCGTGGCTTCGCAACGTTACGTTTTTTCGCGCCAAGGCCGGACGCAAAAAAACATCGGCACTGGAGCAACGCAAGCCGTTTTTGGTGGTGATGGGGTAGGCCCCCAAGCCCTCAGGCATTTCCCCATTGATGTCGCTTGAAAGAGGAAGCTGCAATTGACGCGCCGCATCACGAAAGTTATTTTTAAGGGGGTGGTACTGCGCTTCACGGTTGGAAACAAACAAGGCGCCGTTGCCGCGCGCAACGCCATCTGCGCCAACTTTGCGCTCAAAGCGCTCAAACACCGGCCGGACATCACGCCATGCCCAACCCGGGTTGCCCGCGCCATGCCAGTCGTCATAGTCGGTCGGCAACCCGCGGCAATAGACCATGGCGTTGATCGAACTCGAGCCCCCCCACACTTTGCCGCGGGGCCAATAGGACGTGCGCTGCCCCAAGCCCGGAACGGGTTCTGTGGTGTATTTCCAATTCACCGCCGCGTTGTAAAACGACATGCCATAGCCAATGGGCGCTTTGATCCAAAACCGTTGGTCTGATCCACCAGCCTCTAAAACCAAGACGCGTTGGGTTCCGCTTTCACTCAAGCGGTCCGCAAGAACGCAGCCGGCAGAGCCTGCGCCTACAACGATAAAGTCAAATGTATCCAAGGCTTGGCGTGTGTGAAATGGGCATTCGAAATGCTATCACCGCCGTGCAGGAGGGGGCTGGCGAGAATGTGTGCAAAAGCGACGCTGCGTTGAAGGAATGCGCCGAAGGAAAAAAGGGGCCCATAATTTTGGCCATGTCACCCCAAGAATCCGCCGTAACGCAAGACTTCCATTTTTTGGTGCTCCCCGAATTTTCCTATTTGGCCTTGATGTCAGCGATCGAGCCGTTGCGGGTTGCCAACCATTTTCGCCCCCATTCCTACCGCTGGAGCCTGCTGAGCTTGTATGGGCACGCGGTGACTGCAACCAATGGAATGGCCTTGCCGGTTCAGGGCGCGTTTGATTCAGCCAAAGACGTAAAAACCGTGTTGGTGTTGTCTGGCTTTAACACCCTCAATTACTTTAGCCCTGCACTGGGTCGCTGGTTGCGCGCATTGCAAGGCCAAGGCGTGACCTTGGGCGCCATCGATGGCGGCGCTTTCATTTTGGCGCAGGCCCGGGTCTTTGAAAAAATGCCCCAACATACGCCCGTCACGATGCATTGGGGTTCGCACTCGGCTTTCCAAGAGCGCTATCCCCGCATTGCGCTCAGTTCCGCTTTGTTTGAAATCAATGACGCATGCATTAGCTGTGCTGGTGGAATTTCTTGCATTGATCTGATGCTCGCGCTGATTGCGCAACAGCACGGCCGCGCACTCGCCACAGAAATTTCGGATTGGATTATTTTGGGACGCATCCGAAACCAGGCGCAGAAGCAGCGCATGGAGGTGGCGCCGCGGCACAGCGTGTACAACGAAAAAACCATTCAGGCTATGGAGCTGATGCAAGCGCACATCGAAGACATTGTTTCGATTGATGACCTGGCCAGACTGGTCGGAATCACGCGCAGACAATTGGAGCGCTTGTTTGAGAAATACTTAGACGCAACCCCCTCGGGTTTTTATATGCAGCTGCGGCTCGAGCGTGCCCGTGAACTGTTGCAGCAAACCGGCATGGGCGTGACCGCGGTCGCAGTGGCATGCGGATTTAGCTCGGCCTCGTATTTTTCACGCTCCTACCGCGCCCATTTTGATATCAGCCCCAAAGAGGACCGCGTGGAAGCGCCCGCAGTGCGCCGGCAAAAACCTCACAAGGTTTCGGTGTGACCATCCACAGCGAGTTCTTGGCCTGAGATTTTGGCACCAGCAGCCGAGGTGATAAACAAGACCAGCTGGGCAATGTCTTCGGGATCAATCAAAGTTTTCAGCGAAGACGCAGCCGTCATTTCTTGGCGAACGGCCGCTTCGCTGCGCTGGGTTTTCAGGGCTTCTGCTGCAATCACGCGGTCAATGCGCTCGCCTGCCACCGAGCCCGGGCAAATACAGTTCACCCGCACACCCGCAGGCCCAAGCTCTTGCGCCAAGGTGCGCGTCAACCCCCGCAGCGCCCACTTTGCGGCAGCGTAAGGCGAGCGCCTTGGAAAACCATACAAGCCCGCCGTAGAGGACATATTGACGATGGAGCCGCTGCCTTGGGCGCGCAAAAGGGGTGCGGCATAGTGCGCGCATAAAAAAGCCGAATCCAAATTCACGGCCAAACAGTGACGCCACTGCGCCAGTGTGATGTCTTGTACCTCGGCCGTCGGGCCTGCGACACCTGCGTTGCAAACCACAATATCCAGTCCGCCAAGCGTGGCGGTGCCGACTTTGAAAAATGCAGCCACCTGCGCTTCGTCCGTGACATCACACACCATGCCGGCCATCGACGGGTTGGCGCTCAGCGTGGACTCGAGCGCGTGGGCGTCTACGTCACCAATAAAAACCCGGGCCCCCGCTTGGACGAAAGCTTGCGCCATGACGCGCCCAATGCCCGCGGCAGCGGCGGTGATCAAAACGCGTTGGTTGTGGTGGCTCATAGGATGATGGAAGTTGCAGCAATGGGGTTGGTGAATGGCTCCCAATGTAGCGCGTAACGCTGGATTTTCAGCCAACGCAGACGACGGTTTTTTGAAGTCAGGCGACTCCTGCGAAAATCCACCTATGCAAATGCCTTCATTCCAACAAGTTGCGCTTCCATTAGGGAGCCTGGCGCTGACCGTCTTCGCTTACCGACACTACGGTTGGCAGGGTGTAGCGCTTGCGGTGGGTGTGTTGGTGATGTGGCTCTTGCTGCATTTCACTCGCATGCTGCAAATTTTGCAGCGCGCAGCCAAACGACCCAAGGGCTATGTGGACAGCGCAGTGATGCTCAACGCCAAACTGCGCCCCGGGGTGACACTTTTACACGTGGTGGCGATGACGCGTTCTTTGGGTATTTTGCAAAGCCCAAGCGACACACAGCCCGAAATTTTCAGTTGGACAGATGGCTCCGAGTCGGTGGTGCGCTGCGAGTTTAGGGGTGGAAAACTCCAAAGCTGGAGCTTGGAGCGCCCGCCCGAAGCCGAGTCCCCAAGCGCCCCGTAAAATCACTGTTTCTGCAATTCCTGCTTATCCACTTAAAGGACTCTCTGCCATGACCGCAATGCCTCCCTCCATGTCTGACCGCGACGGAAAAATCTGGATGGACGGCCAGATGGTGGAATGGCGCGACGCCAAGATTCATGTGCTCAGCCACACCCTGCATTACGGTTGTGGCGCGTTTGAAGGCGTACGTGCTTACAACACCGCCAAAGGAACCGCGATCTTTCGCCTGGCAGAGCATACCGAGCGCCTGTTCAATAGCGCCAAAATTTTGCGCATGAACATTCCATTTACCAAAGAGCAAGTGCAAGAGGCGCAAAAAGCGGTGGTGCGTGAAAACAAACTCGAGAGCTGCTACTTGCGCCCGCTCACATGGATTGGGGATAAAAAATTGGGCGTCTCTCCCAAGGGCAACACGATTCATTTGATGGTGGCTGCCTGGGCGTGGGGCGCGTACCTCGGCGAAGAGGGAATGAAGCGCGGCATCCGCGTGAAAGTCTCCAGCTACACCCGCCACCATGTCAATATCACCATGACCCAGGCCAAGGCGGTCAGCAATTACACCAACTCTATTTTGGCCAATATGGAAGCCACCGATGATGGCTATGACGAGGCCATGCTGCTCGACACCAATGGCTTTGTGTCCGAAGGCGCGGGCGAGAATTTGTTTGTGATCAAAGATGGGGTGGTGTACACGCCGGACCTGTCGGCCGGCGCGCTCAACGGAATTACGCGCAATACCGTCATGCATATTTGCAAAGACTTGGGCCTGGAGTTGGTGCAAAAGCGCATCACCCGCGACGAGGTGTATATCTGTGACGAGGCCTTCTTTACCGGAACAGCCGCAGAGGTGACGCCTATTCGTGAGCTGGACCGCATCGCCTTAGGCAAAGACCACTATGTCGGTACCCGCGGCCCGATCACTGAAAAAATCCAAAGTGCGTTTTTTGACATTGTGAACGGCCGCAATCCTAAATATGCCCATTGGCTGACCTTGGTTTAAAGCGGTACTGCAAACGCAAAAGAGAATCCTTATGAGCAAATCTGTTGTCACTTTATTGGCCAAAGACCTGAACGCCCAAGGCGGGGTGTACTGCCCCAGCCCTTTGGCGCACATGAAAATCTGGGACACCCATCCCAAGGTCTACCTGGATGTGGCACACAGCGGCGAGGCCCCGTGTCCTTACTGCGGCACGCTCTATAAGCTCAAGGACGGCGAGCATTTCGACGGCCACCATTAACACGCTGCTCATCGCGCCCCAATGGATTGGGGACGCGGTGATGACCGAGCCCCTGCTGCGCCGCCTTCATGCCCGTGGCGAACGCATCACCGTCGCAGCGCTGCCGTGGGTGGCGCCGGTGTACCGGGTGATGCCCCATGTCAGCGCCACCATCGAACTGCCTTTTGCCCACGGGGGCTTGCAATGGTCGGCGCGCCGTGCCTTGGCGAAAACGTTGCGTGGTCAGTTTGACCGGGCCGTGGTGTGCCCTAATTCATGGAAGAGTGCGCTTGTCCCTTGGTGGGCGGGCATCCCTCAACGCGTGGGTTATCTGGGCGAGGCGCGCTGGGCCCTGCTCACACAGCGTTTGCCCAACCCCAAGAAGCACGAGCGCCCTCCCATGGTCGCGTTTTACGCAGCGCTCAGTGGGGACGCTGCGGTATCACACGACAAGCCGATGTTGGTGCCCGATGGGGCTGCTGACAGTGCTGCGCTTTTGGCCTTGGGTTTGAAGCGCCAGGGCTACTGGGTGATGGCGCCTGGTGCAGAGTACGGCCCCGCCAAACGCTGGCCGGCAGAACACTTTGCTGCGCTGGCGCGTGCTATTTTCCAAAAGACAGGCCAGTCGGTGGTCTTGCTCGGATCCAACAAAGACAGCGCCGTGTGCGAAACCATCCGCCGCTTGGCCAACGCCGACGCTCCTAATGCTTGCCGCGATCTGTCAGGAAAAACCCGTCTCGACCAAGCCTTCAGCGTCATTGGCAATGCCCGCGCCATGGTCAGCAATGACTCGGGCTTGATGCACATCGCAGCGGCCTTGGGCGTACCGCAGGTGGCCCTCTTTGGGTCGTCCAGTCCTTTGCACACGCCGCCTTTGAGCGACGCGGCGCAAACCATTTGGTTGAAAAACGCGCCGCACTACCTGCCCCCTTTGGACTGTGCCCCTTGCTTTGCCCGCGTATGTCCGCTCGGCCACACGCGGTGTTTGCAAGACATCACGCCTGCGATGGTGCTAGAGCGATTGTTCTAGGGCGCGTGCGTGTTAGCCGACTTGCACTAGCGCTCCCCACTGCGTGGTGTAGTTCGGAGATTTTCTCTCTTGGCGCATCTGCCAGCCCGTGTGTCCGCCTTGCGTTGAGACCTTGACCGTGCCACGGCCATAGCGCGCGTTGAGCCCATCGAGCGCCGCCATCAAACGTGTGTCGGTTGCTGGGGCTGGTTCTAGCCAGTCAGCTTGGTACTGCCCTGCGGGCGTAATTTCACCCAACATGATTCCCGCTTTTTTGTAGGCGTAGTCTGGCTTGAACAAACGCGACACCAGCACATCGGCCCACCGGCTCACCACCAAACTGTCGCTGGTGGGCTGAGGCAGCGGCACGGAAAGGGAAGGGTTGTACTGGGGCTGGTCTTTTCGAAAACGGTTGGTATGTAAAAACACATGAATCAAGGCGGCCTGTGAACCCTGCGCGCGCAACTTGACGCAGGCATTGGCGACAAAGGTGCTCATCGCATCTTTGAGAACCGCAAGCTCGGTGACGGTGTGGCCAAAGGAGCGGCTGCACAGGATTTGCTTTTTGTCGGGAACCCGGTCTTGTAAATCCACACATGCAACCCCTTGCAACTCGCGTTGTGTTTTTTCAAGCACCACCCCAAACTCGGCACGCAAGGTGGGCGTGTGCGCGGTGCGCAGGTCTTGCACGGTGAAGATGCCGTGTTCACCTAAGCGGGCAGAAATTTTGCGACCGATGCCCCACACTTCGGCAACATCAATGTGGTGCAGTAACTTCGCCTGCTGTTCTTCGCTTAAATCGTTGTAGTTAAAAACGCCTTGCGAGCGCGGGTGCTTCTTGGCAATGTGGTTGGCCAACTTGGCCAGCGTCTTGGTCGGGCCCACGCCAACGCACACCGGAATCCCTGTCCACGCTATCACCCGTTCGCGCATCGCGTAACTCACGGCTTTGAGCGCGGGCGTTCCGGTCAGGTCCACAAAGCACTCATCAATCGAGTACACCTCGTTGCACGGTGAATAGGTCGACAGAATCGACATTACCCGGTTAGAGAGATCCGCGTACAAAGCGTAGTTCGAACTCAGGGCAAGAATGCCGTGTTCTTGTGCCAATGCTTTGCACTCAAACCAAGGCTGGCCCATGCGGATGCCCAAAGCCTTGGCCTCGTTGGAGCGCGAGACCACGCAACCATCGTTGTTAGAGAGCACAACCATCGGCGTGGTTCGAAGGTCTGGGCGAAAGACGCGCTCGCAGCTGACGTAGAAGTTGTTGCAGTCCACCAAGGCGATTTGCAAAGGCGCAGGCGTAGGCGGCAAGGCCGGGGACGCCGTCATTCCAAAACCGCCTCTACCTTCACCGTGCCCAACAGGATCGGACGAACCAAAATTTTGTAGCTGTCGAGATCAAAGTCATGGGGCGTGTGCACGCCAAGGGCCTGCGTGTTGTTGGTTTGAGAGCACCGGGTGCCGAGGTAACACCAGTTGTTGATACGGTGTTTTTGTACCCAATCACCGTTGGCTTCAACCAAGTCCACCGCGCCCGCAAAGGGCCACACCTCGACTTGTGATTCCAGGAGCGCCAAGCGCAGTCGTTCGTCGTGGCTGGCGCGGTCTTCTTGGCCTACGCACGCCCCTAAGCAGGTTTTGATTTGGAGGCCAAAGCAATCCCGTGCGGACGTTTTTTCTAAACCCAAGACAGACAAGCACAGCCGACGCTCTTGTGCCAGCGCTTTGAGTTGGGCTTGCGCCGCGTGGCGGGAGGAGAACAAACCATAAAGCCCGTGCGTTGCGCCTAAGTTCACCGCTTTGCTGTCGACAATGTCAGGCACGGTGCCGCTGTCGGTCGGGCGCAAACGGATCGAGCACAAAGAACGTACGCGGCGCAGGCGTTGGTTAAACAAGGGGCTTTGCGCCTTGATCATCTGCGACTCCAGTAACAACGCGCCAATCTCGCCTGCCGTTTCAACAAAGTCAATGCGCCGTGTTTGTGCGAGCATGCGGGCCTCTTCGGGCGTGCGAAGGTGGGTTAAGACGCGGCTGCGAATGTTGATGCTCTTGCCAATGTACAAAGGCAACGTGCCTTCGCCTTGGAAGATATACACCCCCGGCGTGCGTGGCAGTGCTTCCAGGCTTTGGGCGTCGATCTGGTGCTCAGGCATGCTCATACCGCATCAGCACAGCTTGTGAATATTGTTGGTCACCACGCCCCACACCACAAAGTCATCTTCCTCTTTGATGAGTCGGGCCGGATAGATGGGGTTTTCTGCCACCAGTTTGACTACGCCGCCACGGCGGTACAGGCGCTTGACGGTGAATTCGTTGTTGAGCTGCGCCACCACAATATGGTTGTGCTTGGGGTCCATGCTGCGGTCGACCAAGAGCGCGTCGCCTTCGTAAATACCCACGCCAACCATCGAGTCGCCTTTGACGCGAAAGATGTAGGTCGCGTCTTTGTTGCGGATGAGTTGCTTGTTGAGATCAATGCGCTCTTGGGTGTGGTCGGCTGCCGGCGAGGGAAAGCCGGCGGGCATCAGCCAGCTGCAAACGTCCAGCCACAGCGGGCTGGAAAGGATAGGAATCAGTGCGGGGGCAGAATCTGTGGAAATTAACGGGGCTTGCATAGAAACTATAATACTGTACAAATCAACAGTACTGCAAGCCATGTGCACGAACTTCACAGCCACACGCAACGGCCCATGGGTTCAGGCCCACTTTGGCATCGACTTGCCGGAGCAAGACTATCCCGTAGAAGCTTATCCGGGTTTTCTCGCGCCCATCGTCGTGCAAAGCCACGCGAGCGCGCGCATGGCCAGTGGCTTGGCGCGGTTTGGGCTGATCCCTGCGTGGGCCAAGGACGACAAAATCAGCCGCCATACCTACAACGCACGCGCTGAAACCGTCTCCGAGAAACCAAGCTACCGCAGTGCGTGGCGGCAGCGCCGGTACGCCATCGCACTGGTCGATCACTTCTTTGAACCCAATTACGCCAGCGGAAAAGCCCAGCGCTGGAAGATTGAACTCGCCTCTCAGGAGCCATTACCCCAGCCTTTTGGGATTGCCAGCCTCTGGGATACCTGGATCCACCCCGCAACAGGGGAACGGGTCACCAGCTTCACCATGCTCACCGTCAACGCCGATGCGCACCCGGTGATGCAGCAGTTCCACAAAGCGGAGGATGAGAAGCGAACCCCTGTGGTTTTGGCGCCAAACCAATACGCCCAGTGGCTAAGTGCCACACCCGAGGAAGCCATGCAAATGATGCACTGCCACGCCATGCCTGCGCTGCACAGCCAGGCCTGCCCCAAGCAGTAAGTTGCGTTCAGCGCCGCGCACGCAGCGGCGACAACATCCCGTTTTGGCGCGAGAATTGCTTGGTTTCGGTGCATAAATAGGTAAAGCCCTTTATTTGCACCAAATAAAGGCAATTCACGAAGGAAATTCTCATGGAAGCACTAAATCAGGGCGCGAATGCCTTGTTTATCTTGTTAGGCGCCGTCATGGTGCTGGCGATGCACGCAGGGTTCGCGTTTTTGGAGTTGGGAACGGTGCGCCGTAAAAACCAGGTCAATGCCTTGGTGAAGATCTTGGCGGACTTCTCGGTTTCAACGGTGGTGTACTTTGGGGTGGGCTACAGCGTGGCCTACGGAACCCACTTCTTTGTTGGGGCCGAGCAGCTGGCCGCGCAAAGCGGTTACGCCTTGGTGAAGTTCTTTTTTTTATTGACGTTTGCCGCGGCCATTCCTGCGATTATTTCGGGCGGTATCGCCGAGCGGGCGAAGTTTTGGCCGCAGTTGGTTGCCACCGCCGTGATCGTGGGCGTGATTTATCCTTTTTTTGAGGGCATCGCTTGGAACCAGCACTTTGGGGTGCAGGCTTGGCTCAAGGCCCAAACAGGCCATGAGTTTCATGATTTTGCGGGCAGTGTCGTGGTGCACGCTGTGGGCGGTTGGATTGCGTTGGGCGCGGTGATTTTGCTCGGAGCGCGTAGCAACCGTTACCGCAAAGACGGCGCGGTGTCCGCCCATCCGCCCTCGAGCATTCCCTTTTTGGCGCTGGGCGCGTGGATTTTGACGGTGGGTTGGTTTGGTTTCAATGTGATGAGCGCACAAACCCTGGACAAAATTTCAGGCTTGGTGGCGGTGAATTCGCTGATGGCGATGGTGGGCGGAACCTTGGTGGCCCTTGTTTTAGGCAAAAACGACCCTGGCTTTTTACACAACGGCCCCTTGGCTGGCTTGGTGGCGGTGTGTGCGGGCTCTGACTTGATGCACCCCATGGGCGCGTTGGTGGTGGGTGGCATAGCCGGTGCGATTTTTGTGGTGATGTTCACGCTCACACAAAACAAGTGGAAGATCGATGACGTATTGGGCGTGTGGCCTTTGCATGGCTTGTGCGGAACCTGGGGCGGCATTGCCGCAGGAATTTTTGGGTCCCAGGCCTTGGGTGGTTTGGGCGGCGTTTCGCTTTCGGCGCAAATTATGGGAACCGCTATGGGCGTGGCCTGGGCTTTGGCCAGCGGGTTTGCGGTGTATGGCTTGCTGAAAGTAACCATGGGTTTGCGCATGAGCCAAGAAGAAGAGTTCGATGGCGCCGATTTAAGCACCCACAAAATCAGCGCCTCGCCCGAACGCGAGTCCAATTGGTAAGCCGATTGCCTACTTTGTGGGCAGCACGATTAGCACAAAACAAACGGTTTTGATGGAATTTCGCGGGAATTGACGAAATAAATTGCTTGCCTTAGGGCAAAGTAGCGCATAATGATTTAGCTTTGCCTAAATTTAGGTAAAGCAGGTTTGCGGTGTTTGGTCAGTTTCGCGTCTGCTCTAAGTCTTTAATGGTTTGTTGATTGCGGTTTTGGACTCCATCGCGTTTTGAGTTATTTT
>JAIPDD010000090.1 GCA_021737875.1 Sulfuritalea sp.
GCCCACCATGCCCTTGGTCGGCGTAGGCGCACCGGCGGCAAGTTATTACCCTGCCGTGGCAAAAGGGCTGGGAGTCACACTGCGTTTGCCGCCGTTTGCTGAAGTTGCCAACGCCATTGGCGCAGTGCTGGGCGAAGTGTCTCAGCGCGTTCACCTAACCGTGACCCAACCGGTGCGCGGCACTTTCAAAATATTTACAGCCCTTGGGCCCGTTGATTTCCCAGACTATGCCAGCGCGATAGCCCACGCCAAAGAACTGGCAGGCAAAGAAGCCTACACCCGCGCAATGGACGCGGGCGCTGCCCACGCCGAGGTGGTCTTTAGCCAAAGCGATAACAGCGTCAACAACGACATTGACGGCAATGTGTTCTTTGAAGCCGTCGTCACCGCAACCGCCTCCGGCCCACCGCGCACCAAGGCGCTGTAAATTGCTCGCTCCATGAACGCGCCTTCTCGTGCACTGATCGCGGATGTTCTAGGTGGCCATGGTTTGCACTTGCGCGGCGCGTGGGAGCCGCAGGCCGCAGATGCATTACCCATGCTTGCAAATGGCAAAACTGCCGCCGTGGTGTGGATGGTCGGCGCAGTAGGCTCTAGCCTATGGCCTGCGTTTTCTGCGTCGTCTTTTTACGCCGACGGTTTGCCAGACCCCTTAGACCGATGGAGCAGGGCAATAGCCGAAGAACTGGCAGAGAGTTGGGGCGGCTTGGCGCTTTTCCCTTTTGAGGGCCCTCCCTATTGGCCCTTTCAGCAATGGGCCGCTCGCGCTGAAACCCTAGATACCAGCCCCTTGATGCTGCGCCTACATCCCACCTATGGACTGTGGCACGCCTACCGATTTGCGCTGGCCTTGCCCGCAGTGTCGCCGGACGATGCGCCTTTTTTAACTTTAAGTTCTGGCGTTGCTTCAGCTGGCGCAGATGTGTGTGTGAATTGCTCCGGCCAGCCTTGTTTACAGGCCTGTCCGGTTCAGGCGTTTGACGCGAAAGGCTACCAGCTCGATGCCTGCGCAACGCATCTGCACAGCCCGCAAGGGCAAGACTGTATGCAAGCGGGCTGCTTGGCGCGTCGCGCCTGCCCCGTGGGCACGGACTATGTGTATGAACCTGCGCATGCTGCATTTCATATGCTGGCTTTTGCGGGTTCGCATTGAGTTTTTGAACAGCTACAAACGCGATGTATTTGCGTTGTCAAGTTGTTGAATGACGTCCCTCAGAGTGAAGGTAGGGAGAGGATTATGTCTAGCCATGTTGGATTATCTGTTTGAAAATCGACTTCAGCACATGGCCATGAACGTGTCTTAACCATGTTCATGACATCAATTCATACGATGACCGCAGATAGTTGTATATGTGAATGAAACTGCGAACTGAATTAATTTTCGTTCACGTCCAAAGCTATCCGCATCGGTTAGTGTCGCGTCTAATGAAATGCCTTCGTTAGGCGAACTTACGAAGGGTTTTCTTAGTCCAATTTTTGAGGTACCACGTATTCAGCGCGCATCTGTAAAACAGTACATCCAAACTTTCGGCGAAACCAAAATGCCAGCGCACTTGCTCCAGAGAATCCAAGCAATTGCGCTAGTTCTGTAAGTGATCGATCGCTATCGCGGATCTGCCGCAGCGCAAATTCAGCCCTTATGTTGTTTACAAGCGATAAAAACGTTTCGCCATCGACTTGCAAATGGCGGTGCAAGGTGCGCCGGTCGATGCCCAAATGTTGAGCGACTTGTTCTGCGGTGCATCTCCCACCAGGCAGCAAAGCGCTAATGAGTTGCCGTGTACTGGCTAGAGTCTGCTTTTGCGAGCGAGAAAGTGCTTGGTCTAGAAACTGTCTAGCAAAGTTTGAAATTCCCGAAGTTTCTTGGGGTAAGGCCTTTTGCAAATCTTCGGCAGCGCAGACAATGCCATTGAAGTCGCTGTTAAATTCCAGCGTGGTCATAAAAACAGCGCGATGCGATGCCAATTGCTTGGGTTGTCGGTGGGTAAAACACACTTTACGGGCACGCCACTGTGGGCCGAGCAGCTCCATCAAAATACGGTACATCACCCCAACCGCCAATTCCATCGACTGTCGCACACTACCTGCGCTTTCTAGAAGGATTTGCTCTCGGATGATCACTGTATCGCCACTTTCTTCTATGTTAGTTAGCAACGAGGTGTTAAGTAATCTCAGGTAGCGGCTCAAGGTGTCCAGTGCCTGCCGAGCTGTCGGTTCATCGCGCAAGACCAAGCCAATGGGCCCCAAATTTGAAAGGCGACGACCTCTCGCCAGTTGCAAGCCAAAATCTTCTACGCCAGCCTCTTGAGCGCTATCCTCTAGCAATTGGCGCACTGCTTTTACACTGATGGGCATCTCTGGGTCGTCCAAACAGCGCACACTCAAGCCGGCATCTCGCATCATGCGCGACGGATCTAGGCCTAGTCCTCGAGCTAGCTCGATATAACCGCTCAGGCTGGCGCTACGGATCACTTCGATAGAACGAGTCATGAATGTCCCGAAATAGATATGGAATGTCCCATAATATAAATCAAACTGCGGCCTTGATTAGTATTCTTTGCTTTCACCAATTGGCCGCACTGAGCGGTCCTAGGTGGAACATAAAACTTAGAGGAGCTCATATGAAATTGCATTTCCCACGCACCTGCGTTAACCGTCTTTTGCTTGCTGTAGTTGCACTAACCGCCACTACCTGGGCAGCTGCCTGGACGGACAAGCCGGTCAAAATGATTGTTCCTGCGCCTGCCGGCGGCACCATGGATGTGGTGGCGCGCATCTTGGCCGACCAAATTGCTGCAGATATTGGTCAGGCCGTCATTGTTGAAAATAAACCAGGCGCTGGTGGCGCCATTGGAGTACAGGCTATGTTGGCCACTCCTGCCGACGGGCAGACTGTCATGGTTACTGCAAGCAACATACTGACTGAAATACCGCACGTTATGAAAACCAGTTTTGACCCGCTCAAAGATGTACGGCCAATTGCCACTGTTGCGCGCGCGAGTATGGTCTTGACTGGTGCACCTGGATTGCCAGCCAAAGACTTCGCAGAACTGATCACCTACCTGAAAGCCAACCCTGGAAAATACAGTTTTGCTTCCTACAGCACTGGCACTGCTTCACATTACGCCGGTGTGATTTTGAATCAAAAACTGGGCGTAGACCTGATTCATGTGCCCTTTCCGGGCTCCCCACCAGCCTTGATGCAGTTAATGGGCGGAAATGTGACGCTGATGTTTGACGGAATCGTCACCAGTCTGCCATTTCAAAAATCTGGCAAATTAAAAGTCTATGCAGTTGCTACCAAAACACGCTCTGCCCACTTGCCCCAAGTTCCCACCCTTGCCGAACTGGGTTACCCCGATTTTGACTTCAGCAATTGGCTTGGTGTGGTGGCCAGTGCCAAGACGCCGGATGCTTTGGCCGAAAAAATCAACACCGCCATATTGAAAGCTGCAGCCAACCCCAAAGTGCAAGAGCGCTTCACGCAAGCAGGTTTTGAACCCAACACTTCGCTTTCTGCTGCGCAACTGGCGCAATCCGTACGCACAGAATATGACCGTAACGCGGCGATCGTTAAGGCCTTTAACATTAAGCTTGATTAAGACCGAACGCTATGTCACAACCTAAAGTGCGCAGCGCCAATAAGTTACAAGTGCATCCCCTCACCTGCGCGCTGGGGGCGGAGATCAGCGGTGTTCAACTGGCAGAGGCCGTCCATGATGCAGGTTTGTTCGATTCACTTGAGGCACTTCTGCTGGAATATAAGGTTTTGTTCTTGCGCGACCAAGAGCTCACACGCGCAGAGCACGTGGCCTTTGCCAGCCGCTTTGGAAACCTCGAGGATCACCCAGTGGCCGGCAGTGATCCGGATCATCCAGGCCTGGTTCGCATCTACAAGTCGCCCGATCAGGTAGTGGATCGCTACGAAAACGCTTGGCATACGGATGCTACTTGGCGAGAAGCTCCCCCCATGGGCTGCGTATTGCGTTGCATCGAATGCCCGCCAGTTGGTGGTGACACCATGTGGGCCAATATGTCCTTGGCATATGAAAAATTACCGGTGCATGTAAAAGAAACCATTGCGCCTTTGCGAGCGCGCCACAGCATAGAGTCCACTTTCGGTGCGGCCATGCCCATCGAAAAACGGCTTGCTTTACGAGCGCAATTTCCAGACGCGGAGCATCCGGTAGTGCGTACCCATCCAAAGACTGGCGAAAAAGTTCTGTTTGTGAACGGCTTTACTACACACTTCACCAATTTTCATACCCCTGCCAATATTCGATACGGGCAGGACTTTAATCCTGGCGGTTCCGACTTGCTTCGTTACCTTCTGATGCAAGCGTATATGCCTGAATACCAAGTACGTTGGCGCTGGCAACCCAATAGTGTTGCTATTTGGGACAACCGTAGCACCCAACACTACGCCGTTATGGACTACCCGCCATGCATTCGCAAGATGGAGCGGGCCGGCATCCAAGGCGACGCCCCTTTTTAGGCGACTACAACGGCCGAACTCACCTTTTCATGCATTGAACGCATTTCACGAAAGATAATTTGAATGAACTTCCTTGATGGCTCGCTCTTTCCTGAAAACCAGCAAAAACTGGTTATCACTGCTGCCCCCTATGGCCCCGAATGGGTTCCCTCTGACTTTCCTGAGGATATTCCGGTCACAATGCAAGAGCAGATTCAAAAAGCTGTGGACTGCTACAACGCAGGCGCCAGCGTGTTGCATTTGCATGTGCGTGAGCTTGACGGCAAAGGCAGTAAACGTTTGTCCAAATTCAATGATCTCATTGCTGGCGTGCGTGCCGCTGTACCAGATATGTTGATACAGGTAGGTGGATCGATTTCCTTTGCACCCGAAACCGAAGGCGCAGCTGCCAAATGGCTTTCTGACGACACGCGTCACATGTTGGCCGAGTTGGACCCTAAGCCCGACCAAGTGACCGTTACGGTCAACACTTCGCAAATGAATGTTCTGGAACACATGGACATAGACGACTATGCCGGGACCTCCATGGCGGACCCGCAAATCAATATGGCTTACAAAGAAATGATTGTGCCCGCCGGACCGACCTGGGCCGAAGAGCATATACGCCGTCTAAGTGATGCGGGCATTCAAAGTGCATTTCAGTTTTACAACATCAATAGCTTTGAGTCGGTCGAGCGCATGATCCGACGCGGCGTTTACAAAGGCCCGTTGGTCATGAATTGGGTGGCTATCAGCGGTGGCATGGATGCACCCCATATTTACAACTTAGCGAATTTTTTGCGGGCCACGCCTGACGGTGCGATGCTTACCGTTGAAAGTTCTATGCGTAACGTGTTACCCATCAACATGATGGGCATCGCAATGGGATTGCATGTACGTACAGGAATTGAAGATAACTTATGGATGCAGGACAGAAAATCCAAGATGAGTACGGTTCGCCAAATTGAGCAACTGGTGCGCATTGCCAAGGAGTTTGGGCGCCCGGTAGCCGATGGCAAAGAGGCCAAAGAAATTTGCAAAATCGGCGTTTTTTACGATAGTGTGGAAGAGACCTTGGCGCAAAATGGTTTTGCTCCTAACCCTATCGCAGGCCGCCAGGGCTACCTGCGCAAGGCCGCTTAAGACATCATTTTTATGTCACAAGCTATTGTTTTTGACCGTGTTGGCGGCCCCGAAGTTCTCAGATTGGAAAAGACCGAGGTTGGTAAACCAGGTCCAGGCCAGGCGCGAGTCCGCCACCACGCAATCGCAGTTAACTTCATCGATATTTACTTTAGGACTGGTTTGTACCCTACGCCGTTGCCTAGTGGTCTAGGCTCAGATGCTGTGGGCGTGGTTGAGGCTGTTGGCGAGGGCGTGGACTGCGTAGCCGTAGGTGACAGAGTCGGTTACCTCATTGGACCTCAAGGGGCTTACAGCGATGTGCGTCTGATGCCGGCCCAAGTTCTCATTCCGCTGCCTGAGGGCATCAGTGACCAAAGCGCCGCTTGCCTGATGATGAAAGGTATGACTGCACAATATCTTTTTCGCCAAGTTTTTCCGCTGCAAGGCGGTGAAACTATTTTGTACCACGCCGCTGCTGGCGGCGTTGGCCTGATTGCCTGTCAGTGGGCTCGCGCCTTAGGCGTCAATATGATTGGAACTGTCAGTACAGATGAAAAAGCCGCTATTGCCTTGGCCCATGGGTGCACCCATACGATTGTGACGAGCCGGGAAAACATTGTGGACCGTGTCAAAGAACTTACCAACGGGCAAGGGGTGGCAGTTGTTTATGACTCGGTGGGTAAGGATACATTGGACGCTTCGCTCAACTGCTTACGCCCACGAGGCACCTTGGTGAGCAATGGAACATCGTCTGGTCCTGTAGTCATTGATACGATGCAACTTGCGATGAAAGGCTCTTTGTGGCTCACGCGCCCGGCCATGATGCACTACATCATGCCCCGCGCCCATATGCTTTCCATGGCCGATGAGCTTTTTGGTATGGTGCTTGGTGGGAAGATTCAAAGCGTTCCTTCGTACACTTACCCATTGCAAGCAGCAGCTCTCGCCCACAGTGCTCTAGAGAGCCGTCAAACTACGGGTTCAATCGTTCTCTTACCCTAAGCACATTCTGCGCGGACAGTCCATCGTTCTTACTTACCGCTAAAACTGCAAAACCAATTACATGCACACAAGTTCTTGATGGACTTGTGTTGCTGAAAGTACATTCATTAAGACCCCAAGGATGCTTGAGGGCGCCGTGCTGCATCTCAGAGTAATGGTCGTGACTTTGGACTTTCTGGGAAAACAAGAAGCTGTTTGCTCTAAATAGGCGTGTTGCCGATTGCAGTTATTTTTTCTAAAAACTGATTGACGGCCACTGATTCGCTTACCCCAAACACAGCACCTGTTGACGCGACTCCCCAGTTCGTCGTGACGCATTTCTATAATCCACAGTCGCAATTGAAGCTTAGCCCGCACAGGGCCCAAATACACTTTGTTCGGTCTGAAAAAGACCTACTTCCATTACCCCTAGGAGCTCCCGCAAATGGCCAAATTTCCTGAACGCGCCAAAGTTGTCATCATTGGCCAAGGCGGCATCGTCGGCGCGTCGGTGGTGCACCACTTGATCGAACGCGGCTGGGACAACATTGTCGGGATCGACAAATCTGCGATTCCCACCGACGTTGGTTCTACCGCCCATGCGTCTGATTTTTGCTTCAATACGATGCACGATCAGATGACGATTTTCACGACGAAGTACAGCATCGATTTTTACGACAAGATGGGCCGCTATGAGCGCATCGGCGGTATCGAGGTGGCGCGGGTGGGTGACGATGAGCGCATGGTTGAGCTCAAGCGCCGTGTGGCCTCAGGCAAAGCCTTTGGCAACCGGGTGGAGATGATCACGCCCGCAGAGGCCAAAGCCAAGTTCCCATTGTTGGAAGAAGACATGATTCAAGGGGCCTTGTGGGACCCCGATGCGGGCTTGGTAAAACCCCGTTCGCAAATGGTGGCAGGCGAGTTGGTAGATGCGGCGGTGGCCACGGGCAAGCTGCTTTCTTTTGCCAATACAGCATGTACCGGCTTGCGCATTGAAAACGGCCGTATTCAGGGCGTTGAAACCACCAAAGGCTATATCGCTGCAGATTACGTGGTGGTGAGCGCCGGTTTATGGGGCCGTTTGATTGCAGGTATGGCGGGCGAAGATTTGCCCATCATGCCGGTGGACCACCCGCTCACGTTTTTCAAACCCTACCTGGAGTTTGCGGGTACGGGCAAAGACATTGGTTACCCCTTGCTGCGTGACCAAGGCAACTCGGCCTATCTGCGCGATACCGGGGATCCGAAAACGCCTGAAGGCGGTCAGATCGAATGGGGCTATTACGAAGAAAAAAATCCACGCATGTGCCACCCGCGCGATTTGTTGGAGAAAGAGCAAGCGCGCTTGTCGCCTTCGCAGCGCGACTTAGAACTTGAGCAAATCATGGCGCCGCTGGAGCGGGCGATGGAGCTCACGCCGATCTTGGCCGAGTTGGGTTACGACGATAAATATTCCTTCAATGGTTTGTTGCAAGTAACGACGGACGGAAACCCTTCGATTGGTGAATCATCCAAAGTGCGCGGACTTTGGTACGCCGAGGCGGTGTGGGTCAAAGACGGACCGGGCGTAGGAAAACTGCTGGCCGATTGGATGACCGATGGCCATACGCACTTGGACCACAGCCGCATTGACGTGGCGCGTTACTACCCGTTTCAGCAGGATGAGAAATACATCCACGACCGCTGCTACGAGGGCGCTTTCAAAATTTACAACCCGCCGGTGCACACCCGCGAGCCCTACAGCGCTGGACGCGGTATCTTCAAGAGCCCGTTTTACGAACGCGAAAAGGCCTTGGGCGCTTACTTTATGGAACTCAGCGGTTGGGAGCGTGCCCATGGCTACGCCAGCAACGAGCATTTGTTCGAGGTCTATGGCGATAAAGTTCCCGTGCGCGCCAACGAATGGGACAACCGCCATTTCTGGCGCGTGTCTAACGCCGAACATTTGAAAATGGCCGAAGACGTGGGCATGATCAACGTCTCCCACTTTGCCGAGTTTGATGTGGATGGCCCAGACGCTGCAGACCTATTGGAGTACATCTGCGT
>JAIPDD010000007.1 GCA_021737875.1 Sulfuritalea sp.
GACGACCAAGTGCCCGGCGCTGATGTAAGGGGCAGCCATCGCCAAGGGCAGGTTGCCCCCGCCTAATCCGCGCAACTGGGCCTCGAGCTTGGCCTGCATGCTGCCGACCGTGAATACGTCTTGTCCGTGCAGCAAACCCAAGGTCATACCCACGCCCCGTTGCACCGAATCCGACACAGCCACCGCGCGGTGCTGCTGCAAGGTGCTGTCACTCAAAGGCTCAGGGGCTTGTGCCAAGGGGTGGTGGGGCGCAACGGCATACACAAAGGCCGCAGTGCCAATGGGTTTGACATGCACGCCCGCATGGGCAGAGGCATCGGCACCTACGCCGATGGCCAAATCGGCTTGCCCCAAGGTCAGGGCTTCAAATGTTCCTGAGAGCGTTTCTTCGCGCAGTCGCAGCCGGGTTGGCGTGGCTTGCTGGAAAAAACTCTCGCACAACTCCAAGACCGTTGCTCGGGAAATGATCGCGTCAACGGCCACGGTGAATTGCGATTCCCAGCCTGTGGCGACCCGCTTAACCCGGTTGGCCACGGCGTCAATGTCTTGCAGCAAGCGTTTGCCTTCGCGCAACAATTCCGCACCGGCTTCCGTGGGTTTGGCCTGTCGGGAACTGCGGTCGTACAGCAAAACGTCTAAGGCGTCCTCCAGTTGCCGGATGCGGTAGGTCAAGGTACTGGGAACCAAGCCCAAGTTCCGAGCCGCACCTGCAAAACTGCCCGTGGCTTCGATGGTTTGAAGCATGGCGAAGGTCTCGGGGGTTAACAGTTCTTGGGCAGATTGCATGAGAAAAGCATTTGAGTTGAATTAAATTGAATGATGCCATCAATTTCCAAGGGGTGTTTGTTTTTCTTTACAGGCTACATTCCTACCCATGTTGACCTTACGCACCTCCTCTGAACGCGGCTTCGCCGACCACGGCTGGCTCAAATCCTTCCACAGCTTCTCATTTGCGGGCTATTACGACCCCCAATTCATGGGCTGGGGCAATTTGCGGGTGGTCAATGAAGACCGCATCGCCCCGGGTACCGGCTTTGGCACCCACGGCCACCGTGATATGGAAATCATCAGCTATGTCTTGTCGGGCGAATTGGCCCACAAAGACAGCATGGGCAATGTCAAAGGGATTCCGCCTGGGGACGTTCAGCGCATGAGCGCAGGCAGCGGCGTTCAGCACAGCGAGTTCAACCATGCACAAGGTGCGCAAACGCACTTTCTCCAAATTTGGATTGAGCCCAATGTGCGCGGCATCGAACCCAGCTACGAGCAAAAAACCTTTACGGCACCCGAAAAATCTGGCGCCTTGCGCTTGGTCGCTTCGCCTACGGGTGACCAAGGCGCAGTATTGATCCACGCCGATGCCCGCATGTACAGCGGTCTTTTCGATGCCGACCAAACCGCAAGTCTTAGCCTTGATGCCCATCGCAAAGCCTATGTCCAAGTTGTCCGCGGAGCGCTGTGTGTCAATGGCCTTGCGATCACAGCCGGTGACGCTTTGTTGATTGAAGATGAAACACAACTCACTTTTTCACAAGGCCAAGACGCTGAAGTCTTGGTCTTTGATCTCGCCCCTTGATTTTTAACCCCCGAAGAAAGAAAACCATGTTTGATAAATCCCAAAACCTGTTTGCGCTGATCGCCCGTGTCTTGATGGCTGCGCTGTTTTTACCTGCAGGTATCGCAAAAATAGCCGGCTTTGCGGGCACCGTCGGCTACATCAGCTCAGTGGGATTGCCTATGCCCGAACTCGGCGCAGCCATTGCCGTGGTCGTTGAAGTGGTCGGTGCTTTGGCACTCTTGTTCGGTTTCCAAACCCGTTGGGCGGCTTTGCTGATGGCGGTTTTCACCGTGGTTGCCGGCGTGTTTTTCCATGCATTTTGGAACGCCGCGCCTGAAGCCATGCAGATGCAACAAATCATGTTCATGAAAAACATCGCGATTGCTGGCGGCTTGTTGGCACTTACCGCATTTGGCGCAGGCCGTATCAGCCTTGACGCGCGCAAATCTTAATTCATCCCCATTTTTTACCCCGGAGTTTTCATGACCCAATCTGTTGTTATTTACCATTCTGGCTACGGCCACACCCAGCGCTTGGCGCAATCGGTTGCAGAGGGCGCCAACGCCCAACTCATCGCGATTGATGCCGGCGGCAATATCACCGAATCGGATTGGGCTGCTTTAGACGCTGCCGACGCGATTGTGATGGGCTCACCCACATACATGGGCTCGGTGTCATGGCAGTTCAAGAAGTTTGCCGACGCATCGTCCAAGCAATGGATGAGTGGCGCATGGAAAGACAAAGTGGCCGGTGGTTTCACCATCTCCGCGAATTTGAGCGGCGACAAGCTCTCTACGCTGCAGTACTTCATCACCTTGTCCATGCAACTCGGCATGGTCTGGGTGGGCCAAGCCATTCCTAACGATGGCACGGTCAACCGTCTCGGTTCTTCCTCTGGCCTGATGGCCCAGGTGGGACCTACCAGTCCCGCTGCTGACATTCCCCAAGGCGACTTGGATACGGCGAAGGCCTATGGCGCACGGGTTGCGCAGATGGCGGCGAAATTGCGGGGGTAATTCCTTTCGGTTTTTGACCAAAGCAGTCCTGTAGCGGGGCTCGAACGTAAAGTGGGTGGTATGCGTGACAATCCTTGTCACACAGACCACCCATTTTTTATTCACGATGCATCCCCTCAAAAAACTTCTCAGCTACGCCAGCGCCTACCGCCGTGATTTCCGTATTGCGGCCCTGTATTCGGTGCTCAATAAGTTTTTTGACATCTTGCCCGAGGTATTGATCGGCGCAGCGGTTGATGTGGTGATCAAGGGAGACCAGAGTTTTTTAGCCCGCAATGTCTTGGGCTCCTTCGGCATTACCAGTACCTGGCACCAGTTGTTGGCGCTGGGCGCATTGAACGTGGTGATCTGGGGGGGCGAATCGCTGTTTCAGTACCTCTATGAGGTGAAGTGGCGCCAACTGGCGCAAGACATTCAGCACGATTTGCGTTTGGACACTTACGGCCACGTTCAAAAATTGGACATGGCGTATTTTGAAAACCAGCGCACCGGAAATTTGATGGCGATTTTGAACGATGACATCAACCAAATGGAGCGTTTCTTGAACGGCGGGGCCAACCAAATCATCCAGGTGTTTTGTTCTTCCCTGATGATCAGCGCCGTGTTTTTTGCGCTTCAACCCGGCATTGCCTTGATCGCGCTCTTGCCGGTTCCGGTGATTTTGTCTGGTGCATTTTGGTTTCAAAAGCGCTTGGCCCCGCGCTATGCGGAAGTGCGCGAGGCGGCAGGTGATGTGGGTGCGCGTTTGAACAACAACCTGCTGGGCTTGGCAACCATCAAAGCATTTGCTACCGAAGCGTTTGAAGCCGCGCACATTGGGCAGGCAAGCAACCGCTACCGCAGCGCAAACTCCAAAGCCATTCGGGTCAGTTCAGCCATCACGCCTGTGATTCGCATGGCGATTTTGAGCGGGTTTACCGCCACTTTGCTCTACGGCGGGTGGCTGACCCTGCACGGTGAATTGGCGGTGGGTGCGTATTCGGTGTTGGTGTTTCTAACCCAACGTTTGTTGTGGCCCATGACCGGCTTGGCCGATGTGGCCGACATGTACCAACGCTCGATGGCCGCCATTGACCGCGCTATGCAACTTTTGGGAACGCCCATCACCATTGCATACGAAGGCCAGCACTTTGACAAAACGAAAATTCAAGGGGAGTTGCGTTTTGAAAACGTCGGCTTTTCCTATGACAGCACCGACCCGGATGCCCCTACCGTTCAAGGGATTAACCTCACCTTGGCCGCAGGGAAAACCACCGCATTTGTGGGATCCACGGGTTCAGGAAAGTCCACCTTGGTCAAACTCTTGTTGCGCTTTTATGCACCCCAACAAGGGCGAATTTTGTTAGACGGCCAAGCCATCGACGCTTTGAACTTGCAAGACCTGCGCCGCTGTATAGGCTACGTGGCGCAAGATTCTTTTTTGACCGATGGCACGGTGGCAGAGAACATTGCTTACGGCTCAGACAACGCAAGCGAGGCGGCAATTGCAGACGCAGCCCGCGCGTCCGAATCCACCGAATTTATTGTGAAGCTGCCTTTGGGTTTTGCCACCCGCATCGGCGAGCGGGGGCAAAAGCTCTCGGGTGGCCAGCGTCAGCGCTTGGCGCTTGCCCGTGCCATTCTGAAAAACCCTCCGATTTTGATTTTGGATGAGGCTACGAGTGCGGTTGACAATGAAACGGAAGCTGCGATTCAACGTTCTTTGGACGTGGTGTCACGCAACCGCACTACGATTGTCATTGCCCACCGACTCTCGACCGTACGCCAGGCCGATTGCATTCATTTGATGGAAGCTGGGCAGATTGTGGAGAGCGGAACGCATGAGGCCTTGGTCGCCCTCAATGGGGGGTATGCGGCCCTTTGGCGCTTACAAACAGGAGAACGATTGGTATGAAAACGACGCAGACTAGTGATCCCAGTGCGCCTTCGGGACAATTCGCTTTGCTTTTACAGCAGCGCTTTGCTCCATTTTTTTGGACGCAATTTAGCGGCGCGGCCAACGACAACGTATTTAAATTTGCATTCACCGTGATGGTGACTTACCAACTGTCTGTCGATTGGCTGCCGCCTTCGCTGGCTGGTTTGGTGATCGGCGCTCTCTTTATCCTGCCCTATGTCCTTTTTTCTGCCAGCAGCGGGCAACTGGCTGACAAATGGGACAAAGCGCGGCTCATGCGGCTTGTCAAAAATCTAGAAATTGCCATCATGGCCTTGGCAACCATTGGGTTTATGCAGGGCAATGCGGCCATCTTGCTGCTTTGCACTTTTTTGATGGGTTGCCATTCCACCTTGTTTGGCCCGGCTAAATTTGCCTATCTTCCAGACGCCTTAAGCGACCAAGAACTGGTCGGGGGCAATGGCATGGTGGAGATGGGAACCTTTGTTGCTATCTTGCTTGGCAATATGGTGGGCGGCGTGTTGGTGGCCATTCCTGAAGTGGGCCCCGCGGTGGTGGCAGTTGCCTGTGTCCTCTTTGCTGTTCTCGGGAGAATCGCTGCCGGTCGAATTCCGATTTACCCGGCCACAGCGCCCGATTTGCGCCTGGATTGGAACCCTTTTTCTCAAACCTTGAAAAACATCCAGATGGCGCGGCTCGACCCCATGGTGTTTCGCTCTTTGCTGGCCATCAGCTGGATGTGGTTTTTTGGTGCTGTGTTTTTAAGCCAGTTCCCCGCCTTTGCTAAAGAGGTTTTGCATGGCAATGCGCAGGTAGCTTCTTTGCTCTTGGTGGTTTTTTCTGTCGGGGTGGGTATTGGGGCCTTGCTATGCGAAGGCTTGAGCCGAAGAAAAAATGCGTTGGGCTTAGTTCCGCTGGGCGCATTGGGCATGAGCGTATTTGCGATTGATTTGTACTTCGCATCACGCGGCTTGCCTCCAGCGCCCCTCATGGACTTTGCGACTTTTGTCATGCAACCCGCCCATTGGCGCATCATGGCGGATTTGGGATTGATGAGCTTATTTACGGGGCTTTACAGCGTGCCCATGTACGTTGTGATTCAACAGCGCAGCCAAGCGTCGCACCGCGCCCGCATCATTGCGGCCAATAACATCATCAACGCGCTCTTTATGGTGGCCAGCTCGCTCATTGCGGGCGCCTTGCTCACATCAGGCTTCTCTATTCCCGAGGTTTTTATGCTGACCGGTTGCGTGAACCTGGTGTTTTCAGCTTACGTTTTTTGGCGGGTTCCGGATTACTGGAACGGCTTTATTGCGTTGTTTAAGACTTAAGCGCTACTTTTTCCAAATCGGACCCGAGCGCGCGGCGTTCGTCAAACACAAAACAACCGCCGCTGTAGTGCTTGCCATCGGTTTCCTCAAAGTATTTGAGAATGCCGCCTTCGAGCTGGTACACGTTCTCTAACCCTTCTTCGCGCATCAAGATGGCGGCTTTTTCGCAACGGATGCCGCCCGTACAAAAACTCACAATGGTTTTGCCAACGAGCTCGGCTTTGTGGGCCCGCAGGGCGTCCGGAAATTCGGTGAACTTGGTGATGCGCCAGTCGATGGCGTTGTCAAACGTTCCTTCATCGACCTCAAACGCGTTGCGCGTATCCAGGGTGACCACGGGCCGGCCTGCGTCATCGGTTCCTTGGGCGAGCCAACGCCTGACGGTTTCAGCAGGCACGGCAGGCGCGCGGCCTTGGGCCGGTGCAATGGCCGGGTGGTTCATGCGAATGATCTCACCTTTAACTTTCACCCGCATTTTTTTGAACGGCTGGGTCTCTGACCAACTTTCTTTGGGTGCAATATCAGCAAACCGCGGATCAGCATGCAACTGGGCTACAAAGTTAAGCACATCCGCAGGGGGGCCGGCTAAAAACAAATTAATGCCTTCCTCAGCCAGCAAAATAGTCCCTTTGAGCTGCAAAGCCTGGGCGCGGGCGAGAAAAAGTTCCGCAAGGGCGTGGGTATCCACAAGCGGGGTAAATTTGTAGGCAGAGATGTTAAGAATGGTGTTCACAGGGGGGATTTTACGGAGCCCGGGCCGGGCTTGTGAAAACCTACAATGCTTGGATGTTTATTCACCTGCGCATCCACACAGAGTTTTCAGTTGTTGACGGGACCAACCGCATCGATGATTTGGTTGGATTGGCTGCCCAAGACCAGCAACCCGCTTTGGCGATCACCGACCTGAACAACCTGTTTGGCGCCATCAAGTTTTACAAAGAAAGCCGCGATAACGGCGTCAAGCCCATCTTGGGTGCTGAAGTGATTTTGGAGGGCTTGGGTGCCGATGTCCAAGCCGTCTCGCGGATGGTCTTGTTGGTCCAAAACAAACAAGGCTACTTGAACTTGTCAGAGCTGCTGGCGCGCTCCTACACGCAAAACACCGGTAAAGCCCAGGTGGTTGCTAAGTTGGAATGGCTGCAAGAACTAAGCGAAGGTTTGATTGCCCTCTCAGGCGCACAAGCCGGCCCCGTTGGGCAAGCCTTGGTCCAAGGCGACACCGAGCGTGCGCACGAATGGGCATTGCAGCTGTCAGGGATTTTTACGCACCGCTTTTATTTGGAAGTTCAACGCGCTGGGCGCTTGGACGACGAAGCCCACGTTGCGTCCTGTGTCGCTTTGGCAGCACGCATGCATTTGCCCGTGGTCGCGACGCATCCGGTTCAGTTTTCACACGCCGATGACTTTGAGGCGCATGAGGCACGGGTCTGTATTTCTGATGGAGAGTTGTTAAGCAACCCCAAACGGGTACGCCGTTTTACGCGCGAACAGTATTTCAAAACCAGCGCGCAGATGGAGGCATTGTTTGCGGATATCCCCTCCGCCCTTGCCAACACCCAAGAAATTGCCAAGCGCTGCAACCTCAGTTTGGTATTAGGCAAACCCCAGCTGCCCGAGTTCCCCACACCCTTGGTTGACGGCGTTCGCATGAGCCCGGAAGACTATTTTCGCTACGCTTCCCACGAAGGTCTCCAAGAGCGCATGCTGCACTTGTACCCGCAAGAAGAAGAGCGGCAAGCGCAGATGCCAATCTATTTGGAGCGTCTGGAGTTTGAGCTCACCACCATTGTGAATATGGGCTTTCCGGGTTACTTCTTGATCGTGGGCGATTTCATTAACTGGGCCAAAAACAATGGCTGTCCGGTCGGCCCTGGGCGGGGTTCAGGCGCGGGCTCGCTGGTGGCGTATGCCTTGAAAATTACCGACCTGGACCCGCTGCAATACAAGCTGCTGTTTGAGCGTTTCTTGAATCCGGAGCGGGTGTCTATGCCTGACTTCGATATTGATTTTTGCCAAGGCAATCGCGACCGGGTGATTGACTACGTCAAAGAAAAATACGGCAAAGCCGCGGTCAGCCAGATCGTGACTTTTGGAACCATGGCTGCCCGCGCTGCGATTCGTGACGTTGGGCGGGTACTTGACTTTAGCTATCCGTTTTGCGACGGTATCAGCAAGCTCATTCCCAATAAACCTGGAACGTCTGTGTCCTTGCAACTGCCACCGGCGGATAGAAAAAAAGACGATAAAACGGTCTACGCCACCGAAGCCGAACCCCTCTTGGCAGAACGCGAGGCCAAAGAAGAAGATGTGAAAACCCTGCTGGAGTTGGCCCGTAAATTAGAGGGCATGACCCGTAATGTAGGAATGCATGCGGGCGGTGTGCTGATTGCGCCAGGCAAGCTGACCGACTTTTGCCCGCTGTACCAACAGCCTGGCAGCGAATCGGCGGTGAGTCAATACGACAAAGATGACGTAGAAGCCATTGGCTTGGTGAAGTTTGACTTCTTAGGCTTGGCCACGCTGACGATTTTAGAAATCGCGCGAGAGTTCATCAGCACACGCCACGCCGGCCAAGAGCACTTTGCGTTTGAGAACCTGCCACTCAATGACCCGGAGGTGTACCGCCTTTTTTCTGAAGGTAAAACCGAAGCGGTTTTTCAGTTTGAAAGCCGCGGAATGCAAGGCATGTTGCGCGATGCCAAGCCCACGCGCCTTGAAGATCTGATTGCGCTCAACGCTTTGTACCGTCCTGGCCCCATGGATTTGATTCCGAGTTTTGTAGCGCGTAAACATGGGCGCGAAGAGATTGAATACCCGCACCCCTTGGTGGCCGAGATGCTGTCGGAGACCTACGGCATCATGGTCTACCAAGAGCAGGTCATGCAAACCGCGCAGATTTTGGGCGGCTATTCCTTGGGCGGCGCAGACATGTTGCGCCGCGCGATGGGCAAGAAAAAAGCCGAAGAAATGGCCGAGCACCGGGCGATTTTCCGCGCCGGCGCGGCCAAGAACAACATCACCGAAGCCAAAGCCGACGAAGTGTTTGACCTGATGGAGAAATTTGCGGGCTACGGATTTAACAAATCCCACGCTGCTGCTTATTCGCTCTTGGCCTACCACACCGCGTGGATCAAGGTCCACTACACGGCCGAATTCTTTTGCGCCAATATGACGGTGGAGATGGACGACACCGACAAGCTCAAGATCTTGTTTGGTGACGCTGAGAAGTTTGGGATTCACTTTGAGCCGCCCAATGTCAACCGCGGTGTCTACCGGTTCGAGCCGATTTCCAACCAGCACATTCGTTATGGCTTGGGTGCGATCAAGGGCACCGGCCAGCAAGCCATCGAGGCCATTATTGCGGCCCGCGAAGGGCGCGGCCCCACCGAGGAGGCCGGCCCCTTTACCAGCTTGTTTGACTTTTGCCGCCGGGTTGAGCGTTCGCGCATGAACAAGCGCTGCTTAGAGGCATTGATCAAGTCCGGTGCGTTTGAGACCTTGGAACTCAACCGGGCCGCGTTGCTGGCCTCTGTAGACCGCGCTTTTGATTTTTCAGCCGCTGCCAGTGCCAACGAAAATCAAGTCGGCTTGTTTGATATGGGCGGGCCCGATGACCACGGCTCCAGCACCCAAGAGCCTGAGCTGGTCAGTGCTTTGCCTTGGGGCGTGAAAGAGCGCTTGACCCAAGAAAAGATGGCTGTCGGGTTTTATCTCTCCGGCCATTTGTTCGATGAAGTGGCTTTAGAGGTTCGCCGCTTTGCCAAGCGCCCGATTGAAGAGTTATTGGAAACCCGGGAGCCGCAATTGCTCGCAGGTATCGTGACCGATTTTCGAGTGATCAATGGACAACGTGGCAAGCTCGCGTTGTTCAAGCTCGATGACAAGTCGGCAACGATTGAGGCCCGTGCAGATGAAGCCTTGCTCAATGCACATAAAAACCTCCTCAAAGAAGATGCTTTGATTATTGCGATGGGCAAAGCCCAGCCTGATCGATTCTCGGGCGGAATGCAGTTCACGATCACCCAATTGTGGGACCTCGAGCAAGCGCGTTGCCGGTTTGGAAAATTCCTGCGAGTCACAATCAAACCCGATGCCCACACCGCAGGCCCCGATATTGCCCAGTTGCTGCGCGAGTTTCCGGCGCAACGCGAAATGACTGAGCAGGGCGAATTGGTGCGCGGGTTGTTGGTACGTTTTGCCGTGGAGTTGCCCCCTGATATATCGATGGCGCCACAGGAAGGGGCGGTGGCCGAAGTTCAGTTGCACGACAACGCCCGTTTTTACCCCAGCGATGCGGCTCTGGCCCGCTGGCGTTCCCAAGCTGAGCAGGGCCAAGCGGTGATTGCTTACGATTGAGACTTTGCCAAACGCGAATAGCCGCCTGGGTTGAAGCAAATTCACCAATATAGGGTTTTTGCTAGGGCGAAGGCAGGAAAAATTGTATACAGTTGCTCGGTTTAATTATTAAATTATTGGAGTTTTTATGATTTATCGCCGTTTGTTTAAATCAGGTGCTGCTCTCGCTGTGACCTTGGTTGCATGCTCATCGTGGGCGCAATTGACGCCCATTAAGTTCCAATTGGACTGGCGATTTGAAGGGCCTGCGGCCATGTTTTTGGTACCTGTTGCAAAAGGCTATTTCAAAGACGCAAAGGTGGATGTCACAGTGGATGCCGGAAATGGTTCTGGCGGGGCTGTCACACGCGTAGCTTCCGGTTCTTACGATATGGGCTTTGCAGATTTGGCCGCGCTCATGGAGTTTCATGCCAACAACCCTGACGCACCGAATAAACCCGTTGCAGTGATGATGGTGTACAACAACACGCCTGCATCGGTGATGGCATTGAAAAAATCCGGCATTAAAAAACCGACCGATCTATCGGGTAAAAAATTAGGCGCCCCCGTTTTTGATGCGGGTCGGCGCGCATTCCCCATTTTCGCCAAAGCCAACAACGTAGATAACGTGGCTTGGACCGCCATGGACCCACCGCTGCGTGAAACCATGTTGGTTCGTGGAGATGTCGATGCCATTACGGGCTTTACCTTCACCTCCTTGCTCAATATTGAAGCGCGTGGGGTGAAGACTGACGATGTGGTGGTGTTGCCTTACGCGGATTTTGGAGTCAAGCTATACGGCAACGCCATCATCGTTTCGCCAAAATTGATCAAAGAAAATCCAGCGGCGATCAAAGCCTTTTTATTGGCATTCTCTAAAGGAATGAAGGATGTCATCGCCAATCCTGCGGCCTCCATCGAAACGGTGAAAGCACGTGACGGCATCATCAATAGCGCCTTAGAAACGCGCCGTCTCCAATTGGCAATTGACACAGTGATAAACAGCCCAGATGCACGCGCTGAAGGCTTTGGTCAAGTGAAAGGCCCACGCCTATCGTTGATGGCTTCTCAGGTGTCAGATGCTTTCAGTACCAAAACGCGGGTTAAAGCAGATGAAATTTGGAATGGTTCTTTCTTGCCTTCGGCCAAAGACCTTGACGTTCTCCCTAAGAATAAAAAATAACCCCCCACTGATTGCTTAGGATGACCGATTCTTCTGATAACTTCGTTGAGTTTCAAAACGTTTGGCTTGCTTACAACGAGGAGTTGCTTCAGCAAAACATGTATGCGGTTGAGGAAATCAACCTTCAAGTCAAGCAAGGCGAGTTCATCGCAATTGTGGGTCCTTCAGGCTGCGGAAAATCTACCTTTATGAAGCTGACCACTGGGTTGAAAAAACCCAGTAAAGGTACCATCACCGTGGACGGACAAGCTGTTACAGGTCCGTTGAAAATTAGTGGCATGGCTTTTCAAGCGCCTTCGCTTTTACCTTGGCGAACAACGCTGGATAACGTATTGCTTCCTTTGGAAATCGTCGAACCGTTTCGATCGCATTTCAAAGCAAAAAAGGCCGAGTACGAAGCGGGTGCCATCAAACTTTTGGCTGCGGTGGGTTTGGCAGGGTATGAGCGAAAGTTTCCTTGGGAGCTCTCAGGTGGAATGCAGCAGCGCGCCAGTATTTGCCGCGCTTTAATCCATGAACCCAAGATGCTTTTGCTCGATGAGCCCTTTGGCGCTTTGGACGCTTTTACAAGGGAAGAGCTTTGGTGTACCTTGCGTGACTTATGGACTGAGCAGCGGTTTAACGTGATTTTGGTCACCCATGATTTGCGCGAGTCGGTATTTTTGGCCGATACCGTGTATGTGATGTCTAAAAGCCCGGGGCGATTCGTTGTTAAGCGCGATATTGACTTGCCCCGCCCCCGTGAGCTGGATGTGACCTACACACCAGAATTTAGCCATATCGTTCAAGAATTGCGTGGCCATATAGGCGCAATTCGCACCACGACAGCGCCTACACCTTCCAAATCATCGATATGAAACAACAACAATTAGAACGCTGGTCGCCTTGGGTTTTGCTCATTGTCACCTTGGGTTTTTGGCAGGCAGTTTGTTACTTTTTCAATGTCTCAGAATTTATTTTTCCTAGCCCCCTGAGAATTTGGCAGCAAACGGTGGAATACCGCGATGTGATCGCAGGCCATGCATGGCGTACTTTTTGGGTCACGATGGTGGGATTTGGAATTGCGATCGTGGTGGGTGTTTTGCTGGGTTTTGTCATTGGCAGTTCGCGCTTGGCATACGCTGCCGTCTACCCCCTCATGACCGGTTTTAACGCGCTTCCCAAAGCAGCTTTTGTCCCGATTTTGGTGGTGTGGTTTGGTATTGGGGCTGGGCCCGCCATCTTGACCGCATTTCTAATTAGCTTCTTTCCCATCATGGTCAACATTGCAACAGGCCTTGCAACCCTCGAGCCCGAGTTGGAGGATGTGTTGCGCGTCTTGGGCGCAAAGCGCTGGGATGTTTTAGTAAAGGTAGGCTTGCCCCGCTCTATGCCTTATTTTTACGGCTCATTGAAGGTCGCCATTACATTGGCATTCGTGGGGACCACGGTGTCAGAGATGACCGCTGCCAATGAAGGCATTGGTTATTTATTGATTTCAGCTGGCTCTGCGATGCAGATGGGTTTGGCCTTTGCTGGGCTAGTTGTCGTGGGTGCAATGGCCATGGTGATGTATGAACTCTTTAGCCTGATTGAAAAGCACACCACAGCCTGGGCGCACCGAGGTTCTCAAGCGCATTAAACGGGTTTTCGCCCATGGGATTGCATAGGCGAATTCCCATACAAGCAGCCTAAAGTAAGGGCTTAACGCGCTTTGGGTTCAAGCGCAATGGTGATAGGTGAAGGCACGCGTCCATTGTCATCGCGCGGCAAGCGGTTGGTTTTGTAAATCGCATTGAGTGCTACTTCATCCCAATAGCTGTCGCCACTTTTTTTACGAAGTTTAACGCTCAAAATGGTGCCACTCGCATCGCTGTAAACATCGTATTCGACCGATGGGTTGCCCGCTATTTCTTTGCTTTGGGTGATGTTGGGGCGAATAGCAGCCACAATTTTCCCGCCGTAATTGGCACCGGGCCCCGAACTCTGGGCTGCATTGCCCGTGGCGGTAGGTTCGCCATTTCCGGCAGCGCTGCCTGCTAAACGCAGCGCGCGTTCTTTGGCTTCTTTGAGGCGCGCTGCGCTTTTCTTTTCTTCTGCTTTAGCCAGGGCCTCGGCTTTTTGTTTCTCCGCTTGATTTTCTTTGCGTTGGCTCGCTTTGAGTTTCTCTGCTTTGGCGCTATCTTCCTTGCGCTTGTCTGCTTTTAATTTTTCTTCTTTGTTTTTGCGCTCTTTCTCTAAGCGGTCCTGCTCTTTATCTTTCTCGCGCTGGGCTTTTTTTTGGGCTAGAACGATATCTGCGTTGGACTTCGCCTCAGGAGGTGCAGGAGGGGCGACCTCGGGTTTTTTAGTCAGAGCTTGTGGTGTTTCTACTTCGGGTGGCAGTACAGGCTCAGGCGGGGCGGCTTCGACGGGAAGGGCAGACCACAGTTCGGCTTGAAAGCTGGCGGGCTCCAACGCCGTTTGGCGCCATTGCACGCCCAAAGAAAGCGCTATGACTAAAAAGGCATGCGCGATAAAGGCAAGGGTGACGGCCCGACCCAAACCGGGGACGGGCGGCGGTGTAAATTCTTTGTAGGCCAGAGCCATGCTTGAATTAATTCACCAATTGAACCGACAAACCCACGCGGGCAATTCCTGCGCGTTGCAAGGTGTCCATGACTTTGACCACGCTTTCGTACTTGACCGATTTGTCAGCGCTGATCACCACAGCGCTGTTCGAACCCTCAGCGCCAGCGCTGGATTTTTTTTGCGCTTGCTGTACTTGTTCGGCCAAACTTGCCAGCGTTACGGCTGTGGTGTTTTCCTTAACCTTCATTTCTAAGGCGTCATTCTTTCCGAGGATGATTTGAATGACGACATCGGGTTGCTTCGCTGCCTTGCCGATGCTGGGCAAATCAATCATGCTGGGGCTTATCAAGGGCGCGGTGACCATGAAAATGATCAAAAGCACGAGCATCACGTCAATGAACGGAACCATATTGGGCTCGCTGATGGTGCGCCGACCGCGGCCACGGGAACTTACAGCAGGCATAGTTCAGTCCTTTGCAACAAAGTAGCGTTGGCCATTAGCGCGGTGCGGCGGGATTGACTTGGGCGCTGACGTTGCGCTGCAAGATGTTAGAAAACTCTTCGATGAAGGTTTCTTGCTGAATCGATATGCGGTCAATTTCTCGCGCAAAGCGGTTGTACGCAATGACTGCAGGAATCGCTGCGAAAAGCCCAATGGCAGTGGCTACCAAGGCCTCTGCAATGCCCGGGGCAACGGTGGCGAGGGTGACTTGTTGCAGCGACGCCAAGCCGGTGAACGCATGCATGATGCCCCAGACCGTTCCAAATAATCCGACATAGGGCGACACGGAGCCGACCGATGCGAGAAAAGAGAGGTTGCTCTCAACCACATCCATCTCGCGTTGAAAGCTGGCGCGCATAGCGCGGCGCGCGCCGTCCATCATCATGCCCACATCGGTCACTCGGCGCTCCCGTAGTTTTTGAAACTCTCGCATGCCACTTGCAAAAATGCGTTCCATCGGCCCAGAATTTTGCGCCTTGGCGGCTGCGGAACTGAGCAATTCATTGAGGCTGGCCCCCGACCAAAACTCCTTCTCGAAACTTTCGTTTTGGGTTTTCACCCGTGCGATGGCAAACAATTTTCGAAAGATGGCAGACCAGCTGGCAATCGATACGATCATCAAAAGCAGCATGACCACTTGGACCACGAAGCTGGCGTGCAAAACGAGTTGAAGGATGTCGAGATCTTGGTTCATAGTGAGACTCAGTGGGTAAGGGCTTAGGCCAGTAAGCGTTGTAGGCGGTTCACAGCAGTATGCAATTGTTCCATTGAGCTGGCGGTAGAAAAGCGAACAAATTGCGATGCCATAGCGTGCCCAAAGTCACGTCCCGGGGTGATCGCTACATGGGCTTGTTCCATCACAGCAAAGGAAAAATCCCAGCTGCCTTGGAGGCCTAGCTTGGCGCAGGCTTGGGAGCAATCGGCCCACGCGTAAAACGCCCCGTCGGGGATGACAGGAACATCCAGCCCTAACTTGTTCAGGGCGGGTACAAAGAAGTCACGGCGCGCTTTGAACTCTTCACGGCGCGCCTCGTACAGTGCGATGCTTTCTGCGTCAAAGCAGGCCAGCGCCGCGTGCTGGGCAATCGTACTGGGGCAAATAAACAGGTTTTGCGCAAGGCGCTCTATGACAGGTACCAAGGACTCCGGCACCACCATCCATCCCAAGCGCCAGCCCGTCATATTGAAGTACTTGCTAAAGCTGTTGATGCTGATCACTGCATCGTCGATGGCCAAGGCGGTTTGGCCAAAATGCGCATCAAAACTCAGGGGCAGGTAAATTTCATCCACCATGGTGATCCCGCCTTGGGATTGGACGAATTGGTGAATTTGGCGCAACTCGGCTGGATCGATCGAGCTTCCTGTGGGATTCGAAGGCGACGCAAGCAAAACGCCGCGCGATTTTGGCCCCCAGGCGTCGCGTATTTGCTGCGCACTGGGTTGAAAACGGGTCTGGGCTGTTGTGGGAAGGAGGATGGCTTGGCCTTCTGCTGCGCTCACAAAGTGGCGGTTGCAGGGGTAGCTCGGGTCGGGCATAAGGATTTCGTCGCCCGCTTCAATCAAGGCCAAACAGGCCAATTGCAAAGCGGCTGACGCCCCAGCTGTGACGACAATGCGACCAGCTGGAATGTACAGCCCAAAACGGGTTTGGTACCAGTCGCTGATTCGCTCGCGCAATGCGGGCAAACCTGTGGCGGGGGTGTACTGGCTCAGGCCTTTGGAGATCGCCCTTTGTGCGGCCTCTTGAACCAGCGGTGGCGCTGTGAAGTCGGGCTCGCCGATATTGAGAAAAACCATGGGCGCATTGGTGTGCTCAAGCGATTGGGCCAGTTTGGCGGCAGCCTTGGCCACCTCCATCACGTAAAACGGTTCAATTTTTTCAGCGCGGCTTGAGATTTTCATGGCCAGGGGCGCCTTAGTGGGGATCGTTTTTTACCCGATCTGCCTGCACTTCAAGAGCGCGCAGTTCGGGCGCTAAGCCGTTGAGCACGGCATTGACATACTTGTGTCCATCGGCACCACCAAATTCTTTGGCAAGCTCGATGCATTCATTGAGCACAACGCGCCAAGGCACGTCAGGGCAGTGCTGCATTTCATACACCCCAATCCACATCACAGCGTGTTCGATCGGAGAAATTTCTTTCATGGGGCGGTCTAAACGCGTGAGTACCAGCGCATCGAGTTGGGCGGCGTGTTCAATACAACCGTGCAGCAGGGCGTCAAAGTGCAGCGTATCGGCCTTTGCAAAACCGGCCAAATCGCGGGTGTACACATCGATGTCTTGAACGCTGTTTTTCCCCACCATGCTTTGGTACAGCGCTTGAACCGCAAATTCGCGGGCACGGCTGCGTGCGTTTTTGCTCCCTGCTTTGCGTGCGCCCGTGCTGGTCAAGCCCGTTCGGGGTTGGCGCGGAGGGCGCTTTGGCGTTGCAGGGGTTTGGTAGTCGCTCATTAAATAGATTCCAAAACGTTCGCCATTTCAACTGCAACACGCGCTGCATCACGGCCTTTTTCAACTTGCCTGGCGATCGCTTGGGGGAGGTCCTCGGTGGTCAAAATCGCATTGGCGATCGGGATTTGGTAATCCAAAGCGATGCGGGTCACACCTGCGCTGGATTCGTTGGCGACCAATTCAAAGTGGTAAGTCTCACCCCGAATAATGCAGCCCAAGGCAATCAAGGCGTCGTACTTGGATTTTTCAGCCATGGCCTGCAATGCAATCGGCACCTCCAAGGCGCCTGGAACGGTGATGTGGTGGATGTCTTTGTCTGCGACGCCTAGGTCGCGCAGTTCTTGTTTGCAGGCCAAAGCCAGTGCATCGGTGATGCCGGCATTAAACCGGGCTTGAACCATACCAATGCAGAGTTTTTTCCCGTCCATGCGCGAATCGCTGGAATTTACGCTGCCTTTGTCTGCGCCAAACATGGTGGAATCTTTCTGAGTGAAGTTTGAAAATTAGCGGGTGGAACTGACGTAGCCCACGGTTTCTAAGCCATAGCCTGCCATGCTTGGCATGCGCCTGGGGCTGCCCATGAGGCGCATCTTGTGGACTCCGCACTGGCGCAAAATTTGGGCCCCCACGCCATACGTGCGCAGGTCCATGCGGCCGCGTTCTGGTGCGTGTGAAGGGCGCGCAATGCCTTCAAACTGCTCTAACAGTTGCGCGCCGCTTTCCCCGCAATTGAGCAAGACCACGACGCCTTTGCCTTCTTTGGCAATATGGCTCAAAGCCGCGTCTAAGCTCCATGAATGCAGCGAACGCCCGACTTCTAAGGCGTCTAAGACCGAAAGCGGTTCGTGCACTCGCACCGATACCACCTCATCGGCAGCCCATTGGCCTTTGACCAGTGCCAAATGCACGCCGTGGCCGGTGGTGTCTTGAAATGCATGCGCTGTGAAGTCGCCAAACGCGGTTTGCAGTGGGCGCGTGCCTTTGTTCTCTACCAAGGACTCCACACGGCTGCGGTGTTCGATCAAATCGGCGATGGTGCCTATTTTGAGCCCATGCTCGGCGGCAAAGACTTGCAAATCAGGCAAGCGGGCCATGGTGCCATCGTCTTTCATGATTTCGCAAATCACAGCCGAAGGCGTGCAACCTGCCATGCCTGCCAAATCACAACCAGCTTCGGTATGGCCTGCGCGCATCAAAACGCCGCCGTCAACGGCCTGCAAGGGAAAAATATGGCCGGGCTGAACCAGGTCTTTGGCCACTGCGTTTTTGGCCACTGCCGCTTGCACCGTGCGGGCGCGGTCCGCTGCAGAAATTCCCGTGGTCACACCCACGGCAGCTTCAATGGAAACCGTAAATGCAGTTTCGAGTTTGGTACCGTTGCGCGCCACCATGGGGGGCAGCTTCAGGCGCTCGCAACGCTCGCGGGTGAGCGTGAGGCAAATCAAGCCGCGCCCAAAACGGGCCATGAAATTAATAGCCTCGGGCGTGACATGGTCGGACGCCAAAATGAGGTCGCCTTCGTTTTCGCGGTCCTCTTCGTCCACCAAAATCACCATTTTTCCCGCGCGCATATCGGCCACGATGGCTTCAACAGGGGAAATGGCAACAGGATGGAGGGGGGCAGCGGGTGCGGTCATCGACAACTTTCGGATAAGGGGCTCTGTAAGGAGCCTGCCATTATCGCTGCAATAGGCTTGCGCCCGGTTCAGTCGTCTAGCGATGCGCTCCACCTGGCGTTGAGCCCTTTTTGCAGGTCGCGGCGGTCGCGCTTGGTCGGGCGGCCATGGCCAATCGCCAAGGCGGGCTCTGTGTGCAATCGGTTGTGCTCGGCCAGCTGCAGGCGTACTTGGATGCTTTCTGGAGTTTCTTCATAGAGTTGTTGCGCAACGGGTGCAGATCCGCGCTTATCGCTCACGCCTTTGACCAGCAGCGTGCGCTTGACTTGGCCTTGCCAAACAGTCAGGGTGATTCCCACGCGAACTTCAAATGATGGCTTCACATCGCGCTGCCCAACTTGGACATGCCCCTTGCTTACCTCTTGCGTTGCGAGTGAGCGGGTTTTGAAAAAACGCGCCGCCCACAACCATTTGTCTATGCGAATGCTTTCCATAGTGGGGTCAGTTCTGAAGGGTTTTCAAAGGTAGGCGAATCAGAGCGTCCAAACCTGCCAAGCGACCGGCTTCAAAACGGTTCTCTAAGCTGATCTCTCCGCCCAAGGCCAAGACCATTTCCCGGGCAATGGTCAGCCCCAGACCCGAGCCCGATGCGGGCCGCTCCGTCGCGAAGGGTTGAAACAAACGGCTGCGTTGGGTGGCGTCCATTCCATGCCCTGAGTCGGAAATGCGCAGCTCGGCGTGTGTGCCTTTTTGGCACAAGCCAATCCGTAAACTGCCGCCTGTGGGGCAATAGCGAATGGCGTTGTCAAGGAGGTTGCGGGTCATTTCACGCAAGATCCACGCATGGGCGACAACGGTGCAGGCTTGGGTTTCTATCTCAAAGTCCAACGATTTGGCGGCAATCAAGGGGGAGAGATCCAAAGCGATATCTCGCACCGCAGGAGCCCAATCGAGCGATTGGTAATCTTTTTGCTGGCGCACCTGTTCCACCTTGGCCAAGGAGAGCATTTGGTTGGCCAGTTGCGTGGCCCTGTCCACCGTTGCCTCAATGTCTTGAAGCGCCAAGTCAGGCGCAAGGTCTCCCCGCCGGGCCGATTGCACCTGCAGTTTCAACACAGCAAGCGGAGTTCGAAGTTGGTGGGCTGCGTCTCGGACAAACCGTTTTTGGTTTTCCAGCAGGTATTGAAGACGTTGCATCACTTGGCTGGTGGCTTGGGTTAGCGGCCGCAATTCGCGCGGAAGATTGGACTCGTCAATCGCGCTGAGATCGTCTTCTTGGCGGCTGGACAACGCATGGCTGAGCCTGCGAACAGGCCGTGTCACGCGTTGGACAACAAACAGCACAACGCCGGCAATCACAGCGATAAGCGCCACTTGCCGAAGCAAGGTTTCTATCAAAATTTGCTGGGCCAGGGTCTGCCGAAGTTCTAAGGTTTCGGCCACTTGCACCATCGCCATCGCACGTTCGCTGCCGGTGGCCACGGGTTGTAACAAGATGGCAACCCGCACCGGTTCCTCGCCTAAGCGGGCATCGTAAAAATCAACCAATGCGGCATACGGACCTTGGTCAGGCAAGCGGCCTTGCCAAGCGGGCAGGTCTTGCGCGCCATCGATCCACTGGCCTTTGGCGTCTGACACGCGGTAGGTCATGCGGCTGCGGTTATCGGCTTCAAAGGCTTCTAATGCGGCGTAGGGAATGCGCGTTCTCAACTGCGCTTGGTCTGCGCTGCCTTGGATTTCAATCAGCTCTCCGATGGCTTTGGCCGATGCCAAGAGGGTTCTGTCATACGCAATATTCACCGCATTCAAGGTTTGACGGTACAGGCTAAAGGTATCAAGGGCGACGAACAACACAATCGGCAGCAAAATACCAATAAGCAGGCTGCGCCGCAAGCTGGTGTGACGAAGGTCTGCCATGGCTTATTCGGCTTTGAGTAAGTAGCCCAAACCCCGCAGCGTGACCAGAGTCACACCGGCACTTACCAGTTTTTTCCTTAAGCGGTAAACCACTACCTCAATGGCCTCTAACTGAACATCTTTTTGGTCTGGGAAAACCAAGTCCAGCAAGCGCTCTTTGGCAAGCGCATGCTCTGGCTTTTTCATCAAGGCTGCCATCAACGCAAACTCCCTGGGGCTTAAGTCCATCACTGCGCCATGAAGGTAGAGCGCACGGTTGTCACGGTCTAGCCGAAGGGCGCCTAAGGTACTGGTCTGGTTATCGGTTGAAGCGGGTGCGTTGGACTGTCTGCGGTTCAATGCGCGAACCCGGGCTTCGAGTTCATCGAGGTCAAAGGGCTTGGGAAGGTAGTCGTCGGCCCCCGCATTGAGTCCGAGTATTTTGTCCCCCACCGTCCCCCGCGCCGTCAAAATTAACACGGGTGTTGGAAGGCCAGCTTGGCGGGCATTTTTCAAAACCTGCAATCCGTCCAGCCCAGGCAAGTTCAAATCCAATACCACCACATCGGGCTGCATCGCTTGCCACGCAGCGACGGCTTGGCTTCCGTGGTCGCACAATTGAACCTGCATCATCTTTCTCTCCAGGCTGCGTTTTAAGGTCAGTGCCAGAGTGGGATCGTCTTCAATCAGCAGCAGTCGCATAAAGTGGAGGCTGGGGTTTTCCCTAGAGTGTTGGACAGCCGATTGACAGCCTCGCTTGCCATCATAGAGCTGTTTTAAACCCCTCAAGGAGAACCCTATGCGTCGCGATACCTTTCTCAAGTCTTTGGCCGCTTTGTCGGTTGCGGGTGCGTTGCCTATGCGCGCATGGGCCGCAAGCAACATCAAAATGATGATTCCCGCCAATCCGGGCGGCGGCTGGGATGGAACCGGGCGTGAATTCGGCAAAGCCTTGCTCGATGCCAAAGTAGCTGACACGGTGCAGTATGAAAACAAAGGCGGCGCAGCGGGCGTAATTGGTTTGGCGCAGTTTGTCAACGCTTCCAAAGGCGACCCCAACGCCTTGATCATGACAGGTGCCGTCATGGTCGGCGGCATCATTACGGGCAAGCCCCAAGTCGGCATGGACCGCATTACCCCGATTGCGCGTTTGACCAGCGAGTACAACGTATTCGTCGTACCCGCGGATTCACCTTTGAAGACGATGAAAGATGTCGTTGAACAAATGAAGAAAGACCCGGGCAGCGTCAAGTGGGGCGGTGGCTCACGGGGGTCCACAGAGCATATTTGCGCTTCCATGTTGGCAACGCGTGTCGGTGTCGACCCCAAAAAAGTGAACTACGTGGCCTTTCGCGGAGGCGGTGAGGCCACGGCGGCAATCTTGGGTGGCAACGTCACCGTGGGTGGCAGCGGTTACAGCGAATTTGCGGAATACATCAAGGCCGGAAAAATGCGCGCGATCGGCGTCACGTCTGAAAAACGCTTGCCCGGTGTTGCAGTTCCCACGATGCGTGAATCGGGCTATGACGTGGTCTTGGGCAATTGGCGCGCTGTCTACGGCGCCCCAGGAATTACCACTGAGCAGCGCGCTGCCTTGACTGACATGGTGGTGAAAGCGACCAAGTCCAATGCGTGGAAAGCAGCGTTGGATAAAAACGCTTGGACACCTGCACTGCTGACTGGCAAAGCGTTTGATGATTTTGTTGACAATGAGTTTGCAAGTTTGCGAGGCATCATGCATTTGTCAGGCATGTTGTGAGTTTTTTCGGTATCCCAAAAAACCAAGAAATCATCCTTAGTACGGGCATCATCGCGCTGGCCTTCGGGCTAGCGTGGGGTGCTTTAGGGATCTCCTCGGAGGCGGGGTACGCTGGCATCGGCCCCAATTTTTTGCCGATGCTGGTGTCTGCTGGACTGTTTCTGTGCGGTGGTTTTTTGTTCTGGGAAGCCTTTAGTGGTGGGTTTCGCAATGTGCCTGATTCAGAGCCTAGCGAAACACGGCAAGAACAACCCTGCTGGAGCGGAATGGTTTGGATGTCGACAGGCTTGTTGCTAAGCGCTGCCCTAATCACTGCGATTGGTTTTATTTTGAGCTGCGCCTTGTGCTTTGCTTGTGCCGCCCATGGCTTGCGCCAAGCGACTGCGAACCCTTCCCAAGCAGCCCAGCCCCACAGCATGCGCAGTTGGGTTGTGGATACCTTCCTCGGCTTGACGATTGCTGCGCCTGTGTTTTGGATGTTTACCAAATTCTTGTCTATCAGTTTGCCGGGATTGACGCAAAGCGGGTGGTTGTAATGGATATTTTGAATCACCTGCTTGCGGGTTTTGCAACCGCAGGCACGCCTGTGAATTTGCTCTGGGCTTTTGTAGGTTGTGCTTTAGGAACTGCGGTGGGCGTCTTGCCCGGGATCGGGCCCGCAACTGCCGTGGCGATGTTGCTTCCCATTACGTCGCATGTGGACTCTACCGCATCGATGATTTTCTTTGCCGGTATTTACTACGGGGCCATGTACGGTGGTTCAAGCACCTCTATTTTGCTCAACACCCCTGGCGAAACCGCCACCATGGTCACTGCCATGGAAGGCAACAAGATGGCCAAGAGCGGTCGCGCTGGCGCTGCCTTGGCAACTGCCGCAATTGGCTCCTTTATTGCAGGAACAATTGCCACCATCATCGTGACCTTGTTTGCCCCCGTATTGGCCGATTACGCGGTTCGCTTGGGACCGCCTGAATACTTTTGTTTGATGCTGTTGGCGCTGACGACGGTGAGCGCTGTGCTGGGCCAAAGCACGGTGCGTGGACTGACCGCTTTGTTTGTCGGACTGGCAATTGGTCTCATAGGCATGGACCAGATAACCGGCCAAGCGCGCTACACCGGTGGCGTCCCTGAGCTTTTGGATGGCGTTGAAATCGTGTTGGTGGCTGTGGGCTTATTTGCTGTCGCAGAAGCCTTGCATGCGGTGCTGTTTGAAGGCGCAGTGAAGGAGTCGGAAAACAAACTCACCCGTGTGACGATGAGCGCCAAAGACTGGCGCAGGTCGTTGCCGGCGTGGCTGCGCGGTACCGCTATTGGCGCGCCATTTGGTTGTATCCCCGCCGGCGGCACCGAAATTCCCACATTTTTAAGTTATGCGGTGGAAAAAAAATTAGCCAAAGGCGAACACTTGGCTGAATTTGGCAAGCAAGGCGCAATTGAAGGCGTTGCCGGCCCCGAAGCTGCTAATAACGCAACGGTCACAACCGCTTTGATTCCCTTGTTGACGCTGGGTATTCCCGTGAGCAACACCACGGCCATTTTGTTAGGCGCGTTTCAAAACTATGGTATCCAACCTGGGCCGCAGCTTTTCACCACTTCAGCAAGTTTGGTCTGGGCTTTGATTGCTTCGCTCTACATTGGCAATGTGATGTTGCTGGTATTGAACCTGCCTTTGGTGGGCCTGTGGGTCAAGTTACTCAAAGTGCCTAAGCCTCAGCTGTACGCAGGAATTTTGATATTTGCCACCGTGGGCGCCTACGGCATGCGCCAAAGCGCGTTTGACCTGGTGTTGCTCTACGCCATTGGTTTGCTAGGCCTGGTGATGCGACGCTTTGATTTCCCTACCGCCCCCGTCGTCGTGGGCATGATTCTGGGTCCATTAGCGGAAGCGCAATTGCGCAACGCACTTTCCATTGGCGAAGGCAAGTGGACTATTTTTCTAGAGCGGCCCATGTCGCTGACGCTTTTGTGCGTGGTGGTCGCGGTTTTGGTTTTGCCACGGGTTTTGAAAAAACGCAAAATAGCCGCTTTCATCTAAGGTGTTGCCATGAAGTTATTACGCTACGGCCCTGTGGGCCAAGAAAAAGCCGGCGCTTTGGGCTCAGACGGCAAAGTGCGCGACTTGTCGATGCTTTTTTCTGACCTGGACGCCGCCCACCTATCCCCGCGTGCCTTGGCTGCGCTACATGCCTTGAATATCGATGCCTTGCCAATGGTGACTGGCGATGTGCGGCTGGGGTGTCCGGTGTCGAACATTGGAAAAATTGTTTGTGTTGGACTCAATTACGCCGACCACGCCCGTGAAAGTGGGATGGAGCCACCCAAAGAACCGATTCTTTTTCTCAAGGCCACGAGTTCTATTACCGGCCCCCATGACCCCGTCACCATCCCGCGGGGTTCCGTGAAAACGGACTGGGAGGTGGAGCTTGGTGTGGTGATCGGCAGCAAGACCAGCTATGTGAGCGAGAGCGAAGCCATGGCGTGTATTGCGGGTTATGTGCTGATCAATGACGTGTCGGAACGCGCATTCCAGCTCGAGCGCGGCGGCCAGTGGGACAAGGGCAAATGCAGCGACAGCTTCTCCCCCATCGGTCCTTGGTTGGTCACGCCCGATGAAATCGCTGACCCACACAACCTGCCCTTGTGGTTGGAAGTCAACGGCAAACGCGTGCAAAACGGAACCACTGCGAATTTGATTTTTGGCATTCCCAAACTCATCAGCTACATCAGTGAATTCATGACACTGCACCCTGGTGATGTGATCAGCACGGGCACACCCGCTGGTGTGGGCATGGGCCAAAAGCCCACGCCTTGGTATCTCAAAGCGGGAGACCGCTTGCGCTTGGGCGTGGAGGGCTTGGGAGAGCAAACGCAGACATGCGTGGACTCACGTCCTTGACCCACGCATCAATCACCTGAACATCATTGACCGCTTTGAGCGCGTCATAGGCTGCTTGGGCTTGGGGGTAATGGCGGCGCAAAAAGTTCAGCCACTGTTTCAAGCGCCCGGCCTGCTGGCGACGCTCTAGGGTGCTGCGAACCACCGACCAAAAGGTCTGAAGGTGGGGCTGCAAAGACTCCCAAGGCAAGCCTTCGCTTGCAGCGAATGCTGGCCGGTGGGCTGACCCAATGGCCAGGGCTAAGCCCGGATAGGTCACGATACCGCGCCCGAGCATGATGGCGTGGCAGCCTGACGCAGCGCGGCAGGCCTGGGCATCCTGCACCGTCCAAATTTCCCCGTTGGCTACCAAAGGCGTTTTGACAACGGCTGCGATATCTGCCACCCGACTCCAGTAGGCCGGCGGGCGGTAAGCGTCTGCGCGGGTGCGGGCGTGCACGACAATTTCACTGGCTCCGCCCGCCTCCAGCGCACGGGCGCAATCTTCAGCGCGGCGATCGTCATGAAAGCCCAGACGCATCTTGGCCGATACCACTTGGTGCGCAGGGACTGCGCGGCGCACAGCCTGCATGATTTTGAATAACAGCTCGGGGTTTTCTAATAAAGCCGCACCGCCGCCGTGCCGGTTGACCACCTTGGCAGGGCAGCCAAAATTCAAATCCACTCCATCGGCGCCCAAACCGGCCACCCGTGCGGCGTTGTCAGCTAAACATTCGGGGTCAGAACCCAATAATTGGGGCCGTACCGGTACACCGGCTGCGGTTTTTCCACCCGTTAAAAGTTCTGGCACAACCCGTAAAAAAGCGCGTTCAGGCAACAGGGTGTTGGTGACCCGGATGAACTCCGACACGCAGCGGTCTATCCCGCCTACGCGTGTCAAAACATCACGCAAGACAAAGTCAAGCAGCCCTTCCATGGGGGCCAGAACAATAGACACTTAGTTTTTTGCGCCCAAAGCCAGGGCCAGCGCCCTCGATTGCGCTATAGCTGTCACATCAGGCGCAGACTGCGTATCCCAGCCACCCATGTGTTGGGTGGCTACAGCAGCGAGCGCATCTATCGCAGCGGTTGCATCATTGAGACAACTGATGTAATGAAACGATTGTCCACCTGCGTGCAAAAACGCCTCGCGGGCTTCCATATTGATTTCTTCCAAAGTCTCTAAACAGTCACTGGTAAAACCTGGGCACACCACATCGACCCGTTGCACGCCCGCTTGGCCCATCGCGATCAAGGTCGGTTCGGTATAGGGCTCAAGCCACTTGGCCCGGCCCAGCCGGCTTTGAAATGTAACTTGGTATTGGTCTTTGTTGAGACCCAAAGATTGCGCCAACAAACGCGCTGTTTTAAAGCATTCGCAGTGGTAGATATCCCCCAAATGCAAGGTGCGCTCTGGCACACCGTGAAAGCTCATGACCAGTTTGTCGGGCTGGCCGTGCACCTGCCAGTAGCGTGACACGCTGCTGGATAACGCAGCGATGTACTGCGCATCGTCATGGTAGTGGTTGACAAAGCGCAACTCTGGAATCGCGCGGGTTTTTTGGGCCCACATGTACACCGCATCAAACACGCTGGCCGTGGTGGTGGCCGAATATTGCGGGTAGGCGGGCATTACCAAAACCCGTGTCACGCCGTCCGCCTTCAAGGCATCAAGCTGCGAGGCAATCGAGGTGCTGCCGTAGCGCATCGCCCAGCGCACCACCACCTGGTGGCCGAGTTGGGTGAGCCGCGATTGAAGCAGAGCCGCTTGTTTTTCAGTCCACAATTTCAAAGGCGAGCCTTCAGGCGTCCAGACGCTGGCGTACTTGGCTGCTGATTTGGCCGGGCGAAAGCGCAAGATGATGCCGTGCAAGATGAGCATCCACAAGAGGCGCGGGATTTCAACCACCCGGTGGTCGCTTAAAAATTCTGCCAAGTAGCGGCGAACCGCTTTGGGCGTAGGCGCATCAGGTGTACCGAGGTTGCAAAAGAGCACCGCAGTCTTTGCGGCTTGCCCATGGGCGTAAGGGGGTTCTTTAGAAAATGGCATGCGGTATTCTCCCGCACCTATGACCGATTTTTCACACCTGCGCGCGATAACCCTTGATTTGGATGACACGCTCTGGCCTGTGTGGCCCACCATTGCCCGTGCCGAGAAGGCTTTGGGCGATTGGCTACTGGTGCGTGCGCCCCTGACTGCCGCCTTGTTTTCAGACCCCCAAGCACGGCAAACGCTTCGGGATGCAGTGCTCGCAGCGCATCCCCACTGGTCCCATGACCTCAGTGCCTTGCGATTAGAAGCCTTGCGCCAAGGGCTCTCTCGTTCCAAAGAGGACGTCACCTTGGCCCCAGAGGCCTTCGAGGTATTTTTTGCAGAACGCCAGCGGGTGGATTTGTTTGCCGACGCCGAGCCCGCTTTGGCTGCGCTGAGCGCCCGTTATCCGGTCTTGGCCTTGTCCAACGGCAACGCCGATGTTCACCGGGTTGGATTGGGTGCGTACTTTGTGGGCAGCGTGAGCGCGCAGTCTTGCGGCGTGGCCAAGCCGGATGTAGCTATTTTTCATACCGCTGCGCGATCATTGAAATTGCAGCCCCATGAAGTGTTGCACATTGGTGACGATGCTGAATTGGACGTTTTAGGCGCGTTGGATGCGGGCATGCACACCGCATGGATCAACCGCAAAGCGCATGCGTGGAGCCATCCACAAACGCCGCACATCACCGCCACGACGATGTTGGAGTTGTGCAGCGTTTTAGGTATCTCGGTTTAAGGCGCTGGGTTTAACGTCAGCGTGCTCGCGGTATGGGCTTGGACATCAGCCGCACTTAGATGCTGTGCAACGTACTGGCCTTGGGCAAAACGCGTTGCTTGGTCAGCGTAGTGCTTGTCAAACAAGACGCCACTTTGTCCGACGGGATTTATTCCAAGCGCTTTGCTGGCGTCTGCAAAATCAACCACCCGGCGGGTGGATGGCCCGTGCGCCACCAACCACGGCGCAGGGCCAATGGAGCTGGAGAAATTATTCGGCACTTCCCGAGCGCCAGGAACGCCAAAGGGGCCCACGTTGAACAATTTATCCAATGGCTTTTGCTGGCCTAAAGGATGGTTGTGGGTCAGCGTATGGGCTTTGCCCCACAGCCACTGCGCGCTGTCTTTGCCATAGGTTTTTTCCAAATGGGCCAGCGCAGCTGTCCAAGCGGCTAAAACCGTGTCATTGCGGCTCTCAATGGCCGGTGTGGTTTTGTTGTCCCACCAAGGCGACTGCGCGTCGGCAAATAGCCGGGGTAGGGCGCTGTCCAGGGTACGGGTTCTTAAAAGCGCTTTGAACGGGTCTTCACCCAATTCATCGGCCATCGCGCCTTTGGCCACTTCATAAAGCAACTGGCTCCAAACCGTGGGGGCCACGCTGTCTTGTGAAAAGTCCCCCTTCCAGTTGCGCAGACCGTCAACCAAGCCGCGCCCTGCGGCGTCCTTCACAACGGTATCCAAAACAGGCAGCAGGCTGTCGAGAACACGCTTGGCGTAAGGCGTTTGAATGTCTAGCTGCAAGGCTTGGTTTGCAGCGGTATCCCATTTTTTACCAGGAGTTTGCAGTAACTGGTTCAGGCGTTGGCCGCGATCTGCCAAATTAAAGTAGCCTGGAACCGGCAACGTGGAGGCGGGTTGAAAATTGGCAGAAACAATAAAGCCACGGCTTGGGTTTTCTTCTTGGGGGTTGTCGCTAAACGCGGTAAATCCGAGTTTCTCCGCTTCGCCTTTGGCGCTGTCCAAAATAAACGTGGGTTGAACCCCGGCTGGGCGAATCGGCAGTTTGGCCGCAGCCCACCACCCGATATCGCCTTGGGCATTGGCCCACACTACATTCAAACCGGGTGCATGGATTTTGCTCGCCGCGCTGCGGGCTTTGTCGCGGGTATTGGCGCGGTTGAGTTCGTAAAACGCATCTAAGATTGGATTTTCAGTTTCTAAAAATGCCCACCACATCGCAATCGGCGTGGTCCCTAAACTGTCTTTAAACGCGTCGTTAATCAAGGGGCCATGGGGCGAGCGGCGCAGGTTCAAAGTGACTGGTGCTTGGCCTTTCACGTTGATGGTCTCGGTGCGCTCTTTTAAGTCCACCCATTGGCCCTTAAACCACACTTGCTTGGGGTTGGCGGGGTTGGCCTTTTCAGCAATCAAATCGATATCGTCGTTTTGAAACATCGTCAGGCTCCAGCCAAACTCGGCGTTGTGCCCTAACAAGGCCACGGGATTCAAGGCTTGGTAGTGGCCGTACAAAGAAAAGCCGGGGCTGCTTAAGTGGGCTTCGTACCAAACGGCAGGTGTGGAATAAGCAATGTGCGGGTCACCCGCGAGCATGGGTTTTCCGCTGGCGGTTTGGCTTCCTGCAATCACCCAGGCGTTGCTGCCTTCCATTGTTGGGACGCCGGCTTTGTCTAAAGCCGCTTGGCTTAAAGCAGAGAGTTCGCCCAGGGCTTTCCAATCCTTGGGGCTCAGTGCGGTTTTTTCCCCAGCCAGTGCAGCTGCACCTTGGGGCTTCCAGTCCAGGTCAAAGGCCTTGAGATAGTTGGGGCCCAGTTGGTCGCGAATCATGGTCATCACCGGTTCGGTTTTAAAGGCAGCGGCAAAGCTGTAAGCCAAGTAACCAGAGACTGCGAGTGTGTCCTCTGGGGTGAATGCCCTTTTTGGGATTCCCAAAATATCAAACTCCATGGGCGCGCGGTGGCCGGCTTGGTATTGGTTCACGCCGTCTAAGTAGGCCAGCAATGCTTTGTTGGCTGGCGTTGTGGGGTCCATTGTTTTGGCAACGGTTTGCGCGTGTTCGCGAATCCCAAGCGTGCGAAACAGGCGGTCGGTCTCTAACAGTTTCGGCCCCAAAATTTCTGCCAATTCTCCTTTGGCAAGGCGGCGCACCATCTCAAACTGAAACAAGCGGTCTTGCGCATGAACGTAGCCTAAGGCGCGGTACACATCGGCCTCGTTGCCCCCTTGAATGTGCGGCACCCCGCGCTCGTCATACTGAACGCTCACAGGCGCAGACAAGCCCTGCAGCACCAACATCCCGTCGCGCACGGGTTGTTTACTTTGCACATACCAAGCCCCAGCGGCTGCCAGCAGCGCGATAAGCAAGGCGAGTAATTTAAGAGCGAGTTTCATAGTCGGCTTTCCCGGGGTTGGGATGAAAGAGGAAGGGCGCTAGCCTACCAGTTGGTACGCGATGGTCTAGTGGGGATTTCCCTCTGCATAGGCTTTGCAGCCTAGGGTTTCCAATGAAACCCATCTACATCTTCAAGTGCCAAAGCCGCCATCATGCCGCTGCGAACAGCGCCCTCGATTGTGGCGGGGAAGGGCGCGTAAATGTAATCGCCGCAGGCTAAGAAGCCAGGCGCAACACGTTGCGGAGGGCGGACCAGGCGCGGAGTGCAGGAAAAAGTCGCTTGCTTTTCTACAACGGTTTGCAGTGCAGTGAGGGGTTGGCCGTTTAAGAATGCTTCGAGTTGGATGTGGGCTTGGTCTAAGACCTGGGCCTGCAGTTCCTCGCGGCTGCCAAGGCTTGCGCTCACCACAAAAGCCAACACACCTTCGGGGCCGCCGAGTTGGCCGCGGTCAAACACAAATTGGGCGGGGGCCTGGGGGCTGCTGGGCAGGGCCAACATGGGCTGGGGCAGTCGCAGGCCCGGAGCAAAGGCGTACACGGTGGCAATGGCTTGGTATGCAATGGCCTGCGCAGGTTTGAGCCACCGATTCAAATAGGTCGCAACGTTGGTGGGCGCCGTGAGCGCATAGTCGCCCATGGCCTGAATGGCGTGGGGGGCCGAAGTAGCCCAAATGACAGCGTCAAAGGCTTGGTCACGGATGTGCCATTTTCCGGCGGACCAACGCGGCGCTTCGCAACGCGCACCGAGTTGCACGTTGGCACCGTTGTCACGCAGCCAGTCAGCAGCCGCCTGAGGAAACAGAGCAGAGAGATCAACGGTCGGCAAGAGCAAGTCGCTGGGCCGCGGCATGTTCGGACGTGAACTTGGAGAAGCGGCTAGCGTTTCTTGCAAGACGCTTAAAAAAATAGAAGCGCTGGCTGAGTGAGGTGGGGTATTGAGCGCAGAAATACACAGCGGGTTGAAAAGACTTTCGACGACCTCGGTATTGATTCCGGCCAACAGATCCGCCACGGTCGCAAAGGTTTCGCATTGAAAGCCTTTGCGTTTCCATTGGCGAACAGCGCCAAGGAGTGAGAATTTATCGCTCCAGCTCCAGCCCTTGGCTAGCAAAACGCCAGCCAAAAAATTCCATGGCGCAGGCCAGTCGGGCAGGGCGATGCCGCTGCCGTCTGGAAACTGCAGTCGCAGCGGCTGGCGAAGAAGTAAATCGTCGGGGTCGATGCCCACGGTGCGCATGATCTCCAAGGTCTGTCGGTAAGCACCGATCAAGATGTGTTGGCCGTTGTCCATCGGCACTGATTTGCCAACTGCAGCGTATAAATCGTTGTCTAGCAAGCCGCGGGCGCGGCCCCCGAGGCTACGCGAGGCTTCAAAAACGCTGACGCGGTGTCCGGCCTCGCAGGCGCTCACCGCGGCAGCCAAACCCGACCAACCGGCTCCAACAACAGCAACCGTTTTTGCGCTCAAAGCCGCCCCAAAGCTTGGACTTTCCAAGCCAGCCAGAGCTTTCGCAGGGGTGTGAGGCGAACGCGTTGATGCAAGACCTGGAAATTTTCCGATTCAATCTCGCGCAACAGCGTTCGGTAAATACTCGCCATCATCAGGCCGGGCTTTTGGGCACGGCGGTCGGCGTCGGGTAACAAGGCCAGCGCTTCGTCATAGAGCTGGTGGGCCCGTTGGGCTTGGAAGGCCATGAGGGCACTAAAGCGGTCGGAATAGCTGCGTTTGAGTATCTCGTGGGCCTTGACATCGAATTGCTGCAGGTCACTCATGGGTAAATAAATGCGCCCTCGCAGTGCGTCTTCGCCCACATCACGAATGATGTTGGTGAGTTGAAAGGCTTGGCCTAAAGCGTGGGCGTAGCGGGTGGTTTGTTCTTGGGTTTGTCCAAAAATCAGCGCTGCTACTTCCCCCACCACGCCAGCGACCAAATGGCAATAGCGCTGCAGGTTGGGGTAATCGAGGTAGCGGGTTTGTTCCAAATCCATCTGGCAGCCTTGGATGACGCTTTGGAGATGGTTTGCTGTGATTCCGTAAAGCGCTGCGTGGGGCATGAGCGCGCGCATCACCGGGTGGTTGGGTGTGCCAGTAAATGATTTGCCGACTTCACTGCTCCACCACGCTAGTTTGGTGGCAGCCACGCCAGTGTCCACCGCGTCGTCCACCACGTCATCCACCTCTCGGCAAAAAGCATAAAAGGCCGTAATTGCAGCGCGCCTGGGAGCGGGAAGAAATAAAAACGCGTAGTAAAAACTGCTGCCCGAGGCAGCGGCTTTTTCTTGAACGTAGGCTTCAGGCGTCATCGCTGTATTGTCGCTCGAACGGACATGCGCAGGACCCGCCAAAGTACGGTTGGCGTATCCCACCAGCGCAAACACGGGCACTGTTTGAAAACGTGGCTTTGCAGATTCTCTACTTTGTCTAAAACCCGCAGGGCGCCTTGGATCACAAAGCGCAGCTCCCACCCTGCCCGCCCGGGAATGCGGTGAACCAATGCCATGGACGCTTGCATCTGCTCGCGTGTGGCTTGGCAGCCCTGTAAAACCAGGGCATGGGCTGCGCTGGTGCCAGAGAAAGACTGCAAAGTGTTAGGTTGTAACTGCACCGCGTGCATCGCATCGTGGGGAAAGTAATTGCGCCCCCGAGGCAAATCGCGGCTGGAGTCTTGCAAAAAGTTAATCCTTTGTAGCGCGGTACAAATACCATCGCTTTGCGCCAAAGCAGCGGCTTCGCTGATTCCGTACAGGTGCAGCAACAAGCGCCCCACTGGATTGGCCGAGCGGCGGCAGTAGTCAAGTAATTCAGCCGTATCGGCATAGCCTTGGGCGTCCCGCGTTTTTTCAACGTCTTGCACAAAAGCGTCTAAGAGGTCGTACAGCAGTTGCACGGGCAGCTTGAAATTCTGAAGCGTTTGCGCTAAGGGCGTAAAAATCCAAGCCCAGGGGCTTTTTGGGTTCACTTGGCCTTGGCTTGCCAAGCGCAGCGCTTCGCGGTACGCGCTCAAGTCGGCTAGGCGCTGTTGCGCAGGCGCGTCGCCCTCATCGGCCATGTCATCGGCAGTTCGGGCAAAGTGGTAAATGGCAGCAATGGGAGCGCGCAGGGCGGGGGGGCACAAAAACGAGGCCACCGGGAAATTTTCGGCGTGCGTGATGGCGGGCGGTGAAGAAAGCGCAGTCATGTGGTGGGATTGTGCCTTGTGAAAATGGTGGGTAAATCCGTAGTTCCGAATGGGGAATGGGCTTTGGTTTGGCAAGGTTTCACGACTCAAGTAAACTACTAACCATTCGGTCATTAATTGGTTTTGGCCATATCTTTTTCAAAATCCCATATTTATGTCGTTCCAATCCCTGATGTCAGGCGCAACTTTGTGCGCTGTTGTATTGAGTTTGAGCGCCTGCTCTAAACCCGCAGTCACCGAGGAACCCGTGCGGGCTGTCAAGGTCATGACCGTGGGCACGGAGGCCATGCAATCAGGCTCCGAATACGCTGGTGAGGTTCGTGCCCGTGTGGAGTCGCGCTTGGGCTTTCGGGTGGGAGGCAAGATCGTGCGCCGCCAAGCGGAGCTTGGGCAGCGTGTCAAAGTCGGTGATGTATTAGCCCAGTTGGATGCACAGGATTTGAAGCTCGCCAGCGAAGCAGCGCGGGCTCAGCTCTACGCGGCAAGCACCAACCGGGATTTAGCGGCCGCCGATTTCAAACGCTTCAAAGACTTGCGTGACCAAAATTTCATCAGTGCAGCGGAGTTGGAGCGGCGTGAGGCCAGCCTCAAAGCGGCCCAGGCCCAGGTGGACCAAGCCCAAGCCCAGTTTTCTGGGCAAGGCAACCAAGCGGCGTATGCCGCCCTGGTGGCCGATACGGCAGGTGTGGTGACCGCGGTAGAGGCTGAAGTGGGTCAGGTCGTTGGTGCTGGAACACCGGTGGTTCGCATTGCCCAAGACGGTCCGCGCGATGTGGTGTTTTCCGTTCCAGAAGACAAAATTTTAAAAATCAAAATTGGGTCAGAGGTGTCGATTCGAACATGGGCTAACCCCACCGTATTTAAAGGCAGCGTCCGCGAAGTGGCTGCCAGCGCCGACCCAGTGACCCGAACTTTTAGTGTCAAGGTCACCATGCAAGCGAAAGAGGCTTTGCCTTTGGGCGTCACCGTATCTGTGACCCCGCAGTCCTTAGACCGCTCTGGCCCGGCGGTCATCAAGTTACCTACCAGTGCGTTTCACCACGACGGAAAAAATGCAGCGGTGTGGGTGCTTGACCCGGCACAGATGACGGTCAAGTTGCAGTCCGTTGTGATTGCCACCGCCGATGGCAATGACGTTGTTGTGTCGCAAGGTTTACAGCCCGGTTTGCAGGTCGTTGCAGCAGGGGTGCATGTGCTTTCGCCTGGTCAAAAAGTGACGGTGTACCAAGAAAAACCAGCACCAGCGAAGTGAGCTGAAGATGAACCCAAACCTTCCGAATTCACCCCAGCCTAAAGAAGCTTTCAATCTTTCCAAATGGGCGCTAGACCACGCTGCACTCACGCGTTACCTGATGGTGGTTTTGATGGTCTTGGGCCTGGCCGCGTATTTCCAGCTCGGTCAAGACGAAGACCCACCATTTACCTTCCGCTTGATGGTGGTCAAGGCGTATTGGCCCGGTGCGACCGCGCAGCAAATGGCCGAGCAGGTCACGGACAAAATTGAGCGCACGCTACAAGAGGTTCCGCACGCAGACAAAATTCGCAGCTTTTCCAAGCCCGGCGAGACGACGGTTCTTTTTCAGTTGAAAGACTCCACCAAGGCCGGCGAGGTCGCCAACATTTGGTACACCGTTCGCAAAAAAGTTGGCGATATGCGTGCCACCTTGCCGGGCGGGGTTTTAGGCCCGTTTTTTAATGACGAGTTTGGCGATGTGTATGGCGTGATTTACGCCCTAGAGGCCGATGGTTTTTCCAGTGCAGAAGTCAAAGACTTTGCTGACGAGATTCGGCAAAAACTACTGAGGGTAGCCGACGTCAACAAAGTCGAGCTATTTGGGGTGCAGGACGAAAAACTCTACATTAATATTTCGCAAAAACGCCTGTCCCAATTGGGGCTGGATATGAACCACATCCTGGCGCAATTGTCGCAACAAAATGCGGTAGAAAGTGCGGGCACATTGCAAACGCCTTTGGATGTGTTGCAAGTGCGGGTTGCGGGGCAGTTCGACGCCATAGAGCAACTTGCGGCGATGCCGATTCGTGGAAGTTCAGGCAACCAGTTGCGCTTGGGTGATATCGCTGACATTCAACGTGGCTTGATCCATCCGCCCCAAGTCAAAGTGCACTACCAAGGCAAACCAGTCGTAGCTTTGGGTATTTCGATGGCCAAGGGAGGCGATATTTTGGCCTTGGGGAAATCACTGAAAAACAAAGTGACAAGCATCAATGCGGAGTTGCCTGCAGGCTTGCGTTTGGTGGAAGTTCAAGACCAGCCAACGGCGGTGTCTAAATCAGTGAACGAATTTGTCAGTGTGTTGATCGAGGCGATCGTGATCGTGTTGGGGGTCAGCTTTGTCGCGCTCGGCCTGCATCGCCGCTCGGGTGTCCATGCCTGGTACCGGCGTTATTACGTCGATATGCGTCCCGGCTTGGTGGTCGGTATTACGATTCCCTTGGTTTTGGCGGTGACGTTTTTGGGGATGTATTACTGGGGCATTGGCCTGCACAAAATTTCGCTTGGCTCGTTGATCATTGCCCTGGGCTTGTTGGTGGATGACGCGATCATCGCCGTTGAGATGATGGTACGAAAAATGGAAGAGGGCTACGACAAAGTTCGTGCTGCAACCTTTGCCTATGAAATTACTGCGATGCCCATGTTGACAGGCACTTTGATTACGGCCGTGGGATTCTTGCCGATCGGTATTGCCCAGTCGACTGTTGGGGAATACACCTTTGCAATTTTTGGGGTGACCGTATTGGCCTTGGTGCTCAGCTGGTTGGTGTCGGTGTATTTCGTTCCTTACTTGGGAACGGTGCTGCTCAAAGTCAAGCCCCACCATGCGGGCCAGGCCAGCGAGGAGTTGTTTGATACGCCTTTTTACAACAGCTTTCGCACGGCTGTGAACTGGTGTGTATTACACCGCTGGATCACCATCGGCATCATGGTTGCGACCTTTGGTTTGGGTATCGTGGGGATGGGCAAAGTGCAGCAGCAGTTTTTCCCAGACTCAAGCCGCCCCGAGGTTTTGCTCGATGTTTGGTATCCCGAGGGAACCGCATTTGCGGCCAATGAAGCCACAACTCAGCGCATTGAGGCGCGTTTAATGAAGGAGGCCGGCGTTGAAAGTGTCTCCACGTGGATTGGCTCGGGCGTTCCTCGTTTTTATTTGCCACTGGACGCCATCTTTCCTCAGTCCAATGTGTCGCAATTCATTATCTTGCCGCAAGACTTGAAGCGAAGGGAGTCTTTGCGTATTGGGCTCCCCGCTTTGATGGCCCAAGAATTTCCTGAGGTGCGCGCCCGCGTGAAAATACTGCCCAATGGGCCGCCGATTGCGTATCCCGTGCAGTTTCGCGTGCTTGGAGACAATCCCGATGTACTGCGCTTGCGCGCCAATGAGGTGAAAGAAATTTTGCGTGCCAACGCGCACATGCGCGGAGTCAATGACAACTGGAACGAACCCGTCAAAGTCTTGCGTTTAGAGGTGGACCAGAGCAAGGCGCGGGCTTTAGGTGTGACCAGTCAGTCGATTGCGCAAGCGTCTAAAACCATGCTGTCTGGCACTACGGTGGGACAGTTTCGTGAAGGCGACAAGCTCATTGACATCGTCTTACGCCAACCCGAAGATGAGCGCAATGCGATTACCGATATTGGCAATGCCTATTTGCCTACTGCGAGTGGAAAATCCATTCCTTTAACGCAAATTGCCAAACCCACGTTTGCGTGGGAGCCCGGCGTTTTATGGCGGGATGGACGGGATTACGCAATCACCGTTCAAGGTGACATCATCGAAGGCCTGCAAGGGGCAACGGTCACTGCCGAGCTTGTGCCCAGTCTGCGCGCTTTGGAAAAGACTTGGAAAGCACAAGGCGACAGTGCCTACCGCATTGAGGTTGCCGGCGCAGTGGAAGAAAGCAGCAAGGGCTCAAGTTCGATCGCTGCTGGAATTCCCATCATGCTGTTTATTACGTTTACGCTTTTGATGCTGCAACTGCACAGCTTTAGCCGTGCCATGCTGGTCTTTTTGACGGGACCACTGGGAATTGCCGGCGTAGCCGCTGCGTTGCTGGTCTCTGGCCGGCCGTTTGGATTTGTCGCACTCTTGGGCGTTATTGCTTTAATGGGAATGATTCAGCGCAACTCTGTCATTTTGATTGACCAAATTGAGCAAGACCGCGCCAACGGGGTGCCCGCTTGGGATGCCATTGTGGAGTCTGCGGTGCGGCGTTTGCGGCCTATCGTGCTGACTGCTGCGGCTGCTGTATTGGCGATGATCCCCTTGTCGCGTTCAGTTTTCTGGGGCCCGATGGCTATTGCCATCATGGGTGGGCTGATTGTGGCCACGGTTTTAACTTTGCTTGCGCTTCCAGCGATGTATGCCGCTTGGTTCAAGGTCCGCCGCGAGGCCCCGGCCCCCGCGGTATGAACGCAGGTTAAAATAGTCGGCTGACCGATTTCAAACGATCTGCTGGAGAACGGCTGCGCCTTGGTGCGGTTTGAACAGCGGGTTGGTGAATATTTAGCGCGGGTGGCGAAATTGGTAGACGCACCAGGTTTAGGTCCTGACGGTAGCAATACTGTGGGGGTTCGAGTCCCCCCCCGCGCACCACCCATTTGAGTAGTATTTGAAAACTTCGGGGCAGCCTGTAGCCATTGTGGGGCTAGTAGCTGCCCCTATTATTTAGGAGCATCCCATGACCGTGATCGTTGAAACTTTGGAAAAATTAGAACGCAAAATCACCTTGAACTTGCCAGTTGGCACGATTCAATCCGAAGTAGAAACCCGTTTGCGCAAACTCGCCCGTACGGTCAAGATGGATGGCTTTCGTCCCGGAAAAGTGCCCATGAACGTGGTGACACAGCGCTATGGCTACTCCGTGCACTACGAAGTCATGAACGACAAAGTCGGCGAAGCCTTTGCAGCGGCGACCAACCAAGCCAAATTGCGCGTTGCAGGTCAACCGAAAATCACCGAAGCCACTGGCGCAGAAGAAGGCCAAATGGCTTTTGACGCTATTTTTGAGGTATTTCCTGAAGTCAAGATTGGTGATCTCACGACTGCGGAAGTCGAGAAAATCAAGGCCGAAGTATCAGACGCAGCGATCGATAAAACCATCGATATTTTGCGTAAGCAACGCCGCACCTTTTCACAGCGCCCCCATGACGCTGCGGCAGAGGACACTGACCGCGTCACCGTGGATTTCGAAGGAAAAATCGACGGAGAAGTTTTTGAAGGTGGCAAGGCTGAAGGCTTCCAATTCATCTTGGGCGACGGCCAAATGCTCAAAGAATTTGAAGAAGCCACCCGTGGCATGAAGTTTGGCGAAAGCAAAACGTTCCCATTGGCATTCCCTGCCGAATACCATGGAAAAGATGTGGCTGGTAAAACGGCCGATTTCATGGTCACGTTGAAGAAAGTCGAAGCAGCACATTTGCCTGAAGTGGATGACGCTTTGGCAAAGGCCTTGGGCATTGCTGCCGCTAATGTAGAAGGCTTGCGCGCCGACATTCGCAAAAACCTAGAACGCGAAGTCAAATCACGCTTGCAAGGCCGCAACAAGCAAGCCGTGATGGATGCCTTGGTTTCTAAATCGGAGCTGGACTTGCCTAAAGCCAGCGTGCAGTCGGAAGTGGACCGCCTGATCGAAGGTGCGCGTGCAGACCTCAAGCAACGCGGCATCAAAGACGCTGACAAAGCACCTATTCCTGCCGAAATGTTCACCCCCCAGGCAGAGCGCCGCGTGCGCCTAGGATTGGTAGTGGCAGAGCTGGTGCGCGCCAATGCCTTGCATGCGAACCACGACCAGATCAAAGCCCATATCGACGAACTCGCGGCCAGCTATGAAAAACCAGCAGATGTTGTGCGTTGGTATTACGGCGACAACCGCCGCATGGCAGAAGTCGAAGCGGTCGTGATTGAGAACAACGTGACCGAGTTTGTCCTGGCCAAGGCCAAGGTTTCTGAAAAACAGGTCACATTTGACGAGTTGATGGGGCAGAATTAAGCCCACTTATTTGGAGAAGCTATGAACGTGAAATTTGCAATACCAAGCGCATATGAAACCCAAGCCCTAGGCATGGTCCCCATGGTGATCGAGCAATCTGGCCGGGGCGAGCGCTCGTATGACATTTATTCGCGTCTGCTCAAAGAACGCGTTATTTTTCTGGTCGGGCCCGTGAATGACCAAACGGCGAATTTGGTGGTCGCCCAGTTGTTGTTTTTAGAAAGTGAAAACCCCGACAAGGATATTTCTTTCTACATCAACTCACCCGGCGGATCTGTGAGCGCAGGCATGGCGATTTTTGACACCATGAACTTCATCAAGCCCGATGTATCTACCCTGTGCATCGGCATGGCGGCAAGCATGGGCGCCTTTTTGCTGACAGCGGGTGCCAAAGGCAAGCGTTTTTGCTTGCCCAACTCCAAGGTCATGATTCACCAACCCTTGGGCGGAACCCAAGGCCAAGCCACAGAAATTGAAATTCATGCCCGCGAAATTCTCAAAACACGCGAGCAATTGAACAAGATTTTGGCGGAACGCACAGGCCAGCCGCTGGAGAAAATTGAACGCGATACGGAGCGGGATTACTACCTGTCCGCCGAAGAATCCAAAGAATATGGGTTAATTGACCAGGTTATTTCAAAACGCCCTTGAAAACCACCGGTTAAAGCACTATCTACAACGGTGTCTTTCTCATAGAAAGGCGCCTTTTTTATTTGGTTATCATTGCGTAAATTAGCGAAAAGGCAAAAGTCCCATGGCCGATAAAAAAGGCGCTTCTGGCGAAAAAAATCTGTACTGCTCTTTTTGCGGAAAGAGCCAGCACGAAGTTAAAAAGCTGATCGCTG
>JAIPDD010000091.1 GCA_021737875.1 Sulfuritalea sp.
CCTCTAGACGATGGGGTCAAAACCTTGGACTAATCCGTTTATTAGAAATTTTGGTGGAGGTAAGCGGGATCGAACCGCTGACCTCTTGCATGCCATGCAAGCGCTCTCCCAGCTGAGCTATACCCCCAAACCGCAAAGCGCCGCGAGCAGCACTTTCAATTTCTAAGCCTCAAATTATAGCCTTGAAAATCGGCCTTTGGCAAGACGCGTTAGAACTTTTTCTCTATCGCAAAGCTCCAGTACCGCGTCTAGCGACGGGGTTTGGGCTGTACCCATCACCAAAACACGAACAGGCATTGCAAGCTGTGGCATTTTGAGCCCGCTTTGTGTGAGCACCTCTTTGATTGCCGCCGCAATACTGGATTTTTCCCATGTGCACTGCGACAGTTGCTGGATCAACAACGCAATCGCAGGCTTGACCTCTGCCGTGACGTGTTGCGCAATCTCTGCGGGATCAGGATGCACATCGGCATAAAACCGCACGACCCACTGCGTCAACGCAACCGTCGTATCACACCGGTCTTTGAGCAGATCACACAAGCGGGCCAACTGGCCATCCGGGGTGATTGCGCGCGCTGCGAGTTGGCTTTGCACCAACGTTGCGAGGTCTTCACCAGACATCGCTTTGAGGTGTTGCGCATTTACCCAACGCAACTTGGCTTCGTCAAACTGCGCAGCGCTGCGGCCCAAATGGTCTAAGTTAAACCACTGCACAAACTGTGCGCGGCTAAAAATTTCATCGTCTCCGTGGCTCCAACCCAAACGGGCGAGGTAATTGACCATCGCTTCCGGAAGATAACCCTCCAGCGCATACTGGGTCACCGCTTTGGCCCCGTTGCGCTTGCTCATTTTTTCGCCTTCGGCGTTCAAAACCGTTGGCAAATGGGCATACACCGGTGGCGTTTTTACGAGCGCGTGAAAGATATTGATTTGGCGTGGCGTGTTGTTGACATGGTCATCGCCACGAATGACATGGGTAATTTCCATGTCAATGTCATCAACCACCACGCAAAAATTGTAGGTGGGTGTACCAACCAGTTCGCCCGCTTGGGCAGGCCGCGCAATGACCAAATCGTCCAGTTCGTCGTTGCTGATTTCAATGCGCCCTTTGACTTTGTCTTCCCATACAACTGCGCCTGCTTGGGGGTTTTTAAAACGCAATACGGGCTGCACTCCGCTGGGAATAGGAGGCAAGGTTTTTCCGGGCTCAGGGCGCCAGGTTCCGTCGTAGCGTGGTTTTTCTTTGTTCGCCATTTGCGTTTCACGCAAAGCGTCTAAAGCCTCTACGCTCATGTAACACGGGTAAACCCAACCAGTCGCTTGCAATTCAAGGAGAACTTCCTTGTAACGATCCATGCGCTGCATTTGGTAAAACGGTCCCTCATCGTGGTCTAAACCCAACCAACGCATGCCTTCAATAATCACATCGACTGCGGCCTGGGTCGATCGCTCTTGGTCGGTGTCTTCGATGCGCAAAATAAAGTCACCCCCCGTGGCGCGGGCAAACGCCCAAGGGTATAGCGCAGAGCGAATATTGCCGAGATGAATAAAGCCGGTGGGTGATGGGGCAAACCGGGTCCGTGTTTTGGTCATGCGCTTACTTTCAAACTATCCAGACCCCGAGCGATATCCGCCTTTAAATCTTCAATATGTTCGAGTCCGACCGCGACACGTATGAGCCCTTGCCCTATGCCTGCGGCGCTGCGCTGGGCCTCGGTAATGCGGGCGTGGGAGGTGCTTGCGGGGTGGCATATGGTGGTTTTGGTGTCCCCTAAGTTGGTGGTGATAGAACACACTTGGGTGCTGTCAATCACATGAAACGCATTCGCACGACCAGAGGCGGCATCGGTATGCTGAACTTCAAAAGATACCACTGGCCCGCCCAATCCCGATTGTTGGCGCATGGCCAAGGCATGCTGCGGGTGGCTGGGTAAACCAGGGTAAAACACGCGCGTTACTTGGGGCTGGTTTTGCAGCCATGTGGCGAGTTCTAAGGCCGTAGCGCACTGCGCTTTCATACGAATCGACAGCGTTTCCATGCCCTTGAGTACCACCCAGGCATTGAATGGCGACAAAACCATTCCAGCGGTTCGGGTAATGGGTAAAAAGATGTCGTCCACTTCCTTTTGGGTACAGCAAATCGCACCCGCAACCACCCGCCCTTGGCCATCCAAATATTTGGTTCCAGAGTGCGTTATGTAGTCAGCGCCAAAGCGCGTAGGTTGTTGCAGCGCAGGGCTGCAGAAACAATTGTCGACCGCCAACTTCGCGCCTACGCTGTGCGCCAGATCGGCCAAGGCTTGGATATCGCAGACATCGGTCAAGGGGTTCGTTGGTGTCTCGGCAAACAAGAGTTTGGTGTTAGGCCGTATGGCTGCCGCCCATGCACTGACGTCGGTTTGTGAAACGTAAGTGGTTTCAATACCAAACTTGGCAAACTCGCCAGAAAACAAACGGATCGTCGAACCAAAAACCGACTGCGAACACACCACATGGTCGCCGGCGCGAAGCAAGCCCATACCTAGCAACAAAATAGCAGCCATCCCGCTAGACGTTGCGATGGCAGCCTCGGTGCCTTCCAGTGCAGCCAGGCGCACTTCCATACTGGTCACCGTCGGATTGCCAACCCGGGTGTACATATACCCTTCTTCTTCTTGGGCAAAACGCCGGGCGGCGGTAGCTGCATCGGGCTGAATAAAACTGCTGGTGAGGTACATCGTTTCCGAGTTTTCACCGTATTGGCTAGGTTCAATACCGGTGCGTACGGCCAAGGTATCTAAATGCAAACCAAGGGGGAGTTTTTTTACAGTCATAGCTATTCACTCAACAAAATTGGGGAGCGCAAGACGCGAAGCATCGTCTTGCTCTTCTGGCTGGCCACCACGGGTTTCGCGCAAGCGCGTGATGTCATCGCTTGTGATATCGCCAGTCACATAAATCCCATCAAAACAGGAGGCATCAAAATCAACAATCGCAGCGTTCAGAGATCCCACGGCATTTTTCATACCCTGCACGTCTTGGTATATCAAGGCGTCGCAGCCGATGATGGCGCGAATCTCTTCGACATTGCGATCATGGGCCACCAGTTCGCTGCTCGAAGGCATGTCAATGCCATACACATTGGGGTAACGCACGGGCGGTGCAGCACTGGCCAAATACACTTTTCGCGCACCTGCGTCTCGGGCCATTTGCACAATTTCTCGGCTCGTGGTTCCGCGCACAATGGAGTCGTCGACCAACAACACGTTGCGGCCTTTGAACTCGCTGGCAATGGCATTGAGTTTTTGGCGCACAGATTTTTTTCGCACCTCTTGGCCCGGCATGATGAAGGTTCGCCCCACATAGCGGTTTTTGACAAAACCTTCGCGGTAAGGCAGACCCAAAAGTTGCGCCAACTGCGCAGCGCTCGGACGGCTGGATTCTGGAATGGGAATCACCACGTCAATGTCACTGGGTGGCACGGTAGAGATCACCCGTTTGGCCAAGGTTTCACCCAAATTCAAACGGGCTTGGTAAACGGAGATTCCATCCATGACGGAATCGGGCCGTGCCAAATAAACAAACTCAAAAATACAGGGGTTGAGTTTCGGCGATTGCGCGCATTGCTGGGCTTGCACTTCACCTTCGAGATTCACGAACACTGCTTCGCCGGGGTCGATATCGCGTTCAAAGGCGTGCATCGTCCCTTCCAAAGCCACGGATTCACTGGCAAGAACCACATTGCCCGCACTTCGGCCCATACACAAAGGCCGAATGCCATGCGGATCACGAAAGGCGAGTACTCCGTGCCCGGCGATCAAGGCAATAACAGCATACGAGCCTTTGACGCGCAGATGGACATTGCGCACGGCTTCGAAAAGATGCTCTGGCTTGAGGGGCATGCCGCGCGTGGTGCGTTCAATTTCATGGGCCAAGACATTGAGCAAGACTTCGGAGTCGCTCTCGGTGTTGATGTGGCGGTGGTCCACAGTGAACAACTCCCGCTTAAGGGCATGGGCATTGGTCAAATTACCGTTGTGCACCAACACAATTCCAAAGGGCGCGTTAACGTAAAAAGGCTGGGCCTCCTCCTCGCTGTACGCGTTGCCTGCCGTGGGGTAACGCACTTGGCCGAGGCCACAGTTGCCAAGCAAGGTGCGCATATTTCGAGTCCGAAATACGTCTTTCACCATGCCCTTGGCCTTGTGCATAAAGAACTTGCGCTCTTGCTGCGTCACGATACCAGCCGCATCTTGGCCACGGTGTTGCAAAAGCAACAAGGCGTCATAAATGAGTTGGTTGACAGGTGCGTTGCTCACAACGCCGACGATTCCACACATGGTTATTGCACTCGCTCAGGGTAAATATTTAGCAAATTCTTGGGGCAAGACAGGCTGCAAACCTTTCAATACCACCGCAGTTAACGCAGGCCCCGTGGCTTCTTGCCACCAAGCACCCATGCGCATCGGCGTCATTCCGACAACCACGGTGATAGCCAAAAGCAAAACCAAACCACGGCTTGCGCCAAACAAAGCGCCCAGTCCTCGGTCTGCTGGGCTTAAACCCACGACTGACATCAGCTTTTTCATTAAAAACGCAAGAAAGCTTCCAGCGAAGATACAGGCCACAAAGGCCAACACAAAACCGCTGGCGTAACGAACCGCTTCACTTACACCGCTCCAAGGCAGCCACTGGGCTACCAGGGGCGCAAACCACTGGGCTAAATAAAACCCTGCGGCCCAGGTTGCCAAGGACAGCACTTCATAAACCAAACCTCGCCAAGCACCCAGCAGCGTCGATGCGGCCAATAAACCCAAAAAAACCCAGTCCAAATAAGGCAAGTTCGCCATGGAGCTTAGAGTTCAAGTACGGTCGCAGACAGGTCTAATTTTCGGATTTTTTCAGCCATTTTGTTGGCCGCTTCTTTGCCTTGCATCGGTCCCACCCGAACACGAATTCGCCGTCCTTCAGCACCGGTGACGACTTGGGTATAGGTTTTGATACCGGCTTTTTCAAGTTTGACGCGCGCTTCTCGGGCTTTTAAAACATCCGCAAATGCACCGATTTGCACGGTGTAACGGATTGCGCTGTCTCCCACGGGGCTTGCTGCCGCTTTGGTATCTGCGGGCTTGGCGTCTGCCGCTTTTCCTTCTAAAAGGCTTTGCGCGCGGGCAGCTTCATTGGCCTTTGCTGGCGTTGGCTGCTCCGGCTTGGCTTCCACTTTTACAGGCGCTTTTTCGGCTGGCTTAGCCGCTGGTGATGCCAACGGCGTTTCGCGGGCAAGCGGTTCCACTGCAGGGGCCACAGCCACCGCAGCAACTGCAGGGGCTTGTTCTTCTATTGGTGGTTTCGCCACTGGCGCTTCGGAGGCTACAGGCGCAGGAGGCGCAACCGGGGCAAGGGGTTCTACCTTGGCTTTGTCAGGAATTTCTATCGGAATATCGACCGCAATGGGGCGGGGCTGGGTATCAAACAGGAGTGGGAAGCCAATGACACCCACCAAAACGAGCGTAGCCGTGCCAATCAGGCGATGGCGTGCACGCTTGCGAAGTACATCGTGGCTTTCAGGCGCCACGCTGGGCGCTTGCTGCTCGACGCCATTCTTGCGAAATTTAAAAAAGGGCATAGAAAGGTAACTCAAGAGCTCAGGTGCGCGCCGTGCAGTTTGGGAAGGCCTTGCTGCAAAACACCGCCTACGGTGTAGAAGGATCCGAAGACAACGATTCTATCAGCGGGGTCAGCCGCGAAAGCGGCGGCCTGTAAGGCGGCAGAGGGATCGGGGAAAACCGCCGATTGCGCATCTTTTCGGGTGTTTTGGGCTTGCCACTTTGCTTGAAGCTGTAAGGCGCTGGCTGCACGGGCGGTGGGTAAATCGGTGAAATACCACCGGTCAATCAGTGGGTTGATGCGCGCCAACATGGGCGCTAAATCTTTATCGGCCATCGCGCCAAAGACGGCATGGGTGGTTGGGAAATAGCCCATGGCGTCGAGGTTGGCGGCCAAGGCGGCAACGGAGTGCGGGTTGTGCGCAACATCCAAAACCAAATTGGGCTGGCCTGCAATGATTTGAAAGCGCCCGGTAAATTCGACAAAAGCAAAACCGTTGCGAATCGCCTGGGCTGTGACGGGCAAAATCTCGCGCAAGGCGGTCAAAGCCGCTAAAACCCCCGACGCATTGACCAATTGGTTGGCCCCGCGCAGCGCGGGATAGGCCAAACCACTGTAGCGCCTGCCACGACCGGCCCAGTTCCATTGCTGGGGGTCGCCAGAGACATTAAAGTCTTTGCCCACTTGCCACAGGTCTGCACCGAGTTTTTCCGCATGGTCTAAAACACTTTGGGGTGGAAGCGGGTCACTGACGATCACGGGGCGGCCGCTGCGCATGATTCCCGCTTTCTCAAAGCCAATGGCTTCACGGTTGTCGCCCAAAAGCTCCATGTGGTCGAGGTCAATGCTGGTGATGATGGCGCAGTCTGGGTCGATGATGTTGACCGCGTCTAAGCGCCCGCCTAAACCCACCTCCAAAATCACCACATCCAAAGGCGTTTGGCGAATCACCTCAAAAATAGCCAAGGTGGAAAATTCAAAATAGGTGAGTGAAATGGCGTCGCCATCGCCCGTTCTTGCCGCCTCTACCCGCTCGAACCCTGCGGCCAAGGCTTGTGCCTGCACGTTTTCCCCTTGCAAGCGCAAACGCTCCTCAAAATGCACCAAGTGGGGCGAGGAATACACCGCCGTGCGGTAACCCGCCTGCATCAAAATAGATTCCAACATGGCGCAGGTCGAGCCTTTGCCATTGGTACCTGCCACCGTAATCACGGGGCAGTGCATTTGCAAGCCCAAGCGCTTTGCAACCGTGCGCACACGCTCCAGGCCCATGTCGATGTTTTGAGGGTGCAATTGCTCACAAAAGGTAAGCCATTCTGATAAATTTTTCATATGCCCTCTATTGTCGCCCAGCTTGGCAGATGCAAGATCCGGCCAATGGCATGATCAGGGGTATGAATGAAAAAACCACCCCCACGCTGGTGTTTGGTATTGCCAACTGTGACACCGTCAAAAAAGCCCGCACCTGGTTGAGCGACCACGCAGTAGAAGTGCAATTTCACGACTTCAAAAAAAGTGGTGTTTCTCTCGCCGATGTATCCCTCTGGGCCCAAGCCGTGGGTTGGGAGACTTTGCTCAACCGCAAGGGAAGCACATGGCGCAAGCTCGATGCCCCAACGCAAGCCAGCGTGACGGACGCACAAAGCGCTTGCGAAACCATGGTGGCCCATCCCAGTTGCATCAAACGACCCGTCGTCGTGTGGCCCAACGGCCAAATTACCGTGGGCTTTAGCCCTGAACGCTTTGCTGCGCTCCTGACCTAAAATTCAAGCCCTGCAAGCTTTAACCATTGAACCCTATTTATGAGCACCACCCAATTAGAAGGCGTCACCGTTGCCACCCAAGCCAGCGTTTACTTTGACGGCAAATGTGTCAGCCACAGCCTCACCATGGCCGACGGAAGTAAAAAGTCGGTAGGCGTTGTCTTACCTGCCACCTTGGTATTTGGAACGGCTGCGCCAGAGATCATGGAATGCGTGGCGGGCAGTTGCGAATACCAGTTGCCCGGATCGAGCGAATGGATGACCTCAAGCGCAGGCCAAACGTTCCACGTTCCAGGAAACACCCAGTTTCAAATTCGGGTCAGCACGGCGTACCACTACATTTGCCATTACGGCTAATTCCTTCATCCCTTTCCATTTACCGTTTGCCGGAACTTCATGTCAACCATTCTTCAAAACATTCCTGTCGGTCAAAAAGTCGGCATTGCATTCTCTGGCGGCCTCGACACCAGCGCGGCTTTGCACTGGATGCGCAACAAAGGAGCAATTCCCTATGCCTACACCGCCAATCTGGGCCAACCCGATGAAGCCGATTACGATGAAATCCCCCGCAAAGCCATGGAATACGGAGCAGAGAAGGCCCGCTTGATTGACTGCCGCAGCCAACTTGCGGCTGAAGGCATTGCTGCTTTGCAAAGCGGTGCTTTTCATATCTCAACGGCGGGTGTGACGTACTTCAACACCACCCCCATTGGCCGCGCAGTCACCGGCACCATGTTGGTTGCTGCCATGAAGGAAGATGATGTCCACATTTGGGGCGACGGAAGCACCTTCAAGGGCAATGACATTGAGCGTTTTTACCGATACGGATTGCTCACCAACCCCGCTCTCAAAATTTACAAGCCTTGGCTGGACCAGGCCTTTATTGATGAGCTCGGTGGTCGCGCGGA
>JAIPDD010000092.1 GCA_021737875.1 Sulfuritalea sp.
TGGGGAACGCGCTGAGGAGCCAGGCCATGACCTCACGTACTTAGCAGAAAGCGGTCTGGTTCAGGGCATGGATCTGCCACCGACCTTGTACGCTGACATGGGCGGCTCCTTGATGGCCAGCGAAGCAGTTTTGCAAGCACGCTTGCAACAATTACAAACCGGCAAAGGCGTTGCGCTGACCGTAGCCCTGTGCGACGCCGCAAATTACCTGGCCTTACCGCACAGCTGGGGCCTGACGGTTCCCGGTGCAGCCGTAGGAGGGGGACACGCGGGTTACCGCATGTACGCCTGCAAAGACGGACGCGTTGCCGTAGCCGCACTTGAGCCCCACTTTGCAGCCGCATTAGCCAAAGAGGCTGGTTTGCCGAGCGCCCATATGCTTGCCATGTTCTCCAAAGAAGCGCACGCGGCTTGCAGTGAATTTTTTGCAGGCAAAACGCGCAAGCAGCTCGAAGCGATCGGAGCAGCCAAAGACATACCGCTGTACACGCTGTCGAAGTAGCGGCGTTTGTAAACTTTGGGTTTAGGGCTTGGGTCGGGCTTTGCGCAAGGCGCCGACTTTGTTTTTCTCGGAACCTGTCACACGCGGCGGCAATCCGGTGTGCTGGGTCAATAGGCGCCCGGCAACAGGGGTGCTGTTTTTTCGGCGAGCGCTTTGGTAAGCGCCGTCGTTCAATGGCTGAAAGGTTGGGATCAGGTGGTGCTTTCCGTTACCAATCAGGTCTGCGCGGCCCATGCTTTTCAGCGCGTCGCGCAATAGCGGCCAGTTGTTGGCATCGTGGTAGCGTAAAAAAGCTTTGTGCAATTTGCGGCGTTTCTCGCCACGCACAATATCCACCGACTCGTCTGCGCTTTCAATGTTGCGGTGGATTTTCCTCAAAGGGTTGCGCCCGGAGTGGTACATGGCCGTTGCCGTGGCCATGGGGCTGGGGTAAAAGGTTTGCACTTGGTCGGCCCGAAAACTGTTTTTCTTTAGCCATACGGCCAAGTGCATCATGTCTTCGTCGGTGGTTCCAGGGTGCGCGGCAATAAAGTAGGGAATTAAAAACTGCTTTTTTCCGGCCTCTAAGGAGTACTTGTCAAACAAGGTTTTGAACTTGTCGTAGGAGCCAATCCCGGGCTTCATCATCTTGGTCAACGGGCCTTGCTCGGTATGTTCAGGCGCGATCTTCAAATAACCGCCCACGTGGTGCTGAACCAGCTCCTTCACGTATTCGGGGCTTTGGATAGCCAAGTCGTAGCGCAAGCCCGAGCCGATCAAGATTTTCTTAATCCCTTTCAAGGCCCTGCCGCGGCGGTACATTTTGATGAGCGGGCCGTGATCGGTGGTCAGGTTTTGGCAGATGCCGGGGTAGACGCAGCTGGGCTTGCGGCAGGCCGCTTCAATTTCTGGCGTTTTACAACCCAAGCGGTACATATTGGCTGTGGGGCCACCCAAATCGGAAATGGTTCCGGTAAAACCTTTGACCTTGTCGCGAATATCTTCAATCTCTTTAATCACCGAATCTTCAGAGCGGCTTTGGATGATGCGGCCTTCGTGCTCGGTGATGGAGCAAAACGTGCAGCCCCCAAAACAACCGCGCATGATGTTGACACTAAAACGGATCATTTCCCACGCCGGAATTTTGGTTGCGCCGTCATGGCTGCCTTGGGCGTCAGCGTAAATGGGGTGCGGGCTGCGGGCGTAGGGAAGGTCAAAAACCATGTCCATTTCGGCCGTTGTCAGCGGAATTGGTGGAGGGGTAATCCAAACGTCGCGCGCGGTCACGCCGGTGCCGTGGGCCTGAACCAAGGCCCGGGCGTTGCCGGGGTTGGTTTCTAAATGGAGCACTCGGTTGGCGTGGGCGTACAAGACCGGGTCGGCTTTGACCTGCTCGTAACTGGGAAGCCGAATCACAGAGCGGTCTCGCGGTGGCACTTTGAGCTTGGCTTTGAGCGCAGGGTTAGCGACAAACAGCATGGTTTTCGCAGGCGCTGCAGCCGTCTCTTGGGACCCTTGGGCCGCTGGATCTTCTCGCTCACACGTTGCGCCCTGCTCTGCGGCTTGCTCTGACGTGGTCATATAGGGATTGACATGGGCCTCCACCCGTCCAGGTGCGTCTACGCTGGTGGAGTCAATTTCAAACCAGTCTTTGCCGCTGGCATCATCGGGGCGACGCACAAAGGCCGTTCCGCGCACATCGGTAATGTCTTGCACGGGCTCGCGGGCCGCCAAACGGTGGGCAATTTCGACAATCGCACGCTCGGCGTTGCCATACAAAAGCAAATCACATTTGGCGTCTACCACCACCGAGCGGCGAACTTTGTCAGACCAGTAGTCGTAATGGGCAATGCGGCGCAAGCTTCCTTCGATTCCGCCCAAGACAATCGGAACGTCTTTGTAGGCTTCGCGGCAGCGTTGGCTGTAGACAATGGCGGCGCGGTCGGGGCGCTTGCCGCCAATGTCACCGGGGGTGTAGGCATCATCGCTGCGAATTTTTCGATCCGCGGTGTAGCGGTTGATCATGGAATCCATGTTTCCCGCCGTCACACCCCAAAACAAATTGGGCTTACCCAATACCTTGAAAGGTTCGGCACTTTGCCAATCGGGTTGGGCAATGATGCCGACGCGAAAGCCTTGGGCTTCGAGCATGCGACCGATGACTGCCATGCCAAAACTGGGATGGTCCACATACGCGTCGCCTGTCACCAAAACAATATCGCAGCTGTCCCAGCCGAGCTTGTCCATCTCTGCGCGGCTCATCGGGAAAAAGGGCGCCGTTCCAAAACGCGAGGCCCAATATTTGCGGTAACTCCCAAGAGGCTTGGCAGCACGCGCGAAAAAAGAGACGTCAACAGGGGCGTTCATGAGAAAAGTTCAAACCTTGGGGAAAGCGTGATTTTACGGTTTCACACTTAGCAGTACGGGTTTCAAGGGTACTGGCTCAAACACCTGCGCCCCAGATGGTTTCGGGAACACGCACAGGGCCTCCGCTCAAGGCACTTTGCTGGCCCAAGGTGAGCAGCTGCATGGCTTGGAAAACGTGGCGGGGCGTCACAGCCAGGTCGGCTTGCCCATGCAGGTGCTTTAGCAATTGCGCGTAAAACGCCAAGTAATTGCCAGCAACCGGAGGAGCTGGTTGCGAATGGGGGTGGGTATCGTGGTAGGTCACGATGGTGCCCTCTTGCGGATCTGCGCCCCACTGCCCTAATGCATCCCACTGGGGTCTGGCGCCGGCTTTGAGGGCATCTTCTTGGGTGTCGAGGCCATATTTCACATAACTACCAAGGGTTCCATGCACCACAAACCGGGGGCCAAGAGAAGCGACCAAGGCACTGCCATGCAAGACCACGCGAAGACCAGGGTGGCCTCCGGCGCTCTGTTGCGGGTAGCGCATTTGCGCGTGAAAGTAGTCGTTGACCAAGGCCCCTTCGCGGTGGCACGCCGTATCAAGCGCTACATCTTCAGGAGACCCAAAAAGAACCAAGGCTTGGTCAGCCAAATGCGCGCCCAGATCAAACCACAAGCCTGAGCCGGGCAGGTCTTGCTCACGCCAGCGCGAAGGCACCTCTGGGCGGTAGCGGTCAAAGTGGGATTCGAAATAGACGATGCGCCCCAACTGCCCGCTTTGAATGACTTTTTGCAAGCCCAAAAAGTCAGCGTCCCAACGCCGGTTTTGAAATACCGTCAAAACGCGCCCTTTGGCTTTTGCAAGGGCCAAGAGGGTTTGGGTTTGCTCCAAAGTCACGGTGCAGGGCTTGTCTATCACCACATGTTTGCCAGCCAAGAGCGCTGCGTGGGCCAATGGAAAGTGGCTTTCATTGCCCGTTGCGATCACGACCATATCGACCTCTGGGTCGGCAAATGCATGTTCGGGTTGGGCCAGCACTTTGACCAAAGGCCAGTCCGCAAGCACCGCTTGAGGCTTGCTAGACACCACATGGCTTAAAGCCAGGCCAGGCACGCCAGAGATCAAAGGAGCGTGAAAAATGCGCCCCGCGTTACCGTAGCCCACCAAGGCGACGCGTAGTGGTAGAAGAGGTGAGTTCATCCCTCCATCATGAATCAAAATTCATACGCCAGTAACCAACACGGTACAAACCCCAGTACAAACACCCTCTTGAAGCGGTATTTTGGGGGCACGCTGACCTTAGAATAAGCCGTTAACCATTTTTTAACCCGCCAAGCCCCACGCTTTGGCTAATTCAAGGAATCATTGATGAAAAAACTACTACTGAGCCTGAGCGTGATCGCTTTGCTGGCCGCTTGTGGCAAAAAAGAAGAGGCTGCTCCTGCAGCGACCGCCGCTGCGCCTGCTGCCGCTGCAGCTCCTGCAGAACTCAAAGTCGCGATTGACCCGACCTACGAGCCGTTTACCTTCAAAACTGCCGATGGCCAACCCACTGGTTTTGACGTGGACATTGCCAACGCATTGTGCGAACAAATCAAACGCAAATGCGTTTTTGTAGAGCAGGTGTGGGACAGCATGATCCCCGGCCTCAACGCTAAAAAGTACGACGTCATCATCAGCTCCATGTCAATCACCGACGACCGCATGAAGGAAGTGGACTTTACTGACAAGTACTACAACACCCCAAGCCGCCTGGTCCTGAAAAAAGGCATCAAGTTCACCGATGCTGCTTCGATTAAAGGCAAAAAAATTGGTGTTCTCAAGGGCTCTACCCAAGAGAAGTACGCCATGGGCGAACTCAAGACCGCGGGCGTTGTCGTGAACTCGTATGAGGCTCAAGACCAAGTGTATTTGGACATCAAATCAGGCCGTTTGGATGGAACTGTGGCTGACTACATGGAAGTCACGGGTGGTTTCTTGAGCAAACCTGAAGGCGCGAAATACGAACTCGTTGGCGCTGATTTGAAAGAACCAAAGTATTTTGGCTACGGTGCTGGCATTGCTTTGCGTAAAGGCGAAGATGCATTGAAAGCTGAACTCAACGGCGCGATCAAAGCCATTCGTTCTGCTGACACTTACAAAACAATCAACGACAAGTACTTTGCCAAGTACAAGATTGACGTTTACGGCGAGTAATTCTCCTAACGCTGTCTGAAAAATCGGCGTACAGCCCTGCGCTGTACGCCGATTTTTTTAATCCGCTGCGATGCACTCTTCTTATTACCTCAGCATTTTGCAAGGGTCGCTATTGACCGTTGCAGTTGCCTTGTGCTCCTTAGCAGTCGCTGTCGTATTGGGCCTGATGGGCGCAGCAGCCCGACTCTCCGGTCGCCGTCTTCCCATGGCATTGGGAACGGCTTACACCACCATCATTCGCGGCATTCCTGATTTGGTGGTCATGCTCTTGGTGTTTTACGGTGGAACCATCGGGTTAAACCATCTTTTAGAACTCATGGGCAGCAAAAAAAATGTAGACATCAATCCGTTTGCCGCAGGGGTTTTGACCCTGGGCTTTATTTACGGGGCCTACATGACAGAAACGTTTCGCGGGGCCATGCTGTCTGTTCCCAAAGGCCAGGCCGAAGCCGCTTGGGCCTTTGGCATGGGGAAGACGCAAACTTTTTTTCGCATTACGGCGCCCCAAATGGTGCGCTACGCCCTGCCAGGTTTTACCAACAACTGGCTGGTCTTGATCAAGTCCACCGCGCTGGTGAGCCTGATCGGGCTCAAAGAGATGACCTACCTCTCCAAACAAGCCAGCGCAGCCACGCGCTCACCGTTTGAATTCTTTTTATTTTCAGCCGCGCTGTTTTTGATTTTCACCAGCGTGTCTTTGTATGGCCTGCGAAAAATCAATGAACGCTTCAGCCTTGGCGCAGCGCGAGGAACCATCTGATGCAGTGGGGCGTCATCTTTCTAGACAAAAACCTTGCGCTGTATGGCGAAGGCATTCTCACCACCTTGGGGCTGCTGTTCTCCTGCCTTGCCATCGGCGCCGTCTTGTCGCTCATTTTTGCCCTGGCCCTGACCAGCCGCTCTGCCCTGTTGCGCGCAGTGGTAGGCAGTTACACCTATGTCATTCGGGGCACGCCCTTGCTGATTCAGGTGTATTTGATTTATTACGGACTCGGTCAGCTCGAATGGATCCAAGCGCGTTGGGACGATGTCTGGCCTTGGACCCACTTCAAAGAACCCTTTTTCTGTGCCCTGTTGGCGTTTAGCCTGAACACGGCAGGCTACACCGCAGAGATGCTCGCCGGTGCCATTCGGGAAACCAGCGCCGGTGAACTTGAAGCCGCGCAGGCCTATGGCATGAATCGCTTCACAACCATGTGGCGCATTATTTTGCCCAGCGCAATGCGCCGCACCCTACCCGCTTACAGCAACGAGGTGGTGATGATGTTGCAAAGCACCAGGTTGGCCAGCGCGGATCCCAGCATGCTTGACGTAACTGCAGCGGCCAGCCGCGTGTACTCCGACTATTATTTGCCGTTTGAGGCCTACCTGTTCGCAGCGGGAATCTATTTGCTGATGACATTCGCATTGATTGGTGTTTTCAAACTGGCTGAGCGCCATTTCTTGGCCTACCTCGCCCCACGTCAAAACTAAAGCCCCTCCCATGCAACGCATCGACCACCCCCTTTTATGCCAAAGCCTTGGTAGCCATAAAAGTCTGACGAGCTTTCATTTTGGAGCACCAGGCAGCGGCCCCAAAGTGACGATCCAAGCCAGCTTGCACGCCGAAGAGTTACCGGGCATGCTCGCGGCTTACCACCTGCGCCCGCTCTTGGAAGCGGCAGACGCGGCAGGACAGATCCGCGGCGAAGTGGTGCTGGTTCCCGTTGCCAACCCCATTGGGCTGTCGCAGCGCTTGGACCACAAACCCATGGGCCGGTTTGAGTTGGAAACTTCAGAAAACTTCAACCGGCATTACCCTGATTTTGCAAAACACATTGCCGCCCAAGTGATCCCCGCCTTGGGTGCCGATGCCCAGCACAATGTACGCGTGGTCCGAGCTGCCATGGGCGAACACTTAAAGCAATGGACGCCGCAAACCGAACTCCAAAGCCTGCGCCACACCCTTCTGGGTTTGGCCTTTGATGCCGATTATTTTTTAGATTTGCATTGCGACTGCGAAGGCGTGTTGCACTTTTACTGCGAAGATCCTTGCTGGGAAAAGCTCGAGCCGCTGTCGCGTTTTCTGGGAAGCCAGACCAGCTTGCTGGCCAAAAACTCGGGCAGTGGGCCCATTGATGAGTGCCTCTCCGGGGTGTGGTGGCGATTGGCTGAGATGCTCCAAGCGCACAACAATTCAGCCCCACTTCCCCAAGGCTGTTGCAGTACAACAATTGAACTGCGCGGCGAGTTGGACGTGAACCATGCCAACGCCCGCACCGATGCGCAAGCGATTGTTGATTTCCTTCAACATATCGGTGTGTGGGTCAGCGCGAACCGACCCGCCGTGCCTGCGCCTTTGTGCCAACCCACGCCTTTGGCCGGCTCAGAAACCCTTCGCTCTGCGGTACCAGGGGTCATTGTCTTTGCGGCCCACCCCGGCCAACAACTCCAAGCCGGCGACCTGGTTGCCGAAGTCATTGACCCTATAGAAAACACGGTGCACCGGGTCTGCACCTGCGTGACTGGCGTCTTGTATGCCCGCGTACGCGACCGCTACACCACTGCGGGCGGGGAAATTGGAAAAGTGGCCAGTGCCACTGCGTTTAGAACCGGCGAGTTGCTGGGCGCTTAAAAAGTCTTTCTCTCTTTACTCCTTCCCCCATTTGCCAAACGCCATGAACTCTAAAACGCTCAAACTCCAGGTTGAGAATATTCACAAACGCTTTGGCAGCAATGAGGTTCTCAAAGGTGTTTCCTTGTCTGCGTATGCAGGTGACGTGATCAGCATCATCGGCAGCTCGGGCTCCGGGAAAAGTACATTTTTACGCTGTATCAATCTGCTTGAAAAACCGCACCAAGGGCGCATCAGTCTGGGGGGTGAAGCTTTGGATTTGGTCCCCGATAAACAGGGAGAACTCAGCGCCAAAGACCCCCAACAACTGCAGCGCCTGCGCACCAAACTGGCCATGGTGTTTCAACATTTCAATTTGTGGGCCCACATGACGGTGTTGCAAAACATCATTGAAGCGCCCATCCATGTTTTGGGCATCTCCCGTGAAGAGGCCATTGCCACGGCCCGCAAGTACCTGGCCCGGGTAGACCTTGCAGGCAAGGAAGACCGCTACCCCGCGCACCTCAGCGGCGGCCAGCAGCAGCGCGTTGCCAT
>JAIPDD010000093.1 GCA_021737875.1 Sulfuritalea sp.
CTGCGCATGCAGCGGTGCCGCAAGACACTGCGATGATTTCACTGGCGTGGCCTTTTTCTTTGAGGCGCACGGCCTCTTCGATCGCGATTTCGTCAAAGGGGTTCATGCTCATCTTGACATTGGCGATGTCTACCCCGCTCAAATCACTCTTGACTCGCACTTTGACGTTGTAGTCCACCACGCGTTTGACTGCTACCAATACTTTCATGAATTTCTCCGTTATGAGGGCTCTGCGATTAAGAACGCGGCTTGGTGTTTTCTGGGTCGTACAAAGCGCTACACCCCACGGCGGCTACTGTGACCGGATAGACATCGTCAAAGTACTGGATCTGCAACTCCCGGCCCACTTGGCAAAACGCATGAGGCAGGTAAGCCAGCGCGATGTTTTTGCCAATGGACGGGCCATAGGCAATGCTGCTGGTGTACGAGCGCCGACCTTCGGAGTCAATCAGCGTAGCGCCTGTTTCGGGGTGCATCACCGGACAAATGCCCACGGGGTAACGCGCCACGCCAGTGCTGTCGATGTTGCTGGTCATTGTCAGCGTACACAGATAGGCGGGCTGATGTTCACGCTCGCGGAATTTCAGATGCGCTTCTTTGCCGTGGAAATCAGCGGCCTTCACTTTGGGTCGGGCCAAATCTGCTTCGAGCAAGTTGTACTCGGTCAACAAGTCGGCGTTTTGCAGGCGCAGGCTTTTCTCCATACGCCGGCTGTTGGCGTAGGTTTCCACGCCCACAGGCGTCACGCCCAAAGCGTGCAGCGCATCCCACAATGCCAGACCGTCTTCGTATTTAAAGTGCAGCTCCCAGCCTTGCTCGCCCACATACGAAATGCGGAAAGCCAGCACGGGAACGCCTTTGATTTTGAGCTCGCGCAAGGCCGCAAAAGGAAAGTTCTCGTTGGACCACGCTTCGGGCACATCGGCGATTTTTTGAATCGTGGCGCGGGCGTTGGGGCCCCACACACCCAAGCAACCGTATTGCGTGGTGGTGTCCGTGACGGTGACTTTGGCACCGCGGTCTTGCGCCATCCGGCGCACCCAGGTCAGGTCGCGGTGACCCGCGTCTGCACCGTCGATCACGCGGTAGTGGTCTTGGCCTAAACGCAAGACCGTCAAGTCAGCGCGAACACCGCCTTTGGCGTCCAAGAAGTGGGTGTAAATCCCTTTGCCGACCGGCGTGTCACCGCCGACTTTGGCAACGCAGATGTACTCCAACAGGTCGGCAGCGTCTGGGCCCTCTACATCAAACTCAGCAAAGTGGGAGACGTTGATCATGCCCACGTCTTCAGCCATTTTCAAATGCTCGGCGTTAGACACGCGCCAGAAATGGCGGTTGTCCCACTCGTTGGCGCGCACGGGTACCTTGTCGCCATAGACCACGAACAAATGCTCGTTGCTGGCGTAGCCATGGGCGCGCTCCCAACCGCTGAGCTCCATAAAGTAGGCACCCAAGGCTTTTTCGCGTTCGTAAAACGGGCTCTTGAAAATACCGCGCCCAGCGCTGTAGGGTTCGCGGGTGTGAACCGGCGGGTTGTAAATTTTGAAGGCGCCTTCGTAGCAGCGGTCGTGGATGTATTTCTCATCCTGCTGAAACGGGTAGTAACGCGCCACATCAATGCGGCTGTGGTCCAAGTGCGTATGGCCATCGGTCATCCAATCGGCCAGCAGTTTGCCAACGCCTGGACCGTCTTTGACCCACACCGCCTCGGCGTACCACAGGCCGCGCACTTTGGAGGATTCACCAATCGAGGGGTTTCCGTCGGTGGTCACTTGCAAAAGGCCATTGAAAGAGTATTTGTCGTCATAACCCAGCTCGGCCAAGATGGGCGTGAGCTCCATCGCCCGTTCTAGCGGCGCCATGATTTGCTCGAGCTCTAAGTCGCGCTGCGAAGGCGACAAGCGCGCTTGCTCTTTCTCAAGTAAATCGCGCGGGTGGCACATGCGCGGATTTTTTTCTTCGTAATAGCCCCATTCAATCTGACCGCCTTCCGGCGTTTTCGGATCTCCGGTGTCGCGCAGGTAGGCCGAGTTGCCTTGGTCACGCAGCAGCGGATAGCCAATGTCTTTGCCCGTACCCGCAAACTCCAGGTAGGGTTTGAAAAATGTCAGGGGGTGGTCCACCGGCATGATGGGCAAATCTTCGCCCGCCATGCCTGCGATCAAGCGGCCCCACAAGCCAGCGCTCACCACCACGTAATCTGCGGCGATATAGCCTTTGGTGGTTTCAACGCCCTGAATACGGCCGTTTTCAATGCGCAAGCCGGTGCACGCCGTATTGGCAAATGACAGCAGCTTGCCTGAGGCCACCGCCGCGTCCACCAACTCACCTGCCACCATTTGCGAACGGGGTTTGACCAAACCCGCATCAGGGTCCCACAGGGCCCCTTGAATCATGTCTTCTTCCAACAAAGGAAACTTGGCTTTGGCCTCTGCTGGTGTGATCATCTCCACCCGGTTGCCAAAGGCTTTGCCTGAGGCCACGCGGCGCTTGAGTTCGACCATGCGCTCATCGTCACCCACCCGCGCTACTTCGATGCCACCGATGCGCTCATAGCGGCCCATCTTGTCGTAAAAATCGATGCTGTACTTGGTCGTGAAAATCGTCATCTGATCGTGCATCGTATTGAAGCAAAAATCAGACGCGTGGGCGGTAGAACCCACGTCCGTAGGAATCGCGGATTTGTCGATCCCGACAATGTTGTCCCAGCCGCGTTCGATCAAATGGTGCACCACGGAGGCGCCGACGATACCGCCTTGGCCGATGATGACAACTTTGGCGCGTTCAGGAAATTTGGCCATTTGCGGGAGCTCCTAGGGATAATGGAAGTAGGTCTTTTTCAGACCGAACAAAGTGTATTTGGGCCCTGTGCGGGCTGAGCTTCAATTGCGACTGTGGATTATAGAAATGCGTCAAGGTCATGTGGCATACCGTATCGCGCCATTTCATCCATTTCAGACTGACACTTTTGACGAAGGTTTCCTTGGAGGTGAATCAATGCGAACCCGCAAACGCCCGCATATGAAATGCAGCATGCGCAGGTTCATAGGCATAGTTAGTACCCACGGGGCAAGCGCGGCGCGCCAAGCAACCCGCTTGCATACAGTCTTGCCCCTGCGCGCTGTGCAAGTGGGTAGCGCAGGCATCGAGCTGGTAGCCCTTGGTGTCAAAGGCCTGAACCGGACAGGCTTGCAAACAAGGCTGTCCAGAACAGTTCAGGCACATATCTGCGCCAGCTACCGTAACGCCAGAACTGACAGTTAAAAAGGGCGCATCGCCTGGAGCGACCGCGGGCAAGGCGAGCGCGAAACGGTAGGCGTGCCAGAGCCCATAGGTGGGATGCAGGCGCAGCATCAAAGGGCTGGTGTGCAAGGTTTCAGCGCGGGCAGCCCACTGCTGAAAGGGCCAATAGGGCGGGCCCTGAAAAGGAAAAAGCGCCATGCCGTCCCAACGCTGTGCCAGTTCTTCAGCAATCGCTCGGCTCCAGCGGTCCAAAGGGTCTGGCAAACCATCGGCGAAAAAAGACGACTCGGAAAACGCAGGCCACAGGCTAGAGCCCACGCCGCCGACCATCCACACCACGGCGGCGGTTTTGCCACTGGCAAGCGCGGGCAAAGCATCCGCTGCCTGCGGCTCCCACGCGCCGCGCAGGTGCAAACCATGGCTACTTAAAACATCTGCGATCTGGGCACGAGATGGCGCGCTCATGGGGCCGTCCATTTACAGCGCCTTGGTGCGCGGTGGGCCAAAGGCGGTTGCGGTGACGACGGCTTCAAAGAACACATTGCCGTCAATGTCGTTGTTGACGCTGTTATCGCTTTGGCTAAAGACCACCTCGACGTGGGCAGCGCCTGCATCCATGGCGCGGGTATGGGCTTCTTTCGCCGCCAACGCTTTGGCATGGTCTATGGCACTGGCATAGTCGGGGAAATCAACCGGGCCTTCGGCTGTGAATATTTTGAATGTGCCGCGCACCGGTTGCGTTACCGTCAGGTGCACGCGTTGTGAGACTTCGCCCAACACTGCGCCAATAGCGTTGGCCACTTCAGCAAACGCAGGCAAACGCAATTGCACACCCAGCCCTTGTGCCACGGCAGGGTAGTAACTTGCAGCGGGCGCGCCCACGCCAACCAAGGGCATGGCGGGCGAAAACTGCAGCTGGAAAACCGACTCGCACGCGTTTTCGGAACCGTCTTCTTTGTTTTTTCCCAAGGCCATGGTGGTTAGCAAGGCAGCCACTTTCCCGGCAGTGGACTCGTTCATTTGCCCTGCATCGTTCAAGCCCGCTTCAATGAGCTTTTGGCAAATGGTGTCAACCACCTTGGCCACCACGTCTTGCGCCGGGCCCATTTCATCGCCCTGCTTCCACTTACCCAGCCCATACATATGGCGCATCTGACGCGCCCAAATACGGGCAGCAAACACCGCCGCCGGCGCACTCCAGTGGTTTGACATGCCTAGGACATGGGCCGCATCGCTGGGGGTAAAGCCACTGTAAATGGCCAAGCCTTTGCGCTCCAAGCGGGCGACAGCGCGGGCCAAAGCGCGGTTTTCTATGTTGGCGCGCTCTAAATCCACCGGGCCTTTGGCCAGGCACTCCCAGGCATACAACTCATCGTCATTGAGGCGGCTGAGGTGGGCCGCGTCGCCTTGCAGGCGAACCGCAAAACGCATTTGGCTGGCGTGGGGCGTTTCGCTTTGTTGTCGCTCTAACACCGCCAACAAATGCGGATGCTCGTGAACCACCAGACTCAAGGGAACAACGCGGCGCGGGCCGATGGTGAGGCCGTCACCCCCATGCAAGCGCACCTCGCTGTCACCGCCCAAGCCAATGGCATAGACCTTCACGGCCTCCACCATTGGCCGCCAGTTTCCGACCATGGCACCGTCAAAACTCAGCGCGGGTTTGCCACCACGCACCACGGCAATATCGGTTGTCGTTCCGCCCATGTCAGCCACAATCGCGTCTTGCAAACCGCTGAGTGCGCAAGCGCCCAACACGCTGGCCGCAGGACCGGAGAGCACGGTGCTGACCGGGCGTTGCATCGCACTGGCTACGTTCACCAAAGAGCCGTCGCCTTTGACGATCATCAACGGTGCATCGATCGCGCGATCAGCCAAGGTTTTTTGCACGGACTCAATCAGTGCCTTGACATGAAAAATCATGCGCGCGTTGAGCGCAACCGTGAGTGCGCGCCGGGGCGCACCTAGGCTGGAAGCCAATTCATGGCCGCAGGTGACTGGAACATCACACAACTCTTTGACCCACGCCCGCACTTGCATCTCATGCGCAGGGTTGCGCACCCCAAACGTGGCAGAGATAGCGAATGCAGAAACGCGGTCTTTGTGGCTCAGAATGGCTGCGCGTGTGGCAGCTTCATCCAAGGCTTGGGTCGGCAGTCCGCCCGCATCGTGCCCACCTGGCAGGCAAACAATGGCTTCATTGCCAAGCAAGTCGATGAGCCCGCTGCTTTTGACTTGCAGCGCTTCATAGCCCAGCAGCAAAACGCACACCGGAGAGCCTTTGCCCTCCACCACCGAATTGGTGGTCAAGGTCGTAGACAGAGAAACCAAGCTGACCTGCGTCAGCAAGTCTTGGGGTAATTTGTCCAAAGACGCGGCAATGCCTTCGGAGAGGTCAAAGCGGGTGGTGAGGCTTTTGGCAGAGGCCAGCACCTTGCGCTGTGCATCGAGCAAAACAACGTCCGTGAACGTCCCGCCCGTGTCAATGCCTAAGGAATATGCCATCAAGAAACAAGGCTAGCGCGTTGGCTTATGCAGCACCGGCTTCGCACAGCCAGCGAAACAGGTAGTCGGCAAAACTGCGTCTCACTGTCAGTTCAAAACGCATTCCGGCTTCAAGACACAAGATCGTCGCGCCAGCTTTAGCGACATGGCTTTGCGCTACCGCACCGACCGCAAAAACGCGGGGGTGAAAATCCAGCGGGCATCCGCGGGCTAGCAAATCAGCCGCGCCTTCGCCTTGAACCGTGAGCGTGGTGTAGCCATTGCCTACTTGCACCACAGAACAATGCACACCGTCGAGGGCAAGTCGCAAGGCGCTTTCTAAAGCGTCGTCGTTGGGGTTTTGGAGATTGAGCGGCGCTTTGAGAATCCACTCGTCGGGCCCGAGCCACACCAACTGTCGGCCCCCGCCCATACTTGCGGTATTGGCCGCTACGGGCAAGGCGAGTCCTGTCACGCGCTTGACCGCATCTACAAACTGCGCATCTTGTGCGTCACCCCGCAAGGTGATGATTTCCATGAAGGCCAATTCACCCAAGGCCACCCGTTTTCCATCAACTGAGAGTACCCGGTCACCTAAGCGGCTGATGCCATTGAGTGGGCTTTCCAAAACAACATTAGACATGGTGGCGTTTTCCTTCAGGGTCATAAAAGACCGGGCTGCAAATGGTTGCCGCAACCATGCGGCCATCAACCAAGGGGAGATAGACTTTTTCGCCCATGCGGCTCAAACCTGAGCGCACGACGGCCATGGCAATCGAGCGATTGAGCGTGGGGCTGAAGTAGCTCGACGTGACGTGGCCAATCATGGGCGCAGGCAGTGCGGGCAACTGCGCCGTGGGCGTGATTTGCGCGCCTTCGGGCAACACGGTTGCCGCATCATCGGTGAGTAAGCCCACCAGTTGCTTGCGCTCTAAGCCAGCGGTATGACTGCGACTGAGAGAGCGTCGGCCCAAAAAGTCTTTGGTGGTGGAGACCATCGCGCCCATGCCCAGATCGTGGGGGGTAATGGAGCCGTCGGTGTCTTGGCCCACGATGATGTAACCTTTTTCTGCGCGCAACACGTGCATGGACTCTGTGCCGTAAGGCGTGATGCCAAATTCCGAACCTGCCGCCATCAAAGCGCTCCACACATGGGCGCCGGCGTTGGACGGTACATTGACCTCGAAAGACAATTCACCCGAGAAGCTGATGCGCATGATGCGGGCTTTGACGCCTGCAACCGTGCCTTCGCGGTAGCTCATAAAGGGGAAAGCTTCTAGCGACAGATCAACATCCGTACACACCTTTTGCACCACGGCCCGGCTCTTGGGGCCAACGACTGCGAAGGTAGACCATTGCTCTGTTACCGAGGTCATATAGACCTTCATCTCAGGCCACTCGGTTTGCACCCAACGCTCCATCCAATTGAGAACGCGGGCTGCGCCACCGGAGGTGGTGGTCATTAAAAATCGCTCTTGGCCCAAACGCACGGTGACGCCGTCGTCAAAGACCATGCCGTTTTCATCAAGCATGAGGCCGTAACGTGCTTTGCCAACTTCCAATTTCAACCAAGGGTTGGTGTACATCCAGTTGAGCAGCTTCGCGGCATCAGGGCCTTGAATATCAATCTTGCCCAAGGTGGATGCATCCATGATGCCCACGCCGTTGCGCACAGCCAGCACTTCGCGGTGAAGCGCTTGGTGCATGTCTTCTTTGCCTTGGGGGAAAAACCAAGGGCGTTTCCATTGACCGACATCCTCAAACAAAGCCCCAGCCGCTACGTGCAGCAAATGCGGGCTGGTTTTGCGCGCGGGGTCAAAAAGCTCACCGCGCTCCAAGCCTGCAAACGTACCAAAGCTGATGGGAACGTAGTTGGGCCGGAAGGTGGTGGTACCGACCTTGTCAATGGCTTTACCCAAAGCACGGGCGGCCAAGGCCATGCCGTTGATATTGCCTAACTTGCCTTGGTCGGTTCCAAAGCCCATGGCGGTGTAGCGCTTGATGTGTTCGATGGACTCGAAACCTTCGCGTACTGCCAACTCAATGTCACTGGCGCCAACGTCATTTTGGTAATCAATAAACGCCTTGGCGCGGCGCGAAACCGGAACACCTGTCTCGGCAATCCAAAACGCGGCGATCGGTTCTTGCGCTGGTTCTTGCACGGCAAACGATTGCGCGGTGGCTGAAAAGCCCGCTTGTTTCGCGGCGGTGGCGCCGGCGCTGCTGGCCTCAGCCAAGGCCTGCGCCAAAGTCCACGTGGCTTTGGCCGAACCCACGCTGCTCTGGTTGGGCATCGCCACGCCGGGTTGGAAACAGCACTGCGCATCGTTCCATTGGGCCTTGCCACCGGAGTGGGAATACAAATGGATGGCAGGGTTCCAACCGCC
>JAIPDD010000094.1 GCA_021737875.1 Sulfuritalea sp.
ACGACCAACACGGCCACGCCGGGGTCGATCCCAATATGCGCGGCGGCGGTGAAGGCTTTGGTGGTTTTGCAGAAGCCTTTGGTGATATTTTTGGTGACATGTTTGGCCAACAGCGCGGACGCTCTGGCGGCGGACGCCAAGTCTTTCGTGGCGGTGATTTAAGTTACGCCATGGAAGTCACTTTGGAAGAAGCCGCTAAAGGCAAGGATGCACAAATTCGCATTCCCAGCCACGACAACTGCGAGGTCTGCAGCGGTACTGGCGCAAAACCGGGAACCCAAGTCAAAACCTGCGGTACCTGTGGCGGCGCGGGCGCCGTCCAAATGCGCCAAGGTTTTTTCAGTGTGCAGCAACCCTGCCCCACCTGCAAAGGCGCTGGCAAAACAATTGCCGACCCGTGTACCGCGTGCCAAGGCCAGGGGCAAATCAAAAAAACAAAAACGCTGGAAGTCAAAATTCCTGCCGGCATCGACGGCGGCATGCGCATTCGCAGCTCGGGCAACGGCGAGCCTGGCACCAATGGCGGGCCGCCCGGCGACCTGTACATTGAGATTCGTCTCAAGAAGCACGATATTTTTGAACGCGACGGCGATGACCTTCACTGCTCTGTTCCCATCAGCATGGTGACTGCCGCCTTGGGTGGCGAAATTGATGTGCCTACTTTAGAAGGCAAAGCCGCAATCGATATGCCTGAAGGCACCCAAACCGGAAAACAATTCCGCTTGCGTGGCAAAGGCATCAAAGGCGTACGCGGCAGTTATCCGGGTGACTTGTACTGCCACATCACGGTAGAAACCCCGGTCAAACTCTCAGAACACCAGCGCAAACTGCTGAAAGAACTCGACGAGTCGTTTAAGAAAGGCGGCAGCAAACATTCGCCCACAGGCGACAGTTGGACCGACCGCCTCAAGAGTTTTTTTAACTAAAGCGGTTTAGACCACTTGACGAAAGCCGCCCCATGCAAACACCCACGTTTCTCACGGCGGCTTTTTACCAGTTTGTTAACCTGCCAGACTACGCGCAACGCAAAACCGCGTTGCTCGCGTTTTGTGAACAACACCACGTCAAAGGCCTGATACTTCTCGCCCGCGAAGGCATCAACAGCACCATTGCAGGTGCACCCCAAGACGTCCGAGCGGTATTGGCCTACCTGCGCTCCGACCCACTTTTTAAAAACCTAGAGCACAAAGAATCGTGGTCAAACAAAGCGCCCTTTCACCGAATGAAAGTGCGGCTCAAAAAAGAAATCGTGACCCTCGGCGTTCCGGGAATCAGCCCGACGCAGATGGCCGGAACCTACGTGAAACCCGCTGACTGGAACGCTCTGATCCAAGACCCCTCGGTGGTACTGGTCGATACCCGCAACAACTACGAAGTGGCTATCGGTACGTTTGAAGGTGCGATCGATCCCCACATCAAATCGTTTGCCGAGCTTCCCGCATGGGTTGCGCAAGCAAAAGCCTTGCAAGCGCAGTCCGGCGTCAAACCGAAAGTGGCGATGTTTTGCACCGGCGGTATTCGCTGCGAAAAATCAACGGCGCTATTGCGAACCCAAGGGTTCGATGAGGTCTTTCATTTGGAAGGCGGCATCTTGAAATACCTGGAGACCGTGCCCCAAGCGCAAAGCCTGTGGCAAGGCGAATGTTTTGTGTTTGATGAACGCGTCTCGGTGGGACACGGTCTGTCTGTCGGAACCCAACAGCTTTGCCGCTGCTGCCGGCAACCGCTTCCCCAAGGAGCGCTTGAGTCTCCTGAGTTTGAATTGGGCGTGAGCTGCCCACGGTGTTTCGCAACGAGCAGCGCGGCGCAAAAAGACAGCGCACGGGAGCGCCAACGCCAATGGACATTGGCCAAACAACGATCGCAAACCCATATCGGCGCGACTCTCCCACCGTGCTGATCTCTGATCCGACGCTTCTTGAACCACAGGATTTACCAATCCTGTATTCTTTTCGTCGCTGTCCCTACGCCATGCGAGCACGCTTGGCTTTGTGGGCAAGCCAGCAGGCAGTTGAACACCGTGAAATTGTTTTAAAGAATAAACCGGCAGCGATGCTTCATGCATCGCCCAAAGGCACGGTTCCCGTTTTGGTATTGCCCGATAGTGTTGTTTTGGAACAGAGCCTCGACATCATGCACTGGGCCCTACAGAAAAATGATCCGCTGGCTTGGTGGCCTAAAGATCCCGCCGCCCAGCAAGCGGCACAAGAACTGATTGCGCAAAACGACGGCGACTTTAAAGGCCATCTCGACCGCTACAAATACCCCCACCGGTTTGGCTTAGACAGTGGTTTAGATGCCAGAGACGAAGGCGCTCACTTTTTGGAAGGGCTGAACCAGCGATTGAACTCGCAAGCCTTTCTCGCAGGCCCCCACTGGGGCTATGAAGACGCAGCCATTGCGCCCTTTGTTCGGCAATTTGCCCACACGGATGCCCATTGGTTTGAGAACCAAGATTGGAAAAGCCTGTGCCAATGGCTTTTCAACTTTGAAACCTCAAGCGCTTTTAATGCGGTGATGCAAAAGCACCCCGTTTGGCAAACGCATTCATAGACTTAAGGCGTATGAGTCATTCCTGACATACCCCCGTAGCCCATGGCTTCAAGACTGGCAAAGAGCGTGGGATCCAACATACCGGTGATCATCCCGATATGACCAAAGACTAAGAACAGAGCGACGCAAATCGCATGCACTTTGCGTTGGTGTTCTGCACTGGCGCGGGCGTTGACCCAGCCCAATTCTTGCAGTGCGATATAAATCAATGGCAAGCCACCGATCAGATAAGAGCCCACGGCAATCACATCAATCGCAGTTCGCCACTCCCCTGCTTTGGTAATCGGTACCACTGCATTCACCAACAGATATGCGATAACACCTACAAAATACAGACCCACTGCAATCCCGCAAACACGATTGAGTTGTTGCACCCATCCGGTGAAATTTCGAGTGAAAAGCAAGTAGAGCTCGGATATCGCCAAGGTCTCCGCCAAGACGATGGGAATCGCCATAAAAATCAATAGGTTCCAGGGCTGGTTCACAGCCAGCAACTCCATGTAATGTGTCATGTTCATTAAATTCTCCAAAAAAATAAGCAGCCCCGATTGGGGGTAAATAGGATTTAGCTTGGGAGAGTGATCTTGGGCGGCTTAAAGAGTCGGGCCGCGTGATTTTGAAGCAAGAGGGTTGAAACCACAGGGTTGGCTAAGCCACTGCCCATGATCCCTTTGGGAATTGCAAGCGGCGTATGCGTCGCTGCAATAGCCAAGCAACACGCATGAGCACACGTGGCAGCCTTGACGGGAGCAGATGGGCTAGGGTGAGCCTCTTCGCAGGCATGGGTTGTTTGCGGCTCTAAAACCTCCATAGGCATCGCCGCCAAATGGAATAAGCCACTAAGCATCGCGATCACAACCATGGCGCAAATTTTTCGCATCTGTAAATGGTAAGAAGTTAAAAAAATAAACGAGAAGCCTTAGGGCTTCACAGGGTCGTTGATTTCTACCCGAACCCCAGTGGCTCCCAACTTCACCGGCCCGGTTTGTCCTGTGAAATCTCCCGCGCGTGAAATCGCGTCACCCGACTTGCTGATCTTGGCGCTGATCACGACCTGCTCCGCGCTAGAGAGTAAGAGATTGGGAGATAAGGCCTTGCTGTCATCGAGCGTAAATGCGTAAGGCAAATCTTTGACTTGTTTTCTTTCTGCAACCAAAGGCATGCGGGCGTTGCCTACGGCTTTGGCAAAAATAAACACCGTATCCATGGGCTCCACTTGTTTGAGCAATGCGGGTGACAAACTCACCACGCCAGTGATAGAAGCCTTTGGGTTTGCTTTTGCATCCACTTTCGCCTTGGGCTTCGCGGCTTTTTCAGGCTGCGCTATGGGTACGCCTAAAAGGCTACGCGCCTCGTCAATACTTCCCCCGATGCGCTGAACCAAGGGATGGTCCGCGGGGCCGGTATCGCGAACCTTTTCCCAGTACTTCAATGCGCCTGCGTAATCCTTGCGGTCAAACGCTTCAGTTCCAGCTAATACCAAAGCCTTGATGTTGTTCGGGTCGATTTTGAGGGCGCGTTCTATCAAACGCATGGGGTCGCCTGTGAGGCTGTGCTTGTTTTGAACCCCCAACGCATCCGCAAAATCCGCGAGAAGAGAGGGATCATCTTTGAGCAAGCTTGCCGCATGCGAGTAAGCATCCAAAGCGTCTGCATTTCGGCCCAACACACTGTAAGAGCGGGCGAGCATGGCCCAGCCTTCAGCGTCATCGGGGAAATTTTTAAGACGCTGGGCAAGCTTTTCCGTCATCTCACCCATTTGTACCGGCGTAGTGGCGTGTCTCGGGCCGTCAAGACCATCGGTAGGATTGTCTTGCGTGGGCTGCCCTACCAACCAGTAACCCGCAGCCGCAACCACCAAAACGAGAACCGCCAAAACAACCATCAAACGCCCTGAGGGCTTGGTCGAAAGCGAGACTTGCGCAGGAGCCGTGTCGCTTAACAACACATCCAGCAGTTGGCGCTCCACATCCGAGCGCTCTTGTTGGTATTGCGCATCCGACATTTTTCCATCGGCATGCAAGGCATGCAACTTCGCAAGCTGGTTTTTAAAAGGGGTTACAAGTGCGTGCATCGTTGAAAAATTCCAAAGTCATTTCAAGAAAGATGGGGGTCGCTGCCCGCATCTGCGTCGTCGGATTCAAATTGATCTTGGCCCATACGAGAACGCCGGCGCAGTATCAAAAATAAAACCGACATTCCGAGAACCGCCATCAGTGCGGGCCCCACCCAAAGCAACACGGTTGTCCCTTTCAGCGGCGGACGGTAGAGAACAAAGTCGCCATACCGTGCGGTCATGTACTCAAAAATTTCGGTTTGGGTTTTCCCTTGGGCAATGAGCTCACGCACTTGTTGGCGTAAATCTACCGCCAGCTCAGCATGGGAATCGGCGATGGTTTGGTTTTGGCAAACGAGGCAACGCAGCTCACTTGCGATGTGCATCATTTGGGCTTCCAGCACCGGGTCATTGGACGCAGGCAAAGCCTCTGCGGCATGCGCTCCCAGCCAAAAAAATGGCAAGATTAAAAGGAGGATCCATTTAGCCATTGAGTTGCCTCACTAAAGGTTCGATGCGGGTACGAATCACCTCCGGGGTCAAAGCACCAATGTGTTTAAAACGGACCACACCGTTTTTATCAATGATGAATGTCTCGGGTACGCCGTACACGCCCCAATCTATGCCAACACGGCCGTCGCGGTCATACAGCGAGTGGGTATACGGATTGCCAAAATTGGTCAACCACCTTAAACCCGCTACCCGCTCATCTTTGTAGTTCAAGCCATAAATGGGCAGCACATTTTTTCGGCCAAACTCCACCAGCGCAGGGTGTTCTTCGCGACAGGCCATACACCATGATGCCCACACGTTGAGCATCCAGACTTTGCCCCGCATGTCTGCATTTGCAATGGTCAGATTTGGACTGTCTAAGGACTCTAAAGAAAACTCCGGAGCGGGTTTTCCGATCAGCGGCGAAGGCACCTCTTTCGGATCTAAATGCAGGCCGACTCCCAAAAAGAGCACCAGCACCAAGAAAAGACCCAAGGGAATCAAAAATTTGAGGTACTTCATACGGCTACGTCCTGTTTACGGCGATAGCGCCGGTCCGTCACCGCCAGCACACCGCCTAACGCCATGAGCAAGCAACCGCCCCAGATCCAGTCAATAAAAGGTTTGACGTAAACCCGAACAATCCAAGCGCCGTCTTCTACCTGCTCGCCTAGAGAAACATACAAATCACGCGAAAGCCCCACATCAATCGCCGCCTCGGTCATAGAGTTTTGTTGTACCCGGTAGGTTCGTTTTTCAGGGAACATCCAGCGCGATTGCCCGGCATCTTTCACTTCAATTTGGCCCTGTACAGCAACGTAGTTCGGGCCTTGCAGCGTTTTAATGCCATTGAAAGCAAACGTGTACCCGCGCACCGTCGTGGTATCGCCTACATTCATTTTGACGTCGCGTTCAACTTCATAGGTCTTGACCATCGCCACCCCAAAGCAGAACGCGGCAACGCCAAGGTGCGCCACCATCATGCCCACCAAGGCCCGGGGGATTTGGTTGAACTTGTGGCTTACTTTTGCCCAAGTGGGCTGATCACACCGTACCCGCTCCCATACATCTGTTGCCACAGACGCCACGATCCAATAGGCCATCAACAAGCCCAAAGACGACACGATGCGAACTTCGCCAGCCAACCATCCGGTCAGCAAAGAAGCCATCACGCTGATCGCTGCAGCCCAGCGCAGTCGCCGCGCCAATGTGGGCATGTCAGCCTCTTTCCAACGGGCCAAAGGACCCACGCCCATCAAGAAAATAGTCGGGGCCATCAAAGGCATAAAGACAGAATCAAAGTAAGGCGGGCCCACTGAGATTTTTCCCATCCCTAAGGCATCTAATAACAAAGGGTAAAGCGTTCCCAAAAGAACCGAACACGCTGCGACCAACAGCAACACGTTGTTGCCAAGCAATGCCGATTCCTTAGACCACACAGAAAAGCGTTTTCCCAACCCCACCGTGGGCGCCCGCCATGCATACAAACTAAACGAAGCCCCAATGACGACGGTTAAGAACGCCAAGATAAAAAGCCCACGGCGCGGATCGGTTGCAAATGCATGAACGGAAGAAAGTACGCCCGAGCGAACCAAAAACGTACCGAGCAATGAAAAAGAGAAGGCCAAAATCGCCAACAGCACCGTCCACGATTTAAAGCTGTTGCGCTTTTCAGTGACGGCCAATGAATGCATGAGTGCGGTGCCTATTAACCAAGGCATCAGCGAGGCGTTTTCAACCGGGTCCCAAAACCACCAACCGCCCCAGCCGAGTTCGTAATAAGCCCAGGCACTTCCGAGTGCAATACCCAAGGTCAAAAATATCCAAGCAACCGTTGTCCAAGGACGGGCCCACCGGGCCCATGTGGCATCTAAATCGCCACCAGTCAGCGCAGCAATCGCAAAAGCAAAAGCCACTGAAAACCCCACATAGCCCATGTACAACATGGGTGGATGGATCACCATTCCGGGGTCTTGAAGCAAAGGATTTAAATCGCGTCCGTCCATGGGCGCAGGGAACAAGCGTTCAAACGGGTTGGAGGTCAGCAGCATAAAGAGAAGAAAGCCCACGCTAATCCAACCCATCACCGAGAGAATGCGCGCCATCACCGCTTCAGGCAAATGCCGGCTGTACACCGCAACCGCCACCATCCACACGGTCAGCATTTGCACCCACAACAGCAGCGAACCCTCGTGCCCGCCCCACACCCCAGCGATACGGTATTGCAAGGGCAAAGCCGTATTGGAGTTAGAGGCCACATACAAAACAGAAAAATCGTGCCGAACTAAGGACGCAAGCAAACACACAAATGCCAGAACCACCAAGCCAAAGAGCACGAAGGTACCTGGCCGCGCAAGCGCCATCCAATCACGCCGACCGAGGGTCGCGCCTGCCAGCGGCAACACCCCGAGCACCAGCGCTACGCCAAGCGCGAGCCATAAAGAAAAGTGTCCGATCTCAGGAATAAAACTCATTTTTTATCCCCTGATAAAGCGGCCGCATTTTTGAGGGCCTGCGCGGCTTCCGGAGGCATGTAGTTTTCATCATGCTTGGCTAAAACTTCGGTTGCTACAAAATGGCCGAGATCATCAAAGCGACCTTGAACCACTGCCCCTTTGCCCTCTTTGAACAGATCGGGCAATATTCCGGAGTAAGAAACTGGAACTTCTTTTGCCAAATCGGTGATGACAAAATTCACCGTTAAGTTATCCCGTTGGATCGACCCGGTTTTGACCAAGCCGCCCATACGAAAGGCTTTGCCGCTTGGGGTTTTACCCGCCGCGACTTCGCTGGGCGTAACGTACAACGCAATATTGCTATTGAGCGCATTCAAAACCAGCGCGGCTGCCACGCCAATCACCAGCAGTCCAAGCCCGATGAAAGCCCCGCGTTTTTTCCAATTTTTCACAAGCTGCTCATTTCTATGGCTGTTGAATGTCTTTTGCTTCT
>JAIPDD010000095.1 GCA_021737875.1 Sulfuritalea sp.
GCAAAGCATTTGCGCAAGTGCAAAGCCAGCGTCACGCTTTGTTGCTGGTATCGCATTCGGTGAGTGAGGAAGGCGCATCCATCAAACGCCAAGAATTGGAAATCGCCAATGCGAGCTTTGCGGCCGTTCAGGCCAACTTAGATGCGTCAAAACAAGAACTATTGCGTGCCAAGGCAGATCGGGAAGGGCTGTTGCGGCAAAGAATGAATCTGCGGCTGATCTCGCCCATCGATGGCACCGTCAGCCGGCGCGATGCGGATGCCGGAACAACCGTGGTGGCAGGTCAATCCGTGGTCGAGGTGATTGAACCGCAAAGCGTATGGGTGAATGTTCGATTTGACCAACAAAGAGCGCAGGGGCTGGTTGTGCCTTTGCCGGCAAAAATAGTGCTTCGCTCGCGATCAGGAGAGCCCTTAGAAGGCCGGCTGGTTCGGGTCGAGCCGCATGCTGATGCAGTCACAGAAGAAGTATTAGCCAAAGTAGAGCTAACGCTGCGCTCAGGGGTGCTTCCGTCCATCGGGGAGTTGGCAGAAGTCAGCGTGGCCTTGCCAGCACAAACCGTTTTACCTGTGGTTTCCAATGCCAGCGTGCAACGGGTTGATGGCAGGCTGGGGGTATGGGTGGTTGACAAAGACCAATTGAATTTTGTGCCGGTTAAAACAGGTGTTAGTGACCTTGAAGGTCAAGTTCAAATTTTGCAGGGTCTTATCGGCGGTGAGCGCGTGGTGGTTTACAGCCACAAGGCCCTCAAGGCTAGCAGCAGAATTAAAGTGGTTGAAAGCATCGCAGGCGTAAAACCATGATTAGCTTAGCCGGACGTGACATCTTGCACGCCTGGGGGAAGTTTGTATTTACCGGCATCGGCTTGGGATTGCTGATCGGTGTGACGCTAACGATGGCTGGCGTTTACCGTGGCATGGTGGATGATGCCAACGTCTTGCTTGATAACAGTGGCGCAGATATGTGGGTGGTGCAAAAAGACACCCAGGGCCCCTATGCCGAGGCCTCGAGTTTGAATGAAGATGTTTACCGTGGAATTTTGGGGATGCAAGGTGTCGCCCGGGTAGCCAATATCACCTACCTCACCATGCAGGTCAGTTCGCTGACAGATCAAAAAGCCCATGACGTACGCGCCATGGTGGTGGGAATTACGCCCGATGGAGCGGGCCATCCTGGCCAACCTGGCTATTTGGTACAAGGCCGACGCATAACGCGCGGGCACTATGAAGCCGTAGCCGACATCGCTGCTGGCTTTGCCTTAGGCGAGCGTATCCGCATTCGTCGAAACGTCTACACCGTGGTGGGTTTGACCCGGCGCATGGTGTCGTCGGGGGGTGACCCGATGGTGTTTATTCCAATTAAAGATGCCCAAGAGGCCCAATTTTTAAAAGACAACGACGCCATCGTGGCGCAAAGGGCGCGCACTGCGCAAAGCCCCGCGCTCAATCGCCCAGGGATTCCGGGATTGTTAGACGCCGTACTGGCATCCCAAAGTAGCAATACCTCCGTCAATGCGGTGTTGGTGCAAGTAACACCTGGGTCCGACCCCGATGCTGTGGCTGAACCGATCCGACGCTGGAAACACCTGAGTGTGTATACCCGCGCACAGATGCAAGGCATCTTGATAGAAAAACTCATTGCGACTGCAGCAAAGCAAATTGCAATGTTTTTGGTGATATTGGCCATCGTCAGCGCGGCCATCGTGGCCTTCATCATCTATACGCTCACGATGGGAAAAATTCGTGAAATTGCAGTACTCAAACTCATTGGCACGACCAACCGAACGATCGCCGCAATGATCATGCAACAAGCGGTGGCTTTAGGCTTAATTGGGTTTGTGGTGGGTAAAGTCGCCGCCACTTTTTGGGCACCGGTCTTCCCAAAATATGTACTCTTAGAGACAGGCGACGCAGTGAGTGGCTTCGTGTCCGTGGTGGTGATTTGTATTTTGGCAAGCGTGGTTGCTATACGCGCTGCGCTCAAAGTAGATCCTGCGGAGGCGATTGGTGGATAACGCAGCAACAACAATCAGCGGGCGCGGTATTCGAATTGAAGGCCTCACCAAACGCTACGGCCAAGGGGACACAGCAGTGGACGCGCTCAAAGGCGTCAATATGGTGGTCAGCCCAGGCGAAGTCGTTGGCCTTGTGGGTCCATCTGGGTCAGGCAAAAGTACGTTGCTGAAATGCTTAGGCGCAGTGATAGAGCCCACCAGCGGGAAAATGGTTTTAGGGCAAGACGTCATTTACGACAACGGTTGGAAAATCCCAGACCTGCGGGCCTTGCGCCGCGACAAGATTGGCTTTGTCTTTCAAGCGCCTTACCTCATACCGTTTTTGGATGTTACAGACAACGTGGCCTTGCTGCCTATGTTGGCTGGCGTGCCCAATGCAGAAGCGCGTAAACGGGCGATGGTTTTACTCAACGCCTTGGACGTACAACACCGCGCCAAAGCCATGCCCAGCCAGCTCTCTGGCGGCGAGCAACAGCGTGTGTCGATTGCAAGGGGCTTGGTCAACCGCCCGCCCGTGATTCTTGCCGACGAACCTACCGCACCCCTTGACAGCGAACGCGCCTTGGCTGTTATTCGGATTCTCAATCAAATGGCCAAACAGTTTGACACGGCCATCATCGTCGTGACCCACGATGAAAAAATCATTCCAACCTTTAAACGTATTTACCACATTCGCGACGGAGTCACCCACGAAGAAGTGGGTGAAGGCCGCAGCACAGACGTTTAATTTTTATTATTTCTATCTTTGGAGCTTTTATGAAACAGCAAGTAACCCGTCACCCCATTGCATTGGTGATTTTGCATTGGCTACTCGCAGCACTTTTGCTGCTGGCTTTAGGTATGGGGACATTTGTACTTAAAGAAATTCCAAATACATCTCTAGAAAAACTCGGTGCGTTACGAGGCCACATGATCATTGGATTTGCCATTGGCGGCCTGATGCTTTTGCGATTGCTGGTGCGCTTGCGAACCCCTGGCCCCGCGCCAGCACCCACAGGAAATCAGGCCCTGAACCTGCTTGGAAAAGCTGCACACTTTGGTTTGTATGCTCTGGTCTTTGCGATGGCTGCCAGTGGAATGGCAACGGCTTTACAAGCTGGCTTGCCTGAGATTGTTTTTGGGGGGAGCGGCGCCGTATTACCGGAGAGTTTTGCAATCTACGCTCCACGGCTTGTCCATGGATGGATTGCGAAGTTGTTAGTGCTTTTGGTGGGATTGCATGTGCTCGGTGTGGTTTACCACCAGCTTTTCTTAAAAGACGGGCTGCTGTCGCGGATGACGTGGGGTAAATAATGAAACTCACGTTTTTAGGTGCAGCCCGTGAAGTCACCGGTTCTTGCTACCTGATAGAGACGCAGCAATGCCGATTTTTAATTGACTGCGGCATGGTGCAAGGCGGGCGCGATGCGCCACTGCGCAACCATACGCCTTTTGAGTTCGATCCGCGCTCGATAGATTTCGTCTTGTTAACCCACGCCCATATTGACCACAGCGGCTTGGTGCCTAAGTTGGCTTTGCAGGGATTCAAGGGACCGATCTATACAACGCGGGCGACAGTGGATTTGCTTGGAGTCATGCTGCCTGATAGCGGACATATCCAAGAATCAGACGCAGAGCGTGGCAGGCGCCGCCATGGCGTTGAGGCGCTGGGCCCGCTCTACACCGTGCAAGATGCCAAGGACAGCTTGGAATTGTTGGAGCCGATTGCGTATGAAGAAACGTTTCAGCCCCACCCCAACGTATCGTGCCGCTTTCACGATGCCGGCCACATCCTGGGTTCTGCGATTGTGGAAATATGGGTCACGGACGAAAACCAGACCCGAAAAATAGTGGCCTCTGGCGATCTGGGGCAACCGGGTCGGCCTATCCTGCGCGACCCCACGCGCATTGCAGAAGCTGACGTGTTACTGATCGAGTCCACCTACGGCGACCGCGACCACAAAGACCTGCCCGCCACCTTGGACGAATTGGCAGACGTCGTGGAGGACACGATTCACCGCCGCCGAGGCAACGTGGTTGTTCCTGCGTTTGCCGTGGGGCGTACCCAAGAGTTGATCTACCACTTACACGAACTCACCGAGCAAGGAAGACTGAGCCATCTCAACATTTATGTGGATTCACCGATGGCTGTGGCAGTGACAAAAATAACCCAAAGGCATTTTGAGTTGTTTGATGCAGAAGCCCACCGTATCTCGCAGTGGCAGTCGCAAGGCAAAAACTTGCCCCATATGTACTACGTCACCGATGTCGCCGAATCGATGGCGCTCAACACCGTGCGATCCGGCGCGATCATTATTTCGGCCAGTGGCATGTGCGAAGCAGGCCGAATCAAACACCACCTGAAGCACAACTTGGGCCGCCCGGAGTGCAGCATTTTGATTACGGGTTTTCAAGCGGGTGGAACCTTGGGGCGGCGCTTGGTGGATGGTGAAAAGTCCGTGCGTATTTTTGGCGAAGACATCACCGTTCGCGCGAGCATTCATACCTTGGGCGGATTTTCTGCCCACGCGGACCAACGTGCTTTGCTCGATTGGGCTGGCGGCTTTAGCAAACCGCCAGGGCGTACCTTTGTTGTTCACGGCGAGGTGAAGGCGGCAGAGCGCTTTGCGGAATTGCTTCGAACGCAGAAGCAATGGAATGTGGACGTACCAACGCTCGGGCAGAGTTTTCAGTTGTGACGAATCCCATTCAAGCGTCATTGAAGACCATGCGCATTCAAGAACTCGGCGCACACCAGGCCCATGGCTGGGCTTTCTTGCGTTTGGGTTTTCGTCCTTTTTATCTAGGCGCAGCCCTCTTTGCGATGGTGGCAGTTCCCACTTGGGTGCTGGTGTGGCTGGGTTACTTGCAGTGGACCCCAGCGCTTGCCCCGGTGTGGTGGCATGCCCATGAAATGCTTTTTGGCTTTGTCGCAGCAGTGGTGATCGGTTTTTTAATGACTGCTGGCAAAGCGTGGACGGGATTGCCCACACCGCGGGGCCCCGCGCTTGGCGCCCTAGCGCTGGTTTGGTTGGCGGCCAGGGTTGCACTGTGGTGGGTGCCCTATGGCGTGTATGCGGCACTAGATTTCATTTTGTTACCCAGTGTTGCGCTCATTTTGTTGCGCGTGTTGCTGCGCTCAGGCAACCGCCGTAATCTACCCATTGCAGGCTTGTTGGGCTTCATGGCGCTGGCCAATGGTATGTTTCACGCATCCGTCCTTGGGTGGTTGAATCTTTCGCCACAGGTCCCGTTGTATGCCATGCTGTCTGTGGTCGTGTTGCTAGAAAGTGTGATGGCAGGGCGTGTCATTCCTGGTTTTACGATGTCTGCAATTCCCGGTGTCTCTATCAAACCCTTGGTTTGGCTAGAACGCGGCGTCATGCTCAGCACAGGCTTGGGTTTGGCGCTTTGGGTTTTTGCCCCGGCGGAAATATCGCCCTTGACTGCATGGGTACTGGCCTTCGCTGCGCTTTTGCATGGTGTTCGTCAATCGCGTTGGTCGCCTTGGGCATGCCGGACGCGGCCGATGTTGTGGATTTTGCAGATCGCGTATGCCTGGTTTTCAATCGGTCTGGGCTTGTTGGCTGTTGCGCTGTGGGGCGGGGTTGCGGTATCGGTATCGGCTGCAATCCATGGATTGGCCGTAGGCGCAACGGGCTGTCTGATCCTGGGCATGATCACGCGCACTGCCCGCGGTCACACGGGCCGGAAGATTGAAGCTGACTGGCGGGAGGATACAGCGTTTGGTTTGATCTTGTTTGCTGGCGCTGCGCGCGTGGTTTGGCCCATGCTTGCGCCGCATCAAACGGCCTGGGCTGTCGGTGTTTCTGCGCTCGCTTGGGCGATGGCGTTTTTTATCTATGCCATCACCTATGGCCCCTGGCTTATGCAGGCACGCAAGGACGCAAAAGATGGGTAACACCGTATCGCAACCCACCATTGTCAAAACCCGCTGGGGCTTGGGATCCAAATTGGCGGTGGTTGGACTTCCCTTTTTGTTGGCGGCATTGTTATCAAGCGCAGCCACCTTGTGGGTGTCGTGGCAGCTCGATGGTGGCGCTGCAGCCGTCAACGAAGCGGGGCGAATGCGCATGCAAGCCTACCGCATGGCTTTGGTGGTGAGCAGCCGCGAGCATGGTGAACTCATTGCTTTAGAACAAGAATTTTCACAAAGTCTCAATGTCCTTCGCCATGGCGATACCGAGCGTCCCTTGTTTATGCCGTGGGATGAAAAAGTACGGCTCAATTTTTCCAATGTCCAAACCGATTGGTCTGCATTCCAATCCCATTGGCTGGCAAAGGAAATTCCAATTGCAACCAATGACCCGCTTGTATTGCGCTCAGAGACGGTCCGGTTTGTTGCCGATATAGACGCATTGGTCGCAAGCATTGAAGCCCACATGGCGCGATGGACATCGGTCTTGCATCTGCTGCAAATGGGCGTTTTATCGCTTGCGATTTTTGGGGCGGCGGTCTTGATCTTCACGGGCTATCGTTTCGTTCTCGAGCCGGTAACTTTGCTAAAGCAAGCGATCCAAAAAATCCAAGCTGGCGATTGGGGCGCCCGGGTAGAGCGGGTGACATCTGACGAGTTTGGTACTTTGGCCGACGGCTTTAACACCATGGCGGAACACCTGCAACGGATGTACAAAAATCTAGAAACCAAGGTGAAAGAAAAAACCGTGGAGTTAGAAGAAAAAAGCGAGAGGCTTGAGTCCTTGTATGAGGTTACCGCCATGGTGGCGAACGCGACGAATTTGGATGCTTTAGCGCAAGATTTTTCTCAAAGTATGTTGCGTATCGCGCGTGCTGACGCCGTAGCGGTTCGCTGGTCAGACCAAGCCAACCAACGTTTCATCATGCTGGCTTCGGCTGGCTTGCCAAGCGCCATGGTCGAAGATGAGCAATGCCTGCATGCAGGCGATTGCCATTGCGGTGCGATTACAACCGATCACCAGTTGCGGGTGATTCCTATCCATGCCTTAGCGCCAGCGGCGCTCCAACACTGCGCAAAAGCAGGGTTTAGTACAGTGGTTAATGTGCCGATCCGTATCTATGAACGGGTCATGGGGGAGGTGGATTTATTTTTTCACGCCCGGGTTTCTCCATCTGCGGCGGAGCGGTCTTTGTATGAGGCGCTCAATAGCCACCTGGCCAGTGCCATGGAAAATCTGCGTTTGAATGCGCTTGAAAAAGAAGCGGCCGTATCGCAAGAGCGCCAACTCATTGCCAGCGAACTGCATGATTCAATTGCACAGTCTTTGGCATTTTTAAAAATCCAAGTGCAACTGATGCGCGACGCATTGGCCAGCGGCGCACAGTCTGACATTCAAACGGTTTTGCAAGACATTGACAGCGGCGTTCGCGAGAGCAATGGCGATGTCCGTGAACTGTTGCTTCATTTCCGTACCCGAGCGAATACGGAAGACATTGAGCCAGCGCTAGCCACCACATTGCGAAAATTCGAACACCAAACGGGTTTGGATACGTCACTCCATATTGCAGGCCATGGGGTTCCGCTGTCTGCAGATTTACAAATTCAGGTGCTTCACATCGTGCAGGAAGCTTTGTCCAATGTCCGCAAGCATGCCCGGGCTTCCAAGGTCTGGCTTGATGTGGTGCAACAACCAGCATGGCGCTTTGAGATTCGCGACAACGGGATTGGTTTTGTCACCGATGGACCGGGGCAAGATGAAACCCATGTGGGCTTACGTATCATGGCCGAGCGCGCCCAGCGCATAGGTGCAGACCTTGAATTCATTTCTACGCTGCAAAACGGGAGTTCTGTTATTTTGACCCTGCCTTCTTCACAAACCGCCGCCCTATGACTGCACCTGCTTTGCGCGTCTTGCTGGTGGATGACCATACGCTGTTTCGGCGCGGTTTGTCTGCGCTTTTATCGCGTGACTCCCGCTTGGTGGTCGTGGGTGATGCAGCAGACGCAGGTGAGGCACAGCGCCGCGCCCAAGAACTTCAACCCGATGTTATT
>JAIPDD010000096.1 GCA_021737875.1 Sulfuritalea sp.
CCGCCTTGGTCGGTTTGCTTCCATTGCTCGCGCATGGTGCGCAGCATGTCTTGCATTTTTCGCCCGCCAATGGCTTGGCCTTCAGGGCGTTTGAGCAAGCCCTCGGCCTTGATCAGCAACTCTTCACGAAGTTGATCTGCACGCCAGCGCTGCCAGCCTTCGAGCTCCCCTGCTGCAGCCAACGCCGCATGGGCCAAGCCGTCGATCTTGGAGTCAATGGCTTTGCCAAATTCTTTGAGGGCGTGACGCAGCGCTTGGGCAGCGCCTGCGCTGGCCTTGCCGTGGCCTTCGGAGGTTTGCACTTCCAGCTTGGTGATGGCTTCCTGAACAGCGGCATTGGCTGCAGCGCGAACTTCAGGGTCTACTTTGGGTTTTTGGCTTGCAGCCGCTGGGTTAGCGACGCCACGGGCAGCACGCAACTCGTCGGCCCACACGGCCACCGGAGGTAACTCTGCAGCGGTGTCGTTGGAGGCATCAAGCGCTTGCTTCAATGCCAATTGAAACGCGTTCCACACCAACAACAACTGCCCGCGAGACGCATCCAATAGTGGCGCGAACTTCAAATCAACACTGGCCCAATCCGGATTCGCTACCAAAGCAGCCGCTTGGGTTTGCCATGCGGTGACGTCCGCACCTAGGGCTTCCAATGCGCCGTGGGCTTCGCGCCATGATTTGGTGGACCACACCTCAATGCGCTGCGCCATCAAAACTGCGGCTTCTCGCTGCACTTGGGCTTGGTGCTGCAAGTCTTCAATGGCACGGACCCGATCGGCGAGCTGCACCTTGAAACCCGCCAAGGGCTCTTTGCTCAGCGGTGCACCGGCTTTGGCCGCGTCCCGCTGCCAAGCCAGGGCATCGGCAATATTGAGTTTGGCTACACCCATCAAAGCCTGGGCTTTGGTTGCCCATTCTTTGGACAACTGGTCTTGTTCTTTGTGGCGCTTGGCCTCGTCTAAGCGTTCGCGCAAAAGTTTGGCTGCCCCTTTGTCACGGCTATTGAGCTCTTTAAACACTTCGGCTAAATTTTCAAGGCTGGGTTCGGTTAAGAGCCATTCTTTGACACGTGCTGAACGCTCACCGGACGTGGGCGCTGTCAATGCGCCACCGGTCATGTGGTCTAGGTGGGCAAGATCTATCGTTTTGGTAGCGGGAGTCGACGGCACGTGGAGCCTTTGTAAGGGAATTCAAAAAAGAGGTGTATTTTCGCCGCGAATTGACCCCGTTTCGGTATTTTGCCCTGTGAATCCAAGCTTTAAATCCAAATTACAATGAAGATAGCATTTGATATTCTTGACCGGTATATAAATGCTTCCTAAAATTGTTAACGCTGACAACCCAAATCGCCTTGCAGGCCCATGTCTGCCAAGCTCAACGGCACTCTCAGTTAACCCGCTTTTCATGAAATCTTCCACCCCATTCACCGAAAACCTTGCAGTTGTTGCAAGGGATATTGGCAATGGCTTTTTTGAAATCACCCACAGCAGCTTTGCACTGCTAGGCTTGGCCGTGATGTTTGCAGCGATTACCGTGGTCGCCCAGCCTGACATCCGTCAAGCCGGAGAAGTCCAACTGATGACTTGGCTGCAAGACCGCCAAGAGGTCATCTCTGGCTTGGTGTCAGGCACGCCGGCTGAACGCGCCACGGCCATCAGCCTGAAAGAACTCCCCAAATCGCAAGCGGCCCTGGCCCAATGGTTGGGTCGAAAGTACAACCGCGCCCCCGAAGCCGTAGGAGCCTTGGTCGAAGAGGCGTTTGAATCGGGGAACCGCGCCCGCATTGATCCGCATCTCATTTTGGCGGTCATGGCCGTCGAATCTGGCTTTAATCCTTTCTCTCAAAGTCCGGTCGGTGCGCAAGGGCTCATGCAAGTGATGACCCATATCCATATTGATAAATTCGAGTCCTACGGTGGAAAAATGGCGGTATTTGATCCACGAACAAATATAAAAATTGGCGTCCAGATTCTGAAAGAATGCATTTCTAGAGCGGGTTCTATTGAAGGCGGCTTGCGGCTTTACGTTGGGGCTGGCAACCTCGATGATGACAACGGCTACACTGAAAAAGTCATCGCAGAGCAAGGTCGCCTGCAAGCGGTATCGGCGGGCAGCCCTCCGCCGATCAACGCGCTAGCGCAGACCAATTCAAGTCGCCCCGAGAACAAATCCTAGGATCGCATCCAGTAAACTCGCCTCGAGTCATTTTTAGCGATTTCCGCCTTCTTCAAAAGAGAGTTTCATGTACCACCGCAATATCCTTATTGAACAAACTGATCCCGAACTGTGGGCCGCCATCGTTGCTGAAAACGCGCGCCAAGAGCACCACATTGAATTGATCGCCAGCGAAAACTACGCCTCCCCCGCTGTCATGGCCGCGCAAGGCAGCCAACTCACCAACAAATACGCAGAAGGCTACCCCGGCAAGCGCTACTACGGCGGTTGCGAACACGTGGACGTGGCTGAACAACTCGCGATTGACAGGGTAAAACAAATGTATGGCGCTGAAGCCGCCAACGTGCAGCCTCACTGCGGCGCATCGGCGAACGAGGCCGTATTTTTGGCCTTCCTCAAGCCCGGCGACACGATTTTGGGAATGAGTCTGGCCGAAGGCGGTCACCTGACCCACGGCATGCCACTCAACATATCGGGCAAGTGGTTCAACGCCGTGTCTTACGGCCTGGACAAAAATGAAGCTATTGACTATGACGCAATGGAAGCCAAAGCCCGAGAGTCCAAGCCCAAGCTGATCATTGCTGGCGCTTCGGCTTACTCGCTGCACATCGACTGGGCGCGTTTTGCCAAAGTTGCTAAAGAAGTTGGCGCTATTTTCTTGGTCGACATGGCCCATTATTCGGGCCTGATCGCAGCGGGTGTGTACCCCAACCCGGTGCCCCACGCCGATGTGGTGACCTCGACAACCCACAAGAGCCTGCGCGGCCCCCGTGGCGGCATTATTTTGATGAAGGCCGAGCACGAAAAAGCCATCAACAGCGCTATTTTCCCGGGCCTCCAAGGCGGCCCACTGATGCACGTGATTGCCGCTAAGGCCGTGGCTTTCAAAGAAGCGTTGAGCCCCGACTTCAAGGCGTACCAACAGCAAGTGATGAAAAACGCCGACATCGTGGCCAAAACGCTCACCGAGCGCGGCCTGCGCATTGTCAGTGGCGGCACCCAAAGCCATGTGATGTTGGTTGACCTGCGGTCTAAAAAAATCACCGGCAAAGAAGCTGAGTTGGTTTTGGGCAATGCCCACATGACCATCAACAAAAATGCCATCCCCAACGACCCAGAGAAACCCATGGTCACCAGCGGTGTGCGCATCGGCACACCTGCCATGACAACCCGAGGCTTCAAGGACGAAGAAGCGCGCGCAACCGCCCACCTGATTGCCGATGTTTTGGACAACCCGCGTGACGAAGCCAATATCAACGCAGTGCGTGCCAAAGTCCACGCCCTGACCTCGCGTTTCCCGGTTTACGGCTAATTCATCGCCGCGATGAAGTGTCCGTTTTGCAGCCACTCCGAAACCCAGGTGGTTGAAACCCGGATTGCAGAAGACGGCGACTTCATTCGCCGCAGACGCCAGTGCGGCGCCTGCGACAAACGGTTTACGACCTACGAGCGCCCAGACGTCAATTACCCGGCCATTGTCAAAAAAGATGGCCGGCGTATTGATTACGAACACTCCAAATTATTGGCCTCCATGAACTTGGCTCTGCGCAAACGCCCGGTGAGCACCGAGCAAGTCGACAGCGCCATTGAACGCATCGAAGAAAAGCTACTCAACCTCGGCCTGCGCGAAGTCCCCTCCGCCAGGCTGGGTGAATTGGTGATGCGCGAACTCAAAAAACTCGATAAAGTAGCGTACGTGCGTTTTGCCAGCGTCTACCGAAGTTTTGAAGACATTGATGAATTCAAAACCTTGGTCAACGAAGTAAACAAATAAAAAAAACTCTCTGGGGAGGGAGGATGGATGCAATCCATGCGAGAGGCAGGTCCCTGCGCGGGCCAAACTTAAGACGCTATCAACAGGCGTTTACCTTGGTTGAACTCAGCGTGACCGTGGCCGTTTTGGGCACGGTGATCGCACTTGGCCTTCCCAAGCTCAGTGCCACGGTTTCGCACAACCACATGCGATCGGTGCGAGACGAATTTACCAGCGCTGTGGGGCGCATGCGCACCGAGGCCATTCATCGCAACCGCTGTGTCAGCCTGTGCATTTCAAGCAATGCCAAAACCTGCAATTCAGGCAACGCTGCGAATTGGTCTGCGGGATGGTTGATGTACCAAAATCAAAGCTGTGGCGCTGCAGAAGGCGCAAGCATCGCTGAGGGCGACATCATTGCAGCAAGCCAAAGTATCCCAAGCCACTTTGACCTTCAATCCAACAGCGCCGGTTCACGCAGCGCCTTCAGCGCCAATGCCCGTGGTGTCGTCTTGGTCAATGCGGGGACCTTTACTTTGCGCGATACCCGCCAGCCCTGCCAGCCCAGCACCACGATGACCATCAGTTGGCAAGGGCGGGTTCGCCTAGATGAAATTGCCTCCACCCAATGCCCTTAGCATGGATACACATAAGCGCGTCCAATCGGGAAGCTCGCTCATAGAGGTTCTGGTGGCTTTGCTGCTTTTGTCTTTTTGTGTATTGGGCTTGGCCCGACTCATGGCAGGTAACTTGCGCGCGCACACCGACAGCGTTATTCAAGCCAACATCAACCTGCTGGCCAATGACGCATTCGGGCGCATTCGGGCCAATCCCTCAGAACTTCCTGGCTTGGGCGCAGGAAACGGCTACCACTTTGAGGCTTCGTGGAGCGATCAACAAGACAGCAGTGGGGCAGCGCCTTATCCCGATTGCAGTGCACCGCCCTGTACGAACGCAGAGCGTGCCGCATTTGACATTTGGCAACTGCGCAGCAACGCGCGAACCCTCTTGCCGCAAGGCGCACTCCGTTTGGTAAGAGACAGCCCGAGCGATCCCAACAGCGGCTGGGTCTTGAGTTGGTACTGGTTTGACAAAGAGAAAGATTCCATGGGCCTGGGCTGCCAAGACAGCGGCGCCAATGCACTCACTTGTTTTGTTGGCACCCAGCCTGTCGCGGGCGTTCGGGTTCTTAACTTTTACTTTTACCCCTGAACTATGGTCTGGCGCATTTGCATTTTTGAAAGACAACAAGCCGCCACGCAAAAAGGCTACACCTTGGTAGAGCTCATGGTGAGTCTTGCCGTCGGTGTGGTGGTCATGGGTGCGGCGGCTGTCGCCTATCTTTCCATCGCAGAGAGCCAGCGCAGCCTGACCGAAAAATCATACGCAGCAGAAAGTGCCCGCTTTGCCATGGAAACCTTGGGGCGGGAGATTCAAAACGCTGGTTTTTACCCAGTGAACCAAGTCTCCACTGCAACTCCTGATGCGCCACCTGCTGCCCTGCCCATTGGCACCTTCAGCACAGGAGCCCTCAGCAAGCCCACAAGCAGCCCACAACACCTGCGCTCGCCTGTGTTTGGCTGCAGCAGAAAAAAATTAGACGCCACCAAAACCACCTCGGTGTGCGTCGCCCATACCAGCAGCTCACCCGCTGTCGATGCAGACACCTTGGTCGCCAGCTATTACACCGACGATGACTTTGGCAAAGACCGCGGCAACAACACCGATTGCGCTCGCGCTACGCCTGCGGCTGTTGCAGGCTCCAACGGAAAACTATTTTTTATTTCCAACAGCTACACACTCACCCCGGTCACGCTCAAACTCGAAGGCAACACCCTCAAAACCTTTGGTTTGGCGTGTGCAGGCAGCGCCAGCCCCGTCAACAATTACGTTCCATTGATCACTGGGATTGAGCAACTGCGCCTCAGCTACTTGGTGCAAGGCGACACCACAGCGCAATTCAAAGCGGCGGATTCGGTGTTAGCCCACGAGTGGGGCCAGGTTATCGCCGTCAAGGTCTGTTTGGTAGCGCGGTCTTTGCAAAACGTGCGAATCCAAACCAACAGCTCCCGCTTCACAGACTGTGCGGATGCCACGCAAACGCTGGCAACAGGCATAGAACGCAAGCGCTACACACAAATCTTTGCGGTGAAAAACGCCGCCTTAGCCACGCCTTAGTCAATCGCTCTCCCATGAATAAATCTGTACCTAACCAAAGCGGAACGGTTCTGATCGTCGTGATGGTATTAATCGCCATTCTTTCGTCCACCGTGGCCTACACCACGAAAAACGCGCTGCAAGGCGGGCAGCAAATCCGCAATGAGCGAGATTACCTTCTCGCTTACCAAGCCGCCCACGCAGCCCTGTGGGATGCAGAGCGTGACTTGGCACTGAACCCAACCCAAGCGCTTCCTAGCGCCGCATGCGTTCGCGGCCCTGGATTCAGAAGCACACCTGCCGACCTCCACAACCCCAACGTCTCACCCCAATTCACCAACAATTGCAAAGGCGGCCAATGCCTCAGCGCCAACGCGGATTGGAGCAGTGCAGGCACTTCCAATCCCGGGGCGCCGTGGTGGCCGGTGAGTAAAGGGGGGCAATGGGCGGACGAGCGCGCTGCAAGTTCGCTGGCATCCCAGTGCGACACCTTCACTGGCAGCGTTCCCTTGGGAACGTTTACCGGAACCCCCGCACTCAAGGGCGTTACAAGGCAACCTGACTACTTGATAGAACTCATGCGCCCGGCATCAACCGCACCAGACGCTTCGCTAGGCGGCAACTACACCTGCCAAACGCCCGCAGTCGATTGCTTGGTTTTTAAAATCACCGCCCGCGGATTTGGACCGAGCCGGTCCAGCGAGGTCTTGCTGCAAAGCGTGGTCACTTTGCACACCGATGCAGCTTTGACCGATTCCCAGCGCATCCTGCAGCGCCAGTTTCGAGAAATCCCTGGAATGCGGACTGATTTATGAAACCCCTGACCACCACCCCGCGCTTTCACAAGCAACACGGCCTTACTTTGATAGAGCTGATGGTGGCCCTGGCTATCGTGGGCTTGCTCAGCTCCTTGGTTTATCCGCGCTACCAAAACTTTGTTTCGCACGCCCGCCGGGTCGATGCGCAAACCCAACTGCTCAGCGCCCAACAATGGATGGAGCGGCTGTACAACGAAAGCTACGACTACTCCAAAACTGCCGACGGCCAAGAGGTCAACAGCTTGCTCGCGCTCCAGCCCTTTCGAAGTTCACCCCGGGCCGGCGAAGGGCTCAAGGCCTACGATATTGCAGTCACCGTCGCCAGCCCAAGCCCCGCTCAAACTTTTCTCCTTAGCGCCAAACGCACCGCTTTGGGCCCCGCCGCCGCAGACGCCTGTGGAGATTTCACCTTGGACCACCATGGTGTAAGGGGTTTGGTGAACAATACGAAAAGTCTGGCCGAGTGTTGGAAATAAGATAGCCCCAGAAAACAGCCCAAGGAATTTGCGTTTTGTCCCCCATTGATACGGCCCTCGCCCTCGCCTCCCAAGCCCTGTGGCTCAGTTCGCCCAACCCGCGCGTGGGCTGTGTTTTGGTCAACGCGCAGGGGCAAACCATTGGCCAAGGCTTCACCCAAGCCGCAGGCGGGCCCCACGCAGAGGTCATGGCCCTAAGAGACGCCCTCGCCCAAGGCCACGCAACCCAAGGCGCAACCGCCTACGTCACGCTTGAACCCTGTTCGCACCACGGCCGCACCGGGCCGTGTTGCGACGCGCTCATCCACGCCGGAATTCGAAAAGTCGTGGCGTCCATCGAAGACCCCAACCCCCAAGTCAGCGGCCAAGGCTTTGCGCGGCTTCGCGCCGCAGGCGTTGAGGTCGAAGTGGGGCCAGGGGCGCACGCCAGCCGCGAACTCAATATCGGCTTCTTCAGCCGCATGGTTCGAAAGCAGCCGTGGGTGCGGCTCAAGGTGGCTGCACCTTTAGACGCAACCACGGCCTTAAACAACGGCAACAGCCAATGGATAACTTCAGAGACCGCCCGCACCGACGGCCATGCCTGGAGGGCCCGCGCGTGCGCAGTGTT
>JAIPDD010000097.1 GCA_021737875.1 Sulfuritalea sp.
TGGGCCTGGGCGGCTTGGGCCATGGCATGGGAGCTGGGTTGCTCCGCGCCACCTTCACCATCAGGGCGGTTGTTGATCACGGTGTGAAAACCGCCAGCCGCAATGGCTGCCATGTCTTCAACGCTGATTTGCGGGGCGGTTGAAAAGTGCGGGGTATGTTGTGTGATTTGAGCGGTCATGGGGTGTCCCTTAGGAAAATACGTTAATTAATTTATAAAGTTTGTAAGCGCGAAAGCGCTGCGAGTAAGGTCTCGTCTTTTTTTGCAAAACAAAAGCGCACCACACGTTGGTCAAACCCATTGCCATAAAACGCAGACAGCGGGATGGCTGCCACGCCGACCTCCGCGGTAAGCCATTTGCAAAAATCGGCCTCAGTCAGGTCAGAGACCTCGGAGATGTCAACGCATTGAAAGTACGTGCCCTGGCTATGCAAGAGCTTGAACTTTGTTTTTGCCAAGCCATTCAAAAACAAATCGCGCTTGCGTTGGTAAAAAGCAGCCAGGTTCAGGTAAGGGGCGGGGTCGGCCATGTACGCGTTCAGCGCATGCTGAACAGGCGTGTTGACGGTAAAAACGTTGAACTGGTGTACTTTTCTGAATTCAGCCATCAGGCTTGCAGGTGCGGCCACATAGCCCACTTTCCAACCGGTCACATGGTAGGTTTTGCCAAAACTGGAAACAATAAAAGCCCGAGCGGCCAAGCCCGGGTAACGCGCAACGCTTTCGTGCTGGGCACCATCAAACACCATGTGTTCATACACTTCGTCACTGATCACCAAGACCTTGGTGGGCGCGAGCAAGGCTTGCAAAGCCAGCATATCGGCTGTACTCCAGACCGTGGCACTGGGGTTGTGCGGCGTGTTGATGACGATGGCACGGGTTCGGGGTGTCAAGGCCGCTTTGATTTTTTCAAAATCGGGGCGAAAGCTTCCGGGCTGCAAAGGCACCCGAACCACGACCCCACCAGCAAGCGCAATGTTGGGAACATAGCTGTCGTAGCAGGGCTCTAAAACGATGACCTCGTCTCCGGGATGCACGATGGCCAAGATGGCTGTGAGGATGGCTTGGGTGGCGCCCGCAGTGATAGTGATCTCGTCGGTGGGCGAATAGGTTTTTCCATGCAAGGTGCTGATCTTTTCTGAGATCGTCTGGCGCAAAGCGGGAATGCCTGCCATGGGCGGGTATTGGTTGTGGCCCGCTTGCATCGCTCGGGTGACTTCATCGACAAGTTGGGGGTCGCAAGCAAAGTCTGGAAACCCTTGGCCCAAATTGACCGCTTGGTGCTGCGCGGCCAGTGCTGACATGACCGTGAAAATCGTCGTTCCGACCTCAGGAAGGCGGCTGGTAAGTTCAGGAGTGGTGGGATGCGCCATTGCCAACAAGAATTAAATATCGGAATCGTTCAGATGCCCTGCCATGGCCCGGGCCACGACTTCGCGGTTCAAGCGGTTGCTCAGGAGTTGGGCGAAGGTAAATACAAAATTGCGAAGGTAGGCGCTGCGCTTAAAGGCCACACGGGCCATGTTTTTACCAAAAAGATGGCCCGCAGGGCGAACGATCAGGCCAGACTTGGGGCCTTCTTTTTGAACATCGCGCACCGCCATTTCAGCGGCAATACCTACGCCCAAACCCAAGCGCACATAGGTTTTGATAACGTCGGAGTCAATGGCCTCTAAGGCAATGCGCGGTTCTAGCTTGTGCTCCGCAAAAGCGCGGTCAATTTTGGTGCGGCCGGTGTACGACGGGTGGTAGGTAATCAACGGCTCTTGGGCTACGTCTTCTAAGGTGATGCTGGTCTTGCCGGCCAGTGGATGGTCGATAGGCAGAACAATCATGTGCTGCCACTCGTAGCAAGGCAGGGTCACCAATTCAGCGTAATCGGCCAATGATTCGGTGGCGATCCCAATTTCTGCCACTTCGTCAATCAACATGCGGGCGACTTGGTCGGGCGAGCCTTGGTGCAAGCTGATATTGACCTTGGGAAAAGCGGTGCGCAGTGCGGCTACTTTTTCAGGCAACACGTAGCGCGCTTGGGTGTGGGTTGTGGCAATCGAGAGGGTGCCACTGTCTTCCATGCAGTATTGCTCGCCAATGCGTTTGAGGTTGCTGACCTCGCGCAAAATCAAATCGATGCTCTTGAGAACATGCTCGCCAGGCTCGGTCACCCGCTTGAGCCGCTTTCCGTGGCGGGCAAAAATCTCAATCCCTAGTTCGTCTTCGAGCTCAATGATGGCCTTGGAGACCCCGGGCTGCGAAGTGTGCAGTGCTTTGGCGGCTTCGGTCAGGTTGAGGTTGCGGCGAACCGCTTCTTGGACAAAGCGAAATTGGTGAAGGTTCATATCGAATTGTTACTATGGATGAACTTCATTATGCTTTATTCGGGGTGATTTAAGGCAATGCGTGCCAATACCTGAATCAGTCTGTCGTCCTCACCCACCGCTTTTTGCAATTGGAACGCTACCGTTGGGTGGGCTTGCGACAGCGCGTTAACCAGCAAAGGCAGGTCTTCTCGCGCATGCTTGCCAACGCCTAGGAACATCGGAACGATCGTGATGGTGCGAACGCCCGCGTCGATCAGCGTCTGGGCTACCGTGGCAAGGTCTGGCGTGCTCAATTCCAAATACGCGCAGGCGACGTGTGTCTTGCTGTCTATTTGCCGAATTTGCTGTGCTACGGCTTCCATGGGCTTGTGCCACAGGGGGTCGCGCGAACCGTGGGCAAACAAAACAATGCCATGGGTGGAGGTGTTCATTGTTTTCGTACCAGCCAGGTGAAAGCCGAAAGAGAAATAAAGGAATAAATCAGGCCGGGCAGGGCGGCGGTAAACCACGGCTGCCAGCCTTGGAGGTAGCCCAAATCGCCAAGGACGTTGTTGAGCAAAACAAAGCTAATGCCCGCCATGATGCCTCCAAACACAAAGGGGGTGATGCCGCCTGAGCGAAAGTGAAGGTAGGCAAACGGAAGCGCCAAGACCACCATCACCAGACAACTCAAGGGGTAAAACATTTTTTTCCAAAATTGGATTTCGTATTTTTGGGCCGATTGGCCGTTGGAGTGCAGGTGGCGGATGTATTGAAACAAATCCACGGTTCCCATGCGCTCGGGGCGCAATACCGCGGCAGACACCATTTCGGCGCTGACTTTATTGAGCCAAGTGAGGTGGTCTTGTCGGGTGGTTACTGCGTTGGAAGTGTTTGTATTGGTGGTGTTGAATTCGGTTCGAACTACACCGTCCAATAGCCAAGACTCTCCCGGCCCAAACATACCGCTTTGGGCTTGTGTCAGGGACACAATCTTGCCTCGGTTGTCAAATTCAAAAATACGCACATCTTTCATGCGGGCATCAGAATCTAAGGAGCCCACGTTGACCGCAAAGCTGCTGTAGGTTTGCTTTTCTTTGATCCATGCCCCGGTTTTACCCACGGTAATGCGCCCGCCAAATTTTGCTTTTAAGAGTTGGGCCGTTTTATCTGCCAAGGGGGCCACATAGTCGCCAACGGCAAAGGTAAAAACCACAAAAAATGAACCCAGCAACAACAAAGCCCGCAGCGCCTGCCACGGCCCCAAGCCGCTGGTTCGCAAAATGGTGAACTCAGAGCTTTGCGCAAACCGCGCCATCACAAAAATACTCCCGATCAAGACCGTGATCGGCATCAGTTCGTAGATGTGGTTGGGGATCAGCAAGGCCACATAAATAAGGGCTTGGGCCACCGAGTACCCCAAGGCGGCTTCCCGGCCGATGGAGCGTAACTCGTCGACAAAGTCAAAAAAGAAAAAGAGGGCAATAAACGCCAAAGTCACAGCGGCCACGGCAATGACCACTTCGGTATACAAAAGCCGGCGCAGGGTTTTCATCGGCGCCTCACCATCAAGTGGGTCCATTGGTTATGGCGAGCGGCCAGCATCAATAAACCAAAAAGGAATGCCCCGCCATGCAGCGCAAGCAATAAGAAGCCGACGGGAATCTTGCCAGATTCAACCCAGCTGCGGCCCAAAACAAGAAAGTTGAAATACAACACAAAAACCATGAACGCAAAGAACAAATTGCCCGTTCGCCCGGCCCGGGGATTGGAGCCGGCCGATGCCAGCGCAATCAGCATGAGGTTGAAGGCAGTCAAGATCAGCCCTGTTCGCCACGAAAATTCGCCCATACTTGCAAGACTGGGCGTGACAAACAATTGCAGGGTTGTCATGGTGCTGGTGGGGGTGAAATTGCGGGTTGACGTGTCATCGGCCCCGATTTTTGTCACATAACGGTCAAAGGTGGTGATCGAGTAATCGCCTTTGCTGGCGCTTTTTTCTAAACGCTGGCCGTTTTCCAGAACCAAGAATTTGTCTGGCCCTATCACCTCAATTTTTGCGCTCAAGGCAGAAGAAATCGTTTCTTTGCCTTGCTCACGGGTTGCCATAAACACATTGGTACCTGCGGGCTTGTTATCGGGATCTTTTTCTAAGAAAAAGACCCGGTTGCCATTTGAAGATTCTTGAAACTGCCCGGGCTCAACCCGGGCAAGGTCGCTGCGTTTTTCATAGGTATCTCGCAAATCTTCAATCCGACTGAAAGACCAAGGCAAGACCAAAAATGCGAGTAAAAAAATCACCACAAAAATAGGCCAGGCAAAGCGCGAAATGGGCTTGAGCAAAGACATCAAGCCCCGCCCGCTGCCAAACCAAATCACCATCTCGCTGTCGCGGTACATGCGGGTCAGAACGCTGATGATGGCAATAAACAAGCACAAGGAAAGAATGGTGGGCAGATCCGACAAAACGGTATAGCCCATGATGATGATGACATCGGCAGGGTTAAACACCCCCCGCGAAGCCTCACCCAGGGTTCGAATCAGGGTCATGGTCATGACCACAGTGACCAATACCACCAATGTAGCCCCAAAAGTTCGGGCGAGTTCTTTGCGGATGGAGTTATGGAATAACATTGGCAGCGATATTAAAGGCTAAATGATGAACTTTGAACTTGAACAAATCGGAATGGTGGGCGCTGCCCGTGAAAAATGTGATGTTTTGGTGCTTTTGGTGCCTAAAAACTTCAAGGCAGCCAAGGACGAATTGTCCCAATGGGTAGCCCAGGCCATGAAATCGGGCGATCTGGAGCCTTCGCCGGGCAAGGTCTTGCCAATGTACAAGCCTTCGCAAGCCCAAGCCACCCGGCTGGTGCTGGCAAGTACAGGCGAGGGAACGTTTCAAGAGGTTCGAAAAGCCATGGTGGCCGCCCTTGGCGCAAGCAAATCCTCGGGCATGAAAAAACTCACGGTTTGCTTTGCATCGCCTGCCAAAGAAGAGGCGCTTCGCTCGGCGGTGTTGGCGGTGGCCGATGCTACCTACGTGTACAACACCACCCAATCTAAGCCCCCAACGCGCAGCTTGCAGCATGTGCGCCTCTTGGCACCCAACGCCAAGCAATTTACGCCTGTGTTTGACCGCGCTGTGGCAACCGTCAGCGGCGTGGAGCTGGCCAAAGAGTGGGCCAACCGCCCCGCCAATTTTGCAACGCCGAGCTTGCTTGCCAAAGCGGCCCAAGCTTTGGCGCAGCACCCCAAAATCACTTGTGAGGTGTTTGGCCCCAAAGAGGTCGAAAAGCTCGCTATGGGGGCTTTTTTGGCAGTGGCCCAAGGCTCAGACGAGCCGCTGCGCTTTATCGTTTTGCGCTACACCGGCGCTGCGAAAACCCAAGCCCCAACCGTGGTGATTGGCAAGGGCATCACCTTTGACAGCGGCGGCATTTCCATCAAACCCGCCCCAGAGATGGATGAGATGAAGTTCGACATGTCGGGCGCTGCCAGCGTTTTGGGCTTGTTCCAGTCTTTGGCAATGCTCAAACCGGCCGTCAACGTTGTTGGATTGATACCTGCTTGTGAAAACCTGATCAATGGCAAAGCCGTCAAGCCGGGTGATGTGGTGACGAGCATGAGCGGCCAAACCATCGAGATACTGAACACCGATGCCGAAGGACGGCTGGTTTTGTGTGATGCCCTCACCTACGCAGAACGCTTCAAGCCTGCCGCTGTGGTTGACATTGCCACCCTCACCGGCGCGTGTGTGGTTGCCCTAGGCGCCGTGCGCAGCGGGATGTTTTCAAGCAACGACGGCTTGGCCAGGTCTTTAGAGGCTGCGTCCCAACGCTCGTTCGATCTGTGCTGGCGCATGCCTTTGGACGACGAATACGCAGAAGGCTTGAAAACCAACTTTGCCGACGTGGCCAATGTCGCGGGTCGAGCCGGCGGCGCCATTACCGCAGCCAAATTTTTACAGCGCTTTACCGACAAATTCCCTTGGGCGCACTTGGACATTGCCGGCAGCGCGTGGAAAAGCGGCCCCCAAAAGGGTGCGACCGGTCGGCCGGTGGGCTTGTTGCTTGAATACATCTTGCCCCCGTCTAAAGCCAAGTGACAGAGATTTCGTTCCACTTTGGTGCCCCCGACAAGCGGGGCTACGCCTTGCGTTTGATTCGCAAAGCCGTGGGTTCGGGCGCCAAATTGTGGGTGTTGGGAGATGGCCCGCTGTTGCAAGAACTCGATAGTGCGCTTTGGTCGCTCACCGAAACCGAGTTTTTAACCCACTGCCGAGCCGACGCCCCCGAGGACATACTCTCGCGCAGCAGCGTGGTCTTGGTTCCCGCAGACTCAACGCAAAGCCGCCCTGAATTCCCTGTTTTGGTGAATTTAAGCAGCCAAATGCCTGCGAATTTTGAGACCCATGTCCGAGTGATTGAAGTGGTCAGCACGCAAGACGACGACAAGGAATCAGCGCGCATCCGTTGGAAGGCCTACACCCAACTCGGCTACGCCATTGCTCGGCATGACCTGAATTTGCGTTCCTAAATTTTCAAGAAAATTAGGGGTTCTGGGTAACTTCCCTCTGTTAGATTGGCAAAATTTAGGGTATGGTTCACTCCGTGGAATATAAATTCACGACTTTTGTTTGTCTTTTCAATTTTTTGGAGTTCTTATGCAATTCAAAGTTAAAAGTGCTTTGACAGTGTTGGCTGTTGCAGCCCTGTTGGTCGCTTGCGGTAAAAAAGAAGAAGCTGCTGCGCCTGCCGCTGCTGCTGATCCAGTCGTAAAGATTGGTCACGTTGGCCCAACCAGCGGTGCCATTGCCCACTTGGGTAAAGACAACGAAAACGGCGCCATCATGGCGATTGAAGAACTCAACGCCGCTGGCGTGATGATTGACGGTAAAAAAGTCAAGCTCGAGTTGATGGCAGAAGACGACGCTGCTGATCCTAAGCAAGGCACTGCGGTTGCCCAGAAATTGGCTGATGCCAAAGTTGCCGGCGTGATCGGTCACTTGAATTCTGGAACCTCCATTCCTGCTTCCAAAATTTACAGCGACGCTGGAATCCCTCAAATCTCTCCTTCCGCTACCAATCCTAAGTACACACGCCAAGGTTTCAAAACCACATTCCGCGTTGTGGCTGACGACGTGCATCTCGGCAGCACATTGGGTAAATACGCAGTGGGCACCCTCAAAGGCAAAGCCATCGCTGTGGTTGATGACCGCACTGCCTACGGCCAAGGCGTAGCTGAAGAGTTCGTTAAAGCAGTTGAAGCTGCTGGCGGCAAAGTGGTTGCTAAAGAGTTCACTACCGACAAAGCAACGGACTTCAACTCCATTTTGACCACCATCAAAGGCAAAAAGCCTGACGTCGTGTTCTTCGGCGGTATGGACGCTGTTGCGGGCCCAATGCTCAAGCAAATGAAATCCTTGGGTATCAAAGCCAAGTTCATGGGCGGCGACGGAATCTGCTCCACTGAGTTGATCAAACTCGCTGGCGATGCAGCCGGTGACGACCAAGTGTTCTGCGCTGAAGCCGGTGGTGTTGAAGGCGAAGCCAAAGTGGGCATGGATGACTTCAAAGCGAAGTTCAAAACCAAGTTCAACGCTGACGTTCAAGTCTACGCTCCTTACGTTTACGACTCCGTGAAGATCATGGTTGCTGCCATGGTTGCTGCTAACTCTTCTGAC
>JAIPDD010000098.1 GCA_021737875.1 Sulfuritalea sp.
ATGTAACAGCCCGACATCAAAATCACCTGGGCGGCCACGTCCTCATCGTCGGTGACCAGCAAGCCACCTTCACCTGCATTGATGTGTTTGTAGGTTTGGGTGCTGTAGCAACCGACATGCCCAAAGGTTCCGGTGTGTTGGCCGTCCCAGCGGGCGCCCATGGTGTGCGCGCAGTCTTCCACCAAAGCAATGCCATGGCGATCGCAGATCGCGCGCACGGCGCGCAGGTCTGTGAAGTGACCGCGCATGTGGGAAAGTAAAAATACACGGGCCCCGCTGCTAGCGGCTTTGCGTTCTAAATCTGCCAGGTCGGTGGTGTAGTCCTCCAGCGTTTCTACCAGCACCGCAGAGGCCGCCGCGTGGGCAATCGCCCCAGGCACTGGCGCGAGCGTGAAGCTGCTGGTGAGGACCTTGTCACCGGGTTGGACCCCTAAGGCCTTGAGGGCCAAAAACATGGCCGCGCCACACGAGCTGACCGCCACGCAGTACTTTGCGCCCACATACGCCGCATACTCTTGCTCCAACAAGGACGGCTCGGGTGTGCCAGAGCCTTGTTCGCCGTAGCGGTGCAAGCGCCCCGTGCGCATGAGCGCAACGGCTTGCGCAATGGCTGTTTCGGGAATGGGCTCCGATTGGCTCAGGTCTTTGCCAAACCACAGGCCATCGGTGGAGCGGAGTGGGGCTGTGGTGGTGCTCATGTCAGTGTTGGTGTCCTTGGAGGGTACCGAGTTCAAAGTTTTCTTCTGGAAAGTACTTTTTCAATCGAATGTCACCGGTGCGGGCGTGGCCTTCCATGCCTTCTAAACGGGAAATCCGGGCTGCGACCTGTCCGACTTCGCGGCTTGCGTTGCGGTTCAAGCGTTGGTAGGTCACGGTCTTGATGAACTTGCCAACACTCAAGCCGCCCGAATACCGGGCCGCACCCCGGGTGGGCAAGATGTGGTTGGGCCCGGCGCATTTGTCGCCATAGGCCACGGTGGTTTCTTCACCCAAAAACAAGGAGCCATAGTTGGTTAAGCGCCCAAGCCACCAGTCCAAATCGGAGGCCAAAATCTGCAGGTGTTCGGGGGCATAGCGGTCGCTGATCTCGCAAATTTCTTCGCGTGTTGGCGCATAAACCACCTCGCCGTAATCCCGCCACGCAGCGCTGGCCGAGGAGCGAGCGGGCTCAGGCAGGGCGGCGATCACGCGCGGCATGATGGCAATCACCTTTTCGCCCAAAGCGCGAGAGGTGGTGTACAGCCACACCGGAGAATCGGGCCCGTGTTCGGCCTGACCTGCCAAATCGGCAGCAACAATTTCAGGGTCGGCGTTCTCATCGGCAATGATGGCCGACTCGGTGGGGCCTGCAACCACGTCAATCCCGATGCTGCCAAACAGCGTGCGCTTGGCTTCGGCCACAAAGCGGTTGCCTGGTCCCACGATGATGTCGGCCGGTGCCTTGGCATACAGGCCGTAAGCCAAGGCCGCTATCGCCTGAACACCGCCGAGCGCCAAAATAGTGTGGGCACCGCACAGCTGCATGGCGTAAAGAATCGCGGGGTTGACGCCTGCCTCTTTGTGTGCCGGTGAAGTCGCAACGATATGGGGCACGCCCGCCACGTGTGCGGTACACACGCTCATGATGGCCGAGGCTGCATGGGCGTAGCGTCCGCCGGGAACGTAGCAGCCCGCGGTGTTCACAGGAATCAGTTTTTGACCGGCCACCAAACCGCTCATCAACTCCACCTCAAATTCACCGAGCGCGTCGCGTTGGCGCTTGGCAAAGTCTCGTACCCTTTGGTGGGCAAAGGCAATGTCTGCGCGAACTGTCTCCGGTACCCGTTTGACCGACTCGGCAATATCGGCCTCACTGAGCAAGATCTTGCCGTGGTAGCCATCGAGCTCGCGGGCATAACGTTCAACCGCATCGCAGCCCTGCGCTTTGATCTCAGCCAACATGCGCTGCACCGTCTCGCCCGTAGCGGCGTCAATGGTGGCTTGGGGAGGGCTTGCTTTTTTGAGGTATTCGGTGCTCATGGGGAGGTGCTGTTGAAGTGAAGGGCCCATGGTAGTGCCCCGCGTTTATCTACGTTAGAGCCATAATAGATTTTCACTAGTGCCAGAAATGAAATATATAAAGTTTCTTCATCCAACCTACCCTGAAAAATAAGGGTGATACCCATGTTTACTTTGCCCCCAGGTGTCACTTTCCTCGAACGCGGTTGGCTGTCCTCGAACAACATTGTGTTGCAAGATGCAACGCAATCCGTACTCATTGATTCGGGCTATTGGACGCACGCAGAGCAAACCCACGCGCTGCTTGCGCACCACCTCGCAGATCGGCCGCTTCACACCCTCATCAACACCCATTTGCACAGTGACCATTGTGGGGGCAATGCCCTGTTGCAAACGGCCTACCCAGAGCTCGAAATTTTAATTCCGCCGGGGCACGCCGCTTTTGTAGACAACTGGGACCCCAAAGCGCTTTCTTTTACCCCGACAGGCCAACACTGCCCCCAGTTTCGCCATACAGGCGTGATCCAAGCGGGTGCCAAGTTCACCGTCAACGGCACCGAGTGGCAGTGCCATGCGGCCCCTGGGCATGACCCCCATGCGCTGATTATTTTCAATGCCCAAGACGGCATTTTGATTTCTGCCGATGCGCTTTGGGAAAACGGTTTTGGCGCGGTGTTTCCAGAGATCGAGGGCTTTGCGGCTTTTGATGAGGTGGAGGCGACGCTGCAAATGATCGATGAACTCCAACCGCGCTGTGTCTTACCGGGCCACGGCGGCATATTTGAAGCGGTGCCAGCTGCACTTGCTCGCGCCCGCAGCCGCTTGGCGCAGTTTCGAGCCGATCCCGCCAAGCACGCCAGCTACCTTGCCAAGGTGCTTCTGAAATTCAAGCTGCTGGAGTTGCAACGGGCCCCCTACACCGCCTTTTATGCCTGGTCGGAAGACCTGTCGTACTTGCGCCTTGCGCACCAAGAATACGCAGGCCCTGTGAGCTACAAAGACTGGATTCGCGGCTTGTGTGTGGCCATGGAAAAAAGCGGTGCTTGTGCGATGGACGGTGACTTCATTTACAACGCGGGTTGACCTAAACCCAAAGCGTCCCAAACGCAAATGGCTGCATACGCGTCATTGGCGGCGTAGACCAGTTGCGACTCGCTTAAGCGGGGGTTGGCCCAGTTGCTCGTAGCGGCTTTCTTGGATTTTTGGAACCGTTGGTTAAACAGAACCGCGACTGCTCCTTTGACACCCATGTCTTTGCGGTAGCCCCGGGCGTGAAACACGGCGTTGAGTTCCAGAATGCCTGCGGGTTCAATGCCGAGTTTTTGGATGATGCGTTTGCGGTCATCGCCTAAACCAAAACCTGCTTTGTCAATGCCGCCGCGGGCGAGCAAGTCGGCGGCCACTGCGCGGCAGTCGGGGTCGTGCAGCTGAAACACCCACGCTTGTTCGCGCGTAGCCAGTTGCAAGACATGCGGCCCGTCTGAGATTTCCCCGACGTGAAAGGTGGGCTTGGATTCCGTGTCAAATCCCCAAGCCCGAGCGGACAGGAGCGCGTCATAGGCCAGGATGGCCTGCTTGCCGGTATTGACAAGGGTAATGCGGTCGAGGCCCAGCCGCTCAAACGGCGGGAGCAGGGCAATGGCTTCTTTGTCGGGGGTCGTTTGGTGGGCAGTCATTGGGGACCATTGTCACAGGTAAAGGCAGTCAGGCTGGCGGCGGCATGCTAATTGCTTTTAAGAGACTGGATGCGCTGTTTTTTCAGGGCAGGTCAAAAACCTGACAGCCAAGGTGGCGAAACCGTAGCAATGCACTAGCCTCCCACGAAAGCACTTTTATGACGATCCATTTTTCACAGGTTTCCCTTGCTTCCATTTGCGCAATGCGCCCAATCAGGGTTTTGCTGAGCGCAGCTTTGGCGACGCTGGTTTTCTCAGGCCCGGCATTGGCAGGCGATAAAACAGACACCTGGGTCCGTTACGTGGCCCAAGCTGTCAAAACCCAGGCTGAGGCTGAAGCGGCCCCGCGCGCTGAGACGGTGAAATGGGTTCAATACCCCAACGTCAAAGCAGTCAACTGGTCCAAGCCTTCGACCTTGGGCGCTGACAAAAGCAACTGGGTTCGCTTTCCGGCTGAAAAACCACCGGAGCAGATGGCGCAGTTAGGCAATTAAAGACGCAGATACTGCGCTCACCTTGGGGTGAGCAAGGCTTCACGCACCCAGGTGCTGTGAAAGCCGTGGGGCACCCGCTGGGGCAAGAGGATTTTGGCTACCGGACCTTTGGCCAAGTGCTGTGCATCAATAACCCACACTTCGGAGCGCTCTTTCAAGCCGTTCCAAACAAACCCTACCAAGTAACCATCGTCTTCGGCTTGTGCGTTGTCGCGCGGAGCAAATGGTGCTTCACTGAACCAATAGCCTTCACCGGGGTGGAACGTCACAGCGCTGCCGGTTTCGAGGTCGTACTTGGCTAGTCCCGCAAAGCGGGGCTGTTCTACCGTTCGGGCGCGGCCCATCAGGACATGGTAGGTGTAGCGGTTTTTATAGCCTTGGTACCAGGTGTTGATCATCGGGAACTCGGTGTTCAGGATGTCGTCGACCACGCTTTCACGGGTTTGGCCAGTGGCCAAGTTAAAGCGCCATTGGTAGAGCTCGTAGTCGGTGCCTTGGGTGCCGATGGTAAACAGCAAGCGTTTGGTGTCCAACGAACCATCCAAATGTTTGGGCATGGTGTAAGGGGTACCCAGCATGACGATTTCGGTCTCGCCTTGCGCATTGACTTCTTCCCATGCATTGGCCACATGCAGCATGTAGCGCGGGTCGGCCTCAAACCACCGGATTTGATCGACGCTGCCGTGCCTGGGAATGACCGCGAACCGCGATTTCCACTCGGGGTGAAACTCCAGGCTGTAGCGCCCCGCTTGCAGCGCTTCAGGGTTATTGATCAGTGGGAAATCGTGCAAGATGCTGTAGTGGGCGGTGACGGCCATGTCATGCGGCAAGCGCGGGCCAGGCAACTCCACGGGGATCAAGGTTTGCAATTGGCCCTGCGCATTGACCACACCGTAATGCATATAGGGGTGTTGGTTGCCATAGGCAAAAAACATGTATTCGCCCGTGCGCTCATCAACGCGGGAGTGGGCCGAAATTTGCAAGCCTTTCAAGCGCGGGTCGGGCTCCAGCTTGCCCAGTGTTTCCAGACTCAGGGGGTCGACTTGGTAGACCGCGCCACCGCGGTACCACATGGAGAGCAACTTGCCGTTGTGAAACTTGACATCGGTGTTGGAGGTGTTTTTAAGCGCGTCATCGGGCAATGCGCCTTCAGGCAGGCGTTGTTTGAGTCCGGGCGAGAGGCTAACACCTGCCGCTTGGTCGGCCTGCAAACCATCGGTGTTGACCCAGCGGTTGCGGTAGCTGACCTGGCCATTTTGAAAATGCACCGCGTGCAACATGCCATCGCCGTCGTACCAGTGGTATTTGCCTTTGGGCGGGTGTTGGGGAACGGGGCCGTTGCGCACATACATGCCGCTGAAATCTTGCGGGATTTCGCCGATGACTTCAAAGTCTTGCACCACCAACTCCCGATCAATGGGCGCAAACCCCCCTTGCAAATTGGGGTTGTCAATCAGATAAGGGGGGGTGTCTACGAATGTTTCGAGTCCCATGGCGATCTCCAGTCACAGGGGCAGCAGCCAGGATGAGCTGCGTTACCCGCATTCTGCGTTGGCTTTGCCAATAATTCAAGCTTGGGCGTGCCGCCCTTTAAGCCCTTGCTTTGCGAATTGCCGCCTGAACTTCTACCTCGCTGTTTTCTTGCGCATGCAGGTCGATTTGCAAAAGCAATCCCAAGACCCGCGCCCCATGCTCTACGGCAAGTGACCCGTACTTGATATCGCCTTGCACCAAAGCGCTGGAATGCAGTTCGATGCGCTCAAGGGCGTGAATATTGCCCGTGACTTTGCCAGCCACGATGATGCGGTGGGCGCGCACATCGCCTTGCACCACACCGCTTTCGCCGATCACCACCGTACTGGGCACCTCCGAGTGGGCTTCGATGTCGCCCACCACGGTTCCATCCAAGCGCAGGCTGTCATTGGCCACAATGCGGCCGTGCATTTCGCAGCGCGGTCCTATCAAGGTGTCAAATTTTTCTGCATGCATCACCAAAGGACTCGCTGAGTATTTTTTGTTACCAAACATGGGAAGATCCCGCGGGTTTGGCCTTGATAAATTGGGCGTGGGCTGCGAGTGCAGCTTGTGGCGCCAACGACTTTCCTTGGTAAATCACTTCGTAGTGCAGGTGTGGGCCAGTTGAGCGGCCCGAGTTGCCAAGCCGCCCTAGCAGCTGTCCGCGTTCGAGACCTTGCCCAGGGCTGACCAGCCGTTCGCGCAGGTGGGCGTAACGGGTGACGTAGCCCTGCGCGTGGGCAACTTCTACGACATGCCCATACGCACCTGCATACTCAGAGCGAGTGACTGTGCCTGCGGCTGTTGCAAGAACGGCGCTGCCCAGCGGCGCGACAAGGTCTATGCCCTCGTGCAGACTGGCTTGGCCGGTAAAGGGGTCGGCCCGAACGCCATAGCCACTGGTCAATTGAAAATCAACTTCCAAAGGCAAAGCCGTGGGCAGTTGTTCCAAGCGCTTCAAATCGTCTTGCCATTGCAGTTGCTTATGGAGCAATGACTGGTTCAAATCGGTGAGTTGCTGTTGTGTGGCTGCGAGTTGGCTCGATAAATCGGGCGCTTGCAAGCGCCAAGCAGAGATGATGTGGAGCGGGCCACCTTGGCCTTTGGTGCTGGCTTTTTTGGATGGGTGAAACAAAGACTCAATGCCGAACATCTCCGTCCACTGGCGTTTGCTTTTCTCGATGTCGCCTAGGCGCTGAACCACTTCAGAATATTGGGCCTGAAGGGCGTGTAACTGCTCCCGGTAGGTCATCTCCATTCTTTGCTGCTCTTGTTCAGAGCTGACACCGCCCAAACTTCGGGCCAGCGCAGGCGCGTAGTCAATGGCAACGCGCAGCCCGACAAAATGGAATAAAACGCCGACCAAAATGCACGTTGCAGCGGCTAAGCCCATGGCAGCAGCGACTCTTCGAGCGGTGATAGAAATAGTGACAACGCGGGCCGCAGGCCCCGATACCCAGATCAGTTGCATGACCCCTCCCAGGGTTGACGAAAGTGTTTTTGTTTGCCGCCCAACTTATATGCTGGGTCGGCGAAGCTTCGGGCCCTTATCGGCCTCTGGAGCTGAAGCTGATTTTAGCGCAAGACATTTTTCTTATGACGGAATAATCGCCGTCACTTCAATTTCCACTTTCGCGCGGTCTTCCATCAGCGCTGAAACTTGCACCGCCGTCATCGCAGCGTTAAAACTGCCAATGGTTTCACGAAACGCCAAACCGATTTCGCGTGACGCCGCGAGGTACTCCCGCTTGTCGGTTACGTACCAGGTCATGCGTACGATATGTTCTGGTTTTGCGCCCGCTTCGTTCAATACGGCAACGACATTTTCCAGGGCCTGACGGACCTGGCCAGCAAAATCATCGGTTTGAAATTGGCATTGGGCGTCCCAGCCGATCATTCCCGCAACACATACCGTTTTCCCGCTTGCCATCACCCCATTGGAGTAACCGCGGGGCCGGGACCAGGTGGGGGGTTGTAGTATTTTCATCATTGTTCCTTTTAAACCCCGATGTAGCGGTGCCAAAGTTCAGGGTTGTCGCTCAGCTCTTTTGAAGTTCCATCCCAAACCACCTTGCCGCGTTCAATCAAGGTGTGGTGATCGGCCAATTGCACCAAGCGTTGAACGTATTTATCGATGATCAAAATACTTTGGCCTTGTGCGCGAAGGGTTCCCAAGCAAGTCCAAATGTCTTCCCGAATCAAAGGGGCCAAGCCTTCGGTGGCTTCGTCCAA
>JAIPDD010000099.1 GCA_021737875.1 Sulfuritalea sp.
GGCAGAACCAAACGCCACCGCGATCGCACACCAGACCACGGGGACGAGCGACTGCTGTGGATCGGTCATCGCCATGCTGACCAAGGCCAGCATGATGACGGCCTGCGAGGCCAAGAGCCAGCTGCGCCTGCGCCCTAATGTGCGGGTCAGCCAAGGAATAGGCATGCGGTCTACCAAAGGAGACCACACCCATTTAAAGCCATAAGCCAAACCCACCCAGCTTAAAAATCCAATCGTGGTACGGTCAATGCCGGCTTCACGCAACCAAAAACTCAAAGTCCCAAAAACCAAAAGCAAAGGCAAGCCGGCCGAAAAACCCAAGGACAGCATGCGCAAAGAGGCCGGCTCCAAGTAGACTTTGAGTATTTGGCCCCACGTGCGTTGGGGCACAGATGTGGCTGGGGCGTCAGGGCTGTGGGGCGGGGCTTGCATGCGGGGAATAATAAGGGATAGGGAGAATGGGATGTTTCTTTTGAACGCATTTAAAAAACCGATGGGGCGTGCCAGTACCGTGGCCATGGTGATGGCCTGTGTTGCCCTTGCGGTGTGGGCCCCCAATGCAGCGGCCCGTGAAGGGGTGCAAGTGGGCGAAGCCTCGGGCTTTAGCAAACTGGTGCCGGCCGATCAGGTGGAGCGCCAAGCGGCTTTGCAATACCGCGAAACCTTGGCCGAGGCCGCCAAGCAACAAGCCTTGGCGCCTGCCGATAACGTCCAGTTGAAAAGACTGCGCGAGATTGCCCAAAAAATCATTCCTTTCGCCAACGAATGGAACCCGCGCGTGAACCAATGGAAGTGGGAAGTCAATCTCATCGGCTCCAACCAAATCAACGCTTACTGCATGCCCGGGGGCAAAATTGTTTTCTACACCGGAATCATCAAAACGCTCAATTTGACTGACGATGAAATTGCCGTGGTCATGGGCCACGAAATGGCCCATGCCTTGCGCGAGCATGCCCGCGAGCGCATGGGCAAAAGCACCGCCACCCAAGGCTTGGCGCGTTTGGGCGGCGTGTTGGCGTCGAGTTGGTTGGGAATCGATCCGCACTTGGCCGACGCAGTCGCACAAGGCGGCGCCAATTTGCTGAGCTTAAAGTTTGGCCGTGAAGACGAATCAGAGGCTGACTTGGTCGGTATGGAATTGGCCGCACGGGCCGGTTTTGATCCCCGTGCTGGCGTTACGCTTTGGCAAAAGATGGCGGCTGCCAATAAGGGCGCGCCGCCACAGTGGCTTTCTACCCACCCCTCCAGCAGCTCGCGTATTGCGGAGATGGAAGCCAGCCTTCCGCAAGTGATGCCGCTGTATGAGCGAACCAAAAAATAAATCCATGACCGACGCTCTGTATGAATCGGTGTTTTTTGATACCGAGCCGGGTATCCAACTCCACGCCAAAGTCAGCGGCCCCGAGGATGCGCCTGTGCTGTTATTCATCCACGGATTTCCTGAGTTTTGGTACGCCTGGCGCGAGCAGTTGTCCGATTTAGGGCGCGACTACCGCTGCGTGGCGCTGGATTTGCGCGGGTTTAATTTGTCGTCCCAGCCCGCGCCCTTGGAAGCCTACAAACCAAGCAAAATTTTGGCGGATGTGTGCGCCGTGATCCACGCCTTGGGTGCGCCGGTCCACGGGCTGATTGCGCACGACTGGGGCGGAGCGGTGGCCTGGAGCTTGGCAGCCCAACACCCGCAGCTCTTGAAAAAATTCGCCATTCTCAATTCTCCGCACACGCTGGCTTTCGCCCACGCATTGGCGCACGACAGCGCACAGATTGCGGCGAGTTTGTACATGAACTGGTTGCGCAAACCCGGCAGCGAAGACGCGCTGGCGAAAAACCAGTTTCAATTGCTGTGCACCATGGCCGACATCCACACCCCCGACGACTTGGCCGCCTACCGCGCGTGTTGGAGCAAAGGCCTCACCGGCGGATGCAATTACTACCGCGCGTCGCCCTTGCATCCGGACGACCCAGATGTTCCAGCGCAGGTCGGCCGCATGGCGGCTTTGGCTGCGCAATTGCAAGCCCAAGCGGACAACTTCAAAGTCAAGGTGCCCACCCAAGTGATTTGGGGCGAGGCAGATACCGCGCTGCGCCCGGTTTTGTTAGAGGGGTTGAGCCAGTGGGTTGCTGATTTGCGCATTCACCGCATTAGCGGCGCAAGCCATTGGTTGGCCCGCACCCACGCCAGCGAAGTCAACCGCGTACTCCGAGAATTTTTAGCCTAAGTCAACATACACCACTGTATGTGAGGCAGTTACACTGAAGACCTTCATGTTCAAGTTTTTTGGAGTTTGTTTGCATGGTGGCACTTCCGCTCATTTCTGAAGTTCTTCGCACCCCCGAAGACTGTTTTTTTAACCTCCCGGACTACCCTTTCGCAGCGCACTACACCGAGCTTGGTGGTTTGCGTATTGCCCACGTCGATGAAGGTCCGCGCGATGGGCCTATCGTGTTGTTGATGCACGGTGAGCCCGCTTGGTCCTATTTGTACCGCAAGATGATTCCCGTGCTGGTGGGCGCGGGAATGCGTGTGATTGCGCCTGATTTGGTGGGCTTTGGGCGTTCTGACAAACCGGCCCATGCCAAAGATTACTCCTACTTCAACCATGTGCAGTGGATGAAAGCATGGGTAGAGGCCAACCATTTCGAGCACATGACTTTTTTCGGCCAAGACTGGGGCTCTTTGGTGGGCTTGCGTGTGGTGGCTGAAATGCCAGATCGCTTTGACCGGGTTGTGTTGGCCAACGGAGCCTTGCCCACGGGTACCACCCCGGTTCCATTTGCCTTCAAAGTCTGGCGTGCGTTTGCCCGCTTTAGCCCCTGGTTTCCGATTGGCAAGATCGTCAAAGCAGGCTGCACCAATGGTTTGACCCTGCATGAAGTGGCCGCGTACGACGCGCCCTTCCCCAGCGCCAAGTACCGTGTTGGCGCGCGCGTTTTTCCAGGCTTTGTACCGACCACACCCACCGACCCAGAGCGGGCAAACAACGAAGCGGCGTGGGAAGTGTTCAAACAGTGGAACAAACCCTTTCTCACCTTGTTTAGCACCCGTGACCCCATCACCAAAGGCGGCGAGGTCATGTGGCAAAAACGGGTCCCCGGTGCTCAAGGGCAGCCCCACACCAAAATCCGTGGGGCGGCGCATTTTTTGCAAGAAGACAAAGGCCGCGAAGTCGCCGAGCACATCGTTAAATTTATTCGCAAAACAAAATAAGGGCAGCGATAAGCAGCGAAATCGGTGCTTAATGGAGCCTCACTTCAAAGGCTTCCATGAACTCCGCAGCCGTGGGCTACCTCACCAAGCAAGAAAGTATTGCGGTGCAGGGCGTCTCCAACATGGTGATCCGCTCCCTGCAGGACAAGCAGCAGTTCTATGACCCTTTAGAGCTTGCATTGCGCTTGGGAATTTCATCGGCCACCTGGCCCTTGTTTGGCTTGCTGTGGCCTTCAGGCGCGCGTTTGGCTGAGCGCATGGCCCAACGACCGGTGCTGGCAAGCGAGCGCATCTTAGAAATTGGTTGTGGCTTGGCGCTCTCGAGCTTGGTCGGACATCGCCGAGGCGCGGACATGACCGCCAGCGACTGCCACCCCTTGGCTGGTGAATTTTTGGCAGAAAACGTGCGGCTCAATGGCTTGCCCCCCTTGAAGTACCGCCATGGCCACTGGGGCCGCCTGCCGTTTGAAGACGATGCCTCTGTGGCTGCGCCAGCGCCCAGTCGCGATGCAGACGTCAGCGGCACATTTGAGCTGATCATTGGCAGTGATATTTTGTACGAACGCGATGAGGGGGGCGCACTCGCAGACTTCATTGAACGCCACGCTGCAGCGCGCGCAGAAGTGTGGGTGGTAGACCCCAACCGAGGCAACCGCGCCCACTTTCACCGCAATATGACTGCGCTTGGATTTTCCTTGTCTGAAGAAAAAATTGACCGCCCCGGCGATAGCCATGGGAATGCCTACAAAGGCCGCATGCTGACGTACTCGCGGGCGCAGTAGTTCCGGTTAAGCTAAAGGGGTTTGTCTAGAATATTTCCAAGTGTCACTAAATTGTGGCAAACTCCTTGTGAAAAACCGAAACGTTGCCCTTTTGCCTATGCCCCAACCCTTCACACCCGACATCCCCAGGACTTGCACCTACGCCTTCGCCATCGTGCTGGCCTTGTTCTTGTCCGCATGCGAGAGCTTGCTTCCTGCCCCGCCCCCGCCACCCTCGATGGCGCAGCAATGGTTGGCCCCCTTGCCGCACCAAGGCAGCGTGGGCGTCTTGTCGCAGTGGTGGAAGCAGCAAGGCGACCCCTTGTTGGTGTCCTTGATCGAGGCGGCGCAGCGCCAAAGCCCCACCGTTGCCAAAGCCGCAACGCGCATTGAAGAAGCCCGCGCCAACCAAGCCTTGGCCAGTTCTGCACTGGTACCCAACTTCAGCGCCCAAATCGGTTCGACCCGCGGCGTCTCGCAAGTCGGCGTGGCGGTTGCGACAAGTTCGCAGGCAGCCGTTGTGGCGTCGTGGGAGCTCGATCTGGTGGGTGCCAACAGCGCTGTGAGCCGTGCCTCGGTGGCGCAAGTTGAAGGATCCCAAGCGCAGTGGCATGAAGCCCGGGTGTCGGTTGCCGCTGAAGTGGCCAATGCTTATTTCTCGCTGTTTGGTTGCCGGCAAATGCAAGCCCTGGCCCAAAGCGATGCGCTGTCGCACCAAGAAACAGCCCGCCTGGTGGCGATCAATGCCAAGGCCGGTTTCGTGGCTGAATCGGTCGCCGCTCTCGCCCGAGCCACTGCCGCTGACAGCAACAGCCGCTGGACGCAGCAAACCGGGCAATGTGAAATTTTGACGAAAAGCCTGGTGGTGCTTGCGGCCATGCCAGAGGCCGAGTTGAAAGCGCGCTTGCAAAAAAGTTTCGAGCAGCCTAAGAAAGCCCTTCCTATTGCTGTGCCTAGCGTTCCTGCACAAACGATTACCCAGCGCCCGGATGTGTATTCGGCCGAGCGCGATCTGGTGGTGGCTGCAGCCCAGGTCGGCAGCGCCAAAGCGCAGCGCCTTCCGCGCTTGAGCTTGAACGGATCCATAGGCGCTTTGCGCGTTGGCACGGGCGGCGTTGAGCAAGATGAATCGACATGGGCGTTCGGCCCGCTCACTTTGAGCCTGCCGCTGTTTGATGCAGGGCGACGTGCAGCAGCAGTTACTTCTTCGGAGAGTGCCTACCAAAGCGCCATCGTGGCTTACCAATTCAAGGTACGCAACGCGGTGCGCGAAGTCGAAGAGGCCTTGGTCAATCTGCACAGCAGCCAAGCCCGCGAGACCGACGCCCAAGTCGCCAGCCAAGGCTATGGCCAGTCGCTGGCAGCAACCCAGGCGCGGTTTAACCAAGGCATAGCCAGTCTGGTTGAGCTCGAAGATGCACGCAGAAATGCCTTTGCCGCCCAATCTGCGTGGCTCGCATTGCAAATGCAGCGCAACCTCGCATGGGTCGCTTTGTACCGTGCCCTCGGGGGCGGTTTTGAGCCCCAGCAGTCCAACGTAAATTAGCAAAGAGTTTTGATATGAACCGTACTGAAACCAAACCCCGCGCAGTGGGCCTCTTAACGACCCTTCTTGTAACGTGCATCGGCCTTGGAATGGGCTTGTATGGCGTCAACGCTGCAGAGCCCAGCCAAGCAACGGCTGCTTCAGCGCCAAAGCCCACAGAAAAACCCAGCGCAAAACCTGCCGAAAAGCCGGTCGAAAAAGTAGCCGTTAAAGTGGTTGCAAAGGCCGCTTTAACGGTGGCCGTCGTCCAAGCCCGCAGCACCACGCTTCCCATCAAGCTCTCCGCCAACGGAGGCGTTGCCGCATGGCAAGAAGCGTCGATAGGCGCAGAGGTCAGTGGTTTGCGCATTGCAGAAATCAATGCGGCAGTGGGCTACCAAGTCAAGCGCGGCCAGGTGCTGGCAAGCTTCGCCACCGAAAGCGTACAAGCCGACGTGGCTTTGGCGCGTGCCATGCTTGCCGAAGCGCAGGCCAATGCGGCGGATGCAACGCTCAATGCCGAGCGAGCCCGGGCTGTGCAAGCCAGCGGCGCCATCAGCGCCCAGCAATTCAACCAGTATGTAACCCAAGACCAAACCGCCAAAGCGCGGGTCGATTCGGCCAGTGCCCAGTTGGATTCCCAGCTTTTGCGCTTGAAACACACCAAAGTAGTCGCGCCTGACTTTGGCACTATTTCTGCCCGCAGCGCCACGGTCGGTTCCGTGGTCGGGGCTGGAACCGAGTTGTTCAAACTGATTCGCCAAGGCCGCTTGGAGTGGCGCGCTGAAGTCACCTCGTCCGAATTGGCGCGGATTCCCGTTGGCTCAGCGGTGACCGTCACTGCGCCTGGCGGCGTGCAATTCAAAGGAAAGGTGCGCATGTTGGCGCCCACCGTGGATGCGCAAACCCGTAATGGTTTGGTGTACGTGGATCTGATCGGCCCCGTGGACGCAGGTGCCGCGCCAGTCGGTGCGTTCAAGCCCGGCATGTATGCCAAAGGCGAGTTCGAGTTAGGCAGCTCGGTAGCGCTGACGGTTCCGCAATCGGCTGTGGTGGTGCGTGATGGGTTTAGCTATGTGTACCGCGTGGGCGCTGACAACTTGGTCAGCCAACTCAAAGTACAAACCGGCCGCATGGTGGGCGACCACCTCGAAATCAAGACTGGCGTAGGTCTTGAAGACAAGTTGGTTGCCAGCGGCGGAAGTTTCTTGAGCCAAGGCGACTTGGTCAAAGTCGTTCCCGCGCTTGCTGCTGCCAAATAAGAGGCTCACGCTATGAACGTTTCCGCATGGTCGATTAAAAATCCGATTCCGGCAGTCATGCTCTTTGTGATGCTGACGTTTGCTGGCATCTTGGCCTTCAAGTCTATGAAGGTGCAGCAGTTCCCTGACCTTGAGCTCCCCACCGTCGCCATCAGCGCCTCCTTGCCCGGCGCAGCACCTGCGCAGCTCGAGACCGAAGTCGCGCGCAAATTAGAAAACGCGATTGCGCCTTTGCAGGGTTTGAAAAATATTTACACCAAAGTCCAAGACGGCGGCGTCTTGGTGACGGCAGAGTTTCGTTTAGAAAAACCAACCCAAGAGGCGGTGGATGATGTGCGCGCGGCCATGCAAAGCGTGCGCTCCGAGTTGCCAAGCGATGTGCGCGACCCCGTGGTCAGCAAGATCAACCTCTCGGGTGCGCCCATCTTGGCCTTTACCGTGCGCGCGCCCAGCATGGACGACGAAGCCCTGAGCTGGTTTGTCGACAACACGGTTGCGCGGCGATTGTTGGGTGTCAAAGGCGTGGGCTCGGTGGCCCGCGTAGGCGGTGTTAACCGCCAAGTCGAAGTGGCATTGGACCCCATGAAGCTTCAAAGCCTGGGCGCAACCGCTGCGGAAATTTCTCGCCAGCTCAAGCAAGTACAAACCGAAAGCGCAGGCGGTCGGGCCGATTTGGCAGGCAGCGAACAACCTATGCGCACGCTGGCCACGGTCAAAACGGCGGAGGAACTCGCAAGCCTAGAGTTGGCCTTGAACAACGGCCAACACATTCGCCTTGATGAAGTCGCAACGGTGAAAGACACCGTGGCCGAGCCCCGTGCCTTAGCGCTGTTAAACGGCGTACCCGTGGTGGGCTTTGAAGTCACGCGCAGCAAAGGCGCAAGTGAGGTCGAAGTGGGTGCTGCGGTTCAAGCAGCGCTCAAAGAACTCCAACAACAACACCCCGACTTGGAGCTCACCCAAGCCTTTGACTTTGTGCAACCCGTTGCCGAAGAGTTCGAAGGCTCGATGATCATGCTCTTAGAAGGCGCAGTCTTGGCAGTGATTGTGGTGTGGCTTTTTTTGCGCAATGCGCGAGCCACGTTTGTGTCGGCAGTGGCCTTACCGCTCTCTGTAATCCCCGCTTTCATTGGCAT